>NZ_JBNNST010000010.1:0-161112 GCF_050278025.1 Peribacillus sp. NPDC097197 | reverse complement strand
TTCAGTAAATTATTATAGAAATAGAAAAACAGGTGGAGAAAAACAACTCGTTTTTCTCCACCTGTTTTATTTTAGGGACTTATTAGACAGCCCCTGGAAATACCTAATCCGAAATAACAAATGACATTAGGCTTAGGATCTTCCATCTAATCCTGCGCCACTATTTGATAGTCTATCAAAAACGCCCCTATCCGTTCGGCCGCTTCTGTCAATCTCTCAACCGGCTGGACAAGGGCCATTCGAACATATCCTTCACCCTGTTTTCCAAAAGCATCTCCTGGGACCACGGTTACACCCGCCTTTTCAATCAGTTTATAGGCAAAGTCGCGTGACTTCCATCCAGCCGGAATGCGGGCCCAAATGAACATTGTCGCAGCAGTTTTCGGCACGTGCCAACCGGATTTTGCGAGACCCGATACCAAGGCGTCACGACGGGCTTCATATACGTTCACCTGATCGGACAACAAGGAAAGGTTGGAGGTAAGTGCCATCTCGGCCGCCTTTTGAATCGGGTAAAAGACCCCATAATCGATATGGGACTTCAAAGTCCCTAAGATGTTCAGTACCTCTTGATTTCCGACTGCATACCCAATACGGCAGCCGGCCATATTGAACGTTTTTGAAAGCGAATTGAACTCGATCCCAACCTCCTTTGCACCCGGGATGGATAGGAAGCTGATCTGAGGATGATCATCGAAAATCAGTTCTGAATAGGCAAAGTCATGTACGACCAGAATGTCGTTCCTGTTTGCAAAGGAGACGACCTCGGCAAAAAAGATTTCATCCGCAAGGGCCGTGACTGGATTTCCTGGATAACTAAGGATCATCAGCTTCGTCTTGGCCAAGATATCTGCCGGAATATCACTCAGCTGGGGCAGAAAATGATTCTCTTGCGTAAGCGGCATCGGATAGATCACGCCACCTGCAAGATTCACACTTGCTTCATATATCGGATAGCCCGGATCGGGCACCAACACATAATCGCCCGGGTCAATCATCGCAGTCGCCAAATGGGCAAGTCCATCCTGCGATCCCATCAGCTGCAATACTTCCGTATCCGGCTCAAGATGCACCCCGTAACGCTGTTCATAAAAAGAACAAACAGCATCATGGAATTCCGGTATTCCCTTCAACGTATACCCGTATGCAGTTGGATCTTTTGCATACTTTACAAGTGTATCTCTTACAAAGTCCGGCGGAGGCATATCCGGACTTCCGACACTCAAATCAATAACATCCTTGCCTTCCCTCAACGCCTTTTGTTTACGGTTCGCCAGCTCCGAAAAGATTCCCGTTTCGAAATTCCCTACTTTTGCAGATGGAGTAATTTTCATGATAAGTCCCCTTCACCTCGTGTTTTTTATCTAGTGCTTTAGTAAATGTCCTGTTCCTAGCTTGTCAACTTTATAGGTGGAATTTGTTCTTTACATTATCTAAACAGTTCGTGGTTTCGTTCACGAATCCCTCCAAAACCTTCATTATAAAAGGATATCTTGAATATTGAATAAACCAACAGGTAGACTCATAGATTCCCCTTAATCATTTACACCATTTACCATTTATTATAAAATGTAATGGGAAATATTATCAATATATGAATATATATAGAAATGCGATCGGGACGTACTACATGTTGAAATGAGGATGACACTATGGGTTTTAAGGATTTTATGGGTAAACAATTTCTTGATATTATCGAATGGGAAGACGCCACCAACGATACCTTGGTCTATAAGTTCCCCATGAAAGATAACGAGATTCAAAATGGGGCACAGTTGACCGTACGCCCAGGCCAAAACGCCGTTTTCGTTGAGGAAGGAAAAGTGGCTGATGTATTTAGCGAAGGAATGTATAAGCTTGAGACGAAGAACCTGCCTATCTTAGCAGACATTAAAGGCTGGGCTTTCGGATTTAAATCCCCGTTCAAAGCCGATGTGTACTTTGTAAACACCAAAAAATTCATCGATCAGAAATGGGGGACATCCAACCCGATTTGGATTAATGATCCAAAGTTTGAACAAGTGGAAGTCAAGGCTTTCGGAACCTTTGGTTTTCGGATTGAAGACCCCAAGATGTTCATTCATACCGTCAGTTCCACAAACAAGATCTATAAGTTGAATGAACTAAAAGGGCAATTGAAGGAATATGTCTTAAGCGAATTTTCCAATGTCGTTGCCAAACAAGGAGTGACGATCACTGAGTTATCCCAGAACTATCGAGTGATGAACGATGCGATGAAACAGGAACTGGAAAACGAATTCACGGATATGGGACTTGAAATCGTTTCCTTTACCGTCACCAACATTTCCTTGCCGGAAGATTTAACGAAGTTCTTGAAAGAAAGAACGCGCATTAACATGATGGGTGGCATGAACAACTACAAAGATGTCAGAAAGCTTGATGCCTTAGAGAATGTTTCTGAAAAGGAAGGCTCTGCCGGTGATATGATGCAAGCCGGGATGGGACTTGGTGCCGGCCTCGGTTTTGGGCAACTCATTTCCCAATCTCTTCAAGGCGGCAACCAGAACAATGAACCATTTCACACGGAGAAAACGGCACCGTCTGAACAAACCGAAAAGTGTCCTGAGTGTAATCATGACAATCAAAAAGGCGCCAAATTCTGTGGCAATTGCGGGACGAAAGTAGAACGAAAGGCTGTTGCCACCTTTTGTACGGAATGTGGCCATCCCAATACGCCGAATTCTAAATTCTGTGCAGAATGCGGGAATAAATTAGGATGATGAATAAATGGAACATTCAATGGATCATCACACTGCTTCTCTGTTTCACCTCCCTCCTCATCTTTCCCGTCGATGTCACACTAGCCGATGTGGGGAATGGTGTATCGCATAATGAGGAACCGGAAGACGAATTCGTCAATACTTCCACGGCTTCAGGGGAAGGCATCGACTTATGGTTTTTGTTTTACTTTCTAAAAAAATATCCCGTATTGGGAGTCATTTTGATCATCGCTTTCTTCGCCTATAAAAAATTCGGCAAAAGCAGCCAACAAAAACAACGAAGAACCACCACATCCAATAGGAATACCGTAAAAAGCCCAGAGCCTGCCTACCGGCCTATAGACGCTAATCTTGCAGGATTGAAATCGAAAGATCCTCTGTTTCATGATGAAGTGTTTTTATCGAAAATCAATAATATGTTTCTCCAATTACAGCAAGCTTGGATGGAGAAACAGTGGAACAGCATCAGACCGTTTGAAACCGATTCATTATTCAATATGCATAACCGGCAATTACAGTCCTATATTGACCAGCATAAAACGAATGTGGTTGAAAATATCGCCATCCTTGAATCAAAAATCGTTCGCTATGAAAATGACGGATCCAATGACGAACTCGATGTATATATCAAAGCCCGGATGAATGATTACGTAATCGATGATCACACCAAGAAAGTCCTCAAAGGCAATCCTGACCGGGATATTCACATGTCTTATATCTGGACACTGATCCGTAAGGAAACAGTATTGACCGAGACTCAAAAAGAGAAATATGATGTGACGCAATGTCCAAACTGTGGAGCGAATGTCAGTATCAACGCATCCGGACAATGCGAATATTGCGATAGCGTAATTTCAAGCGGGGAATACGATTGGGTGCTCTCCAAGATCAAAGTCATCAGCCAAAAATAAAAACGAGTAGGAATTTCCTAACTCGTTTTTTCTTATTTATGTTCTTGATTAGCTGCTTGTTTCCACTGATCGTTTCCTTGCATGGAACACTTGATAAAGGACCAATGCAAACAGCGATAGGATCGCACCGGATATAAAAGGTAAACCGATGTAGATGGAGAATAACCAACCACCTATAGGAGGGCCCGCAATCCTTCCGAATGAATCAAAGGAAGAAAGTAAGCCCGTGACCCCACCATGGCCGGATGTTGAACTTTTAGTGACCAGTGCCGAGATGGCAGGGCGGATGACACCGTTCCCCAATCCGAAAATCGTCAGGAAAATCGCCGATGTCCAGAAATTAGTGGAGAACAAGATGAGCACAAATCCAATCGCCGATACGACAATTCCGATTCGAATGACGTTTCCTTCCCCGAACTTCTTGGTCATCGGTCCGATTAATCCACCTTGAACAATCGCACTACCGAATCCCATGATCATAAAGATATAACCTAATTGAACAAGACTTATATCAGCCTTTTGGGCTGCAAAATAAGCAAACGTCGTCTCTAAGCCTGCCATGGAAAGGGTAATGATCAATTGCAGAATAAACAGGACGCTCATCGGACCTTTAAAGGATTTCCACATGGACACCTTTTCTTCCGTCCGATGGGATCTTTTTTCTTCAGTAAGCGATTCTTTCAGTAATATCATGACTAAGATCAGGGTAATGATGGATGAAATGCCGGCGATGTAAAACGGCATATTCAAACTCGTCTCCGAGAATATCCCACCAATGGCCGGACCGAATATGAAGCCAAGTCCTGTAGCGGCCCCAATGATTCCCATCCCTTTTCCCCGTTCTTCGGGTGTCGTAATATCTGCTACGTATGCCATGGCAGTTGGCATATTCGCTGATGATAAGGCACCCCCGATAATCCTGGCGATGAATAGCACGAGCAAAGAATCCGCCGATGCCATGATAAAAAACGAAACAGCCAAGCCTGCAATCCCGATCATCATGACCGGCTTCCGGCCAATCCTGTCAGACACGCGGCCCCACATTGGTGCGAATATCAATTGCATGAACGAATAGACAGCCATCAAAAGACCAAGCTCCGTCGGGCTGCCTCCCACTTTTTCAGCCAGGAAAGGCATGACGGGAATGATGATTCCAAACCCAACCATGACTAAAAACATCACTAAGAAAAGAACCGGTAATACTCTTTTTGTTTCCATGAATTATCTCCCTCTATTCCCCATTTGGTAGAATCTTCTGTTACATTTTATATGTATCCACTTTACCATCCACTCTATTATACAACTGTCCCTTTACACAGCATTGGTTCATACTATGTTTGTTCCGTTAATCTAAGAATAAATGATATCATCATCCCTCCATATTATCCCTCATCATGTAAAAATACACGCAATTTTGCAGACACGAATAAATAAAGAAGCCCAATCCAAAGATCGAGCCTCCATTATCCACTCTTACTCACGGAACCAATTCGCCCCTTCATCCATATGTACAAATGGGATGGTGGTATCAATCACACCCATGATTCTTTCTTTTTCAATATCTTCTCCTGCAAGCCATTTTGCAAAGTCCAGAACCGTAGGCTCTTGATTGCCGCCCAGTGCAATCCATGCTTTCATTTCACGCGGCAAATAAACCGACGTATGGATCGTCCCTGCCCAGCTGCTATACAAATCGGAAAAAACACCCTGATTGGTGTCGTTAAACAAACGAAATGCTTCATATGTATCCGAGATGCTATCCTGTTGTTGATGGATAGTATCCAATCTCCGTTTCGAATCCACAAGATGATGACGGTTTTCATGCTTCAGGATCTCAAAATGATTGGTGCAGGCAGTCGCTGTCCGGACCTCCACATTTCTTGGGGACGTTTCTATTATAAAACTCTTCCCACTTCCATCATGAACGACGTATGTGAATGAATGTCGATGCGGAATTTCCTTCAGCATCGCAACGGCTTCCTCGACATTTGCACAAGACTCCAATATCAATCGGCCAATCATGCAGCAAATGAATCCATCGCCAGGATTTTTCCGATTCATGAAATTATATCCCATCGATAGCCCTTTTTCGTTCATCCCATCCATCCGTCCAGTCCCGCGTTGGCTCGGACCGATGCTCGCATATCCCTGGTCCGTCGGCTGGAATAGCACATAACGTCCCTCATAGGTTTTCGGATGGTAATCATAATTACGCACCAAATACGAATCGCCGGTCATGATCGAACAACCTGATCGAACATAATCCAATCTATAGCCGCCGAACTCCTGAAGAACACGTTCGATGGGCCATTTTAATGCTTCTTGGAACCCGAGTATTTCTTCCCATACGCCAGGTGCGAATGAAGTAATCGCCTTTTTGACCTCTTCCTCTTCAACCGTAAAACGTGGCTGTCTTACTTTCCACTGATCTTCACGATTTTTAACAGTGAGGGAATCCTTTAACTTCTCCCCCTGCATGAATCCAAAGTCATAATGCGTACCCCTAAATTGTAGTATTTCACTGTATAGGTGCTTCACGAATTATCCCTCTTTTATCCTAGTGGTTATCTCCCATTAAGAATACTCGATGTATAGTTGAAAATAAAGAAACTAATGCTTTTTATTTTGAAATTCCTCACTGATTCGGTGGGATATGGTTTTAAAACCATTCAAAGGGATGACGGCCTCTATGAGAATGACCCCTATTAATATAACAAGTGGCGTGGAAATAATTCTGTAAATGTAAGAGTATTTCGGTATAGTAAAAAAAGGTTACTATGAATCTGAAGGAGATGACTATTTATGGCTTGCCCAATAACGATTAATATTAAATGATAAGCTTTTATTTGAAGCCATCCGTTTTCTGAGCGCGGACCATTTCCTTAGCATTATGATTAGCCGTTACCAACTCTTCTTCTAGAAAAGGGACTGTAACAATACTTTCATTGAGGTCAGCATCGAAAATATCTCCTGGAAAGCCGCAAAAAAACCCCACAAGATGATTTTCATCCTGCAGGGCTCTCTTTTAGTTTTCGTCTATTTCATTACGTTTTTTCTTGAATAGTTTTGATAATACTTCGTAAACGATTGGAACGATAAGCAATGTTAATAATGTTGAACTTGCTAATCCACCAATTACGGTAATACCAAGACCTTTTGATATTAAACCGCCGCCGCCTGAGCCGAATGCTAATGGCATTAATGCTCCGATGGTTGCAATGGCCGTCATCAGGATTGGACGGAGTCGTGTTGCGCCAGCTTCTAGAATGGCTTCACGCATATTCATGCCATCACGTTCCATATGAATGATCCGGTCTACAAGTACGATGGCATTTGTTACAACGATACCAATTAACATGAGAAGTCCCATCATGACTGATACCGAGATCGTTTCACCAGCGATTAATAAACCAACAAACGAACCAATGACCGTAAACGGTAAGGAGAACAGGATAGCAAATGGTGCGACACCCTCACGGAATGTGACAACAAGGATGAAGTACACGATTGCGATTGCTGCAATCATGGCTAAACCAAGTTGGGTAAATGTTTCTGACATATCCGCTGCTACACCGGCTACACCGATTGTCACGCCTTTTGGTAAGTCTAATTTATCAATGTCTTCATCTATTTCAGAAGTAGCCTTTGAAATATCTTTATCGGTGATGGTTCCTGAAACAGTGGCGTAGTATTCACCTTTACTACGAGCCAATGTATTCAACGTGGTTCCTTCTTTAACCGTGACCAATTCAGAAAGTTTCATCGTCGTACCTGTTGCGGTTGGTACTTTTTTATCTAACATATCATCAATTGATTTTGGCTGTTCGTCTTGATCTTGCTGAACGATGACTTCTACTGACTCACCGTCTTTTTCAATGGTTGTTAATACTTCTTCTTGGGTAGAAGGGCTTAACATCCCAATGATTTGAGCTGTAGTTAATCCATACTTCAATAATTCATCTTGTTCTACTTTGAATGTATATTCCACATAGGCATCCTCTGTACTAGAAGAAACGTCCTTTAAGCCGTCATTTTTCTTCATAACGCCTTCTACTGTTTTTACAGCGTCATTTAATTTACCTAAATCTTCACTGTAGAACGTGTAGCTGACTTCATCACTCGCCACAGACATAGACGAGAAGTTCTGGCTCTTCCATTCGCCTGATTGACCAATATTGAAGACATATTCTTCAATCTCTTCCCGTACTTCCGGGAAGTTTTTCATGTCTGGGTCAAAGATCAGGTACATGAGGGCACCGCTTCCGCCCCCGCCCATCATTGCGGCCATGGAGTCGCCATCCTCTGTTACGGATAACTGAACAATATCAATCTCGTCACGTTTCAGTAACTTCTTTTCCACCACTTCAAGGTTCGCTAATGTTTCTTCTTTAAGCTCCCCTGGTTCTGGTGTGTAGGTTAAGTACATCACTTTTTCTTCTTCGCTACCTAAGAAACTAAAACCGATTAATGGCGTTAAGGCCAAACTGCCGGCTAATAGAACCACAGATATGATGGAAGTGATCACTTTATGATTCAATGTCCATCTAAGAACACGTTTGTATCCCTTAGCTAATTTGCCAAGCTCTTTATGATTACTCTCGGTCTTCTCACCATATAATTTTTTCTTAAATAAGAAGTGAGATAATGCCGGTACAATCGTTATGGCAACGACTAACGAAGCCAAAAGGGCAAATGTCATGGTTAATGCAAATGGTGTGAACAGTTCGCCTACCATACCGCCAACGAAGATAAGCGGAGCGAATACCGCAACCGTTACTAATGTTGATGACATGATTGGCTTGAACATTTCGATTGTCGCTTCTCGCACCAATGCACGACCTGTTAATTTTTCATCTTTCAAATGCATGCGTCGGTAAATATTTTCAACAACAACGATCGAGTCATCGATTACCCGTCCGATGGCAACCGTAATCGCACCCAATGTCATGATATTTAATGTGATTCCCAAGCCATTTAAGATTAGGAAGGCCATAAAGATCGAAACAGGAATCGAAATGATCGAAATGATGGTCGATTTAATGTCCCTTAGGAATAAAAGGATGATTAATATCGCAATTAAACCGCCGAATAGCGCTTTTTCTATCATCGTCGATACGGATTCCTCAATTGGTTCCCCTTGGTCAAGACTGACATCGACAACAAGGCCATCAATCTTTTTCTCTTCTTCTTTAATTAGATCTTTCACATCGTTAACCACGTCAACTGTGTTTGCTTCCTGCCCTTTGACAATTTGAATGGCAATCGCATTTTCACCGTTCGTACGTGATACGGATTCTTCTTTCCCAACTAGCTCAACTTTAGCAATATCGCTAAGTTTCACAAAAGGTGCTGGATTGCTAGCTGATGGTGTTACAGGAATAAGCATTCCCTTCAATTCTTTAGCTGTCATGAACTTACCGTCTACTGAAACGGCCTGTTCCCCTTCTTCGAATTCGTAAAGGCCTAATGATACAGCTAAATCACTTGCCTGAATCATTTCCTTTACCTTATCTTCCGTAAGGTCCAGTTTAGCCATCTTTGCTTCGTCATACGTTAATTCAACTTCTTCTATATGCTGGCCAGTGGTAGTGGCCGAAGCAACCCCGTCGATTTTCTCGATTTTTGGAAGTAAACTATCTTCCACGGTTGACGTTAATTCAACAATATCCTCTTTTGTACTGCTTACACTCAATGCCATAACAGGCATCATGTTTAAGCTGATGGCTGTAATCGTCGGCTCTTCCGCTTTCTCCGGTAACTTTACTCCGTCAATTGCCGATTCAAGAGCACGCTTCGCCTCATCCATATCGATCCCATATTCATATTCCACTTGAATATTGGACATATTGGAATACGAATTGGAATAAACGGCTTTCACGTCCTCAAGCCCTTCAACCGCTTCCTCTAATGGTATCGAGACCTCATCCATCACTTTCTCTGGAGTAGCACCAGGATATACACCCATCACCGTTAAATAGGGAATTGTAATATCCGGGATTGTCTCCGTTTTCATTTGCGTACCCGAATAAATACCAGATACCGTAATAATAATTGTAAGGAGCCACACTGCTAGTTTATTCCTTAGAACAAAATTGACTAAACCTCTCACCTTTACACCTACCCTTAATTGACTTATCAAACATATTTACTTATACTAATGACTAATTAGTCATTTGTCAACAATATGACCTAGGAGCGAATGGAATGATTAAAAAGGAACTCATAATGGAAACGGCCATCGAACTCTTTGCAAAACAAGGGTTTAACGCTACCTCCGTACAGCAAATCACCGATCACTGTGGCATTTCAAAGGGTGCCTTTTATTTATCTTTTAAATCCAAAGATGAATTGATTATAGCGCTGGTCGATTATTTTATGATACAGCTCGTCTCAGATATTGACCACGTAGTCAAAAACACAGCAAATGAAGACCTTTTATATGAATTTTTCTATACCTCATTTAAATCTTATCTGAACCATACAGACTTCGCTAAGATTATTTTTAAAGAACAAGCACAATCATTAAATGAAGAACTCATAACACGAATTCAACACTATGAAAGAATCAATGAAACGAGTATCCTCTCATTGGTTGAACGACTATATGGGGACGATATCATTCAAACAAAATATGATTTAACCTATTGTATAAAAGGATTCTTACAACAGTATGCTGTTTTATTTTTATTCTATAATATACCGTTGGATTTAGTCCGACTCTCGCAATCTCTTGTGGAAAAAACGAATATACTGGCAAGGCATTCAACCATTCCTTTTATTTCACAAGAATTGACGGAAATAATCAGTCCTGTCATGTGCGAAGAAATGACAAAGGAACAGCTACTCGATCTTATGGATAATAAGATTGAGGAAATCGAAGAGTCCATTGAAAAAGAATCCTTACTCCTGCTCAAGGAGCAACTGATTGAACAAACTTATGGACCGGCCATCATAAAAGGATTGCTCGAGAACCTTCACGCTCATCCACATTGTAAGTACCTAGCTTATTTACTACGCCAATATTATAATTTTTAACTCTAAAGAAGGGGAGAACGCTTTGAATTAAGCTTTCTGCCTTTTTTCTATGCACTTACTCTTTATATTCACCTCTAGGTACAATTATTAACACCCTCCATTTATTTTATCATGTGTTTCTAACTTTCTTTCATTTGAATGTTCTCATTCTTGTCTTTTTTTCAACAATTGCTTGGACAGCTTTCCAACAAGTCCGATTTATGACTTTTTTTAAAACAACTCACCATTTGGGCTCCCCTTCATAATCTGTATCAGGAAGATTTTGAGGGAGATGGATTATGGGATGGGATTGACGGCTCTCCATTGGATTTATGTTTTATTCATCGTGTTGATCATCGGGTTTATGGTAAAGCGTCGGGATACCACCCTCATTTGCATCGTTGGCATCTTCATTTTGGCGCTCGTCTCTACAGGCAGTTTGGCTTCCTCCATCAGTGGCGTATTCAATAGTTTCGCTTTCGCCATTACCGAGTTAATGTCGACCATTTTAATCATTTCCATCATTGTTGCCATGAGTACAGTCTTAACGAGATCAGGTATCAATGATGTCATGATTGCACCTTTTGCTAGATTCATTAAAAACCCCACACTCGCTTTTTGGGTGATTGGAATCGTCATGATGGGCATCTCCTGGTTTTTCTGGCCATCTCCTGCCGTCGCTTTGCTTGGTGCCGTGCTGCTACCGGTCGCATTGCGGGCCGGATTGCCTGCACTAGGCGTAGCGATGGCGATGAATTTATTTGGCCACGGCATTGCGCTTTCGGGTGATTTCGTCATTCAAGCGGCACCAAAACTCACGGCTGATGCGGCTTCGATTCCGGTCGGTGACGTCATTTCAGCCAGCATCCCGCTCGTCATCACAATGGGCGTCGTGACTACGGTTTCTGCGTTCATCTTCTTGAAGCGGGATATGCGGCTTGGTCGCATTCAGCCTACCGTACAAGAAGCAATCGACGAAGACCAGGATGGGATGAATGAAGAGTTACTTACGATGGGACAGAAGAGGTTTTTTGCGATATTCATCCCATTGGCCTTTTTACTGGATGTCGTCGCTCTTTGGCTTCTGAAATTACAAGGCGGCGAAGCAACAGCATTGGTTGGCGGAACCGCCGTTTTTATCTTGCTGATCTTATCTCTCGTGGCCCATGGCCATCCTGGCCTTGAAAAATCAACGAGCTACTTGATTCAAGGGTTCCAATTTGGCTTCAAGGTTTTCGGTCCGGTCATCCCGATTGCCGCTTTCTTCTATTTAGGCGATTCCGGCTTCACTAAAATCATCGGGGACTACTTACCGAAAGCCTCTCTCGGCATCGTCAACGATTTGGGTGCAGCACTCGCCGCCTCGGTTCCATTGACGAAAGAGATAGCTGCCGTCACACTGACAGGCATCGGTGCGATTACCGGCTTGGATGGTTCCGGGTTTTCAGGTATTTCCCTGGCCGGTTCGGTCGCAAATCTATTCGGGACGGCGATTGGAAGCGGTACTGCGACGTTGACTGCCCTCGGCCAAATCACGGCAATCTGGGTCGGTGGCGGTACCTTGATTCCATGGGCACTTATCCCAGCGGCGGCCATTTGTAACGTCAGTCCCTTTGAACTCGCCCGCCGAAACTTGCTTCCGGTATGCATCGGTTTATTCGTGACGACGATCGTAGCGATGTTTTTGATTTGATCCATATAACTAAGCCAGTGCGCATCCATTTAATGCACACTGGCTTTTTTGAATAACAAAACATCATTGACAATTATAGGAAATTACGATAGTTTAATTATAGACCGAACGTTCAGTTTATCATTGGAGGCTTATCTGACATGAAACAACAAAGTACCCCCTCTCCCACTAAGCTTAAGATAGCTAAAGAAGCAGAAAAATTGTTTGCCCAAAAGGGATACGCCGCTACGTCAATGGAAGACATCACAAACGTCTCCGAAAGCAGTAAAGGGAGCATTTATTATCATTTCAAAAGCAAGGAAAAACTTTTCTTGTACATCGTCGAGAATAACGCCGACGAGTGGAAGCGCGCCTGGAACATCAAGCAAAAGAACTACCGCACGAGTGTAGAGAAATTATATGCATTGGCAGACCATTATCTTGAAGATCTGCAAAGTCCATTAATTAAAGCCGCTGAGGAATTTGGCGGAAGTGAAACGGCTGACCCTGAGATTTTTGCGCATATTTTAGAAATTTATCGCAGTCAGTATTATGACACGTATGAAGCCGTCATTGACCAGGGAATTAAAGAAGGGGCGTTCATCGAAGATAATCCCAAAGACCTTATGTACATTCTCTTTGGCATGCATGCCGGATTACATGCCACCTATTACGAGATGGAATTTCCTGAAATCAGGAGACTATATCACAAAAGCGTGGACGTCTTTTTAAAAGGCATTTCGAAACACTAAGAGGAACAACATCCCTTTCTTATCCTTTTCCCAAGAAAGGATGTTCCTCGATTATTTAACGATAGTCCTGTAGAACGATCTTTTTTAGGAATTTATTAAACCGAACGGTCAGATTAATTAAGAAGGAGCTGCTTGTGGATGAACCAATTATTGAAAAATAAGGTTTTCTGGATCATGTTGAGTTCGGATATGCTTGATCAAATCAGCATATGGATTCGAAATATGGCCGTTTTGTTTTACATTATCGAAAAAACGAATCAGGATCCGGTCGCGATATCCCTTATCACTGTCATCGAGTACGCCCCCATCTTCTTATTTTCCTTTATAGGCGGAACCTTTGCCGACCGTTGGAATCCAAAGAAGACGATCATTAGCGGCGGGCTGCTCAGCATCGTTTCGATTCTAATCATTTTAGGTTTCATCTCATTCGGGATGTGGGAAGCCGTTTTCTTTGCCACATTCGTCTCAGCAATCGTCTCCCAATTTTCACAGCCTTCTTCCGCGAAGATTTTCAAACGGCACATCCCTGAAGATCAAGTCGGTTCGGCGATAGGCATCGTGCAAAGCCTAGGTTCCCTGTTCTTGATTCTGGGACCCATCATCGGTACGGCCGTCTATTCGAATTTTGGCATTTCGGTTTCCCTTTCCTTGTTAATTCTTACATTTGGATTATCCACGGTCATCACGCTCTTTTTACCGAAGGATGCCAAAAAGGAAAAACAGGCTGACTCGACGATCGTTACAGAAATTAAACAAGGCTTTCACTATGTACTCCATAATCACAATTTGAAAAGAATCGCCCTGACCTTTTGTTTCTTGGGTCTTGGAGCAGGCCTGGTACAACCGCTCGAGGTTTTTCTGATCACGGATAGGCTACAATTGCCAAAAGAAGCCCTTCAATGGTTATCCGCTGCAGCAGGGGCTGGTTTACTGATTGGGGGAATCATCGCGGCCACTTTAGTTAATCGTCTTCATGTGAGGGTGACGTTTGTTGGTACGTTTTTATTGTTAGCCCTTTCCACCGTTATCGAAGTACTGTCCACTTCCTTTATTTTAACGGCATCGATGAGATTCATCACCGCCTTCATGATGGCGTTCATGCAAATACTCTTAAGCACCATGATGATTAAACTTGTGGAAGAAAAATTCATCGGTAGAACAAATGGCATTATCACGCCCATCTTCATTCTATTCCTCTTAATTGGAACGGCTTCATCCGGTCCATTACTGAAAATAACTTCGCTATTCACGGTTTTTAGTTTATCCGCTATCACCGTTGCTCTGGCAGCTATCCCGGCTTTGGGCATGTCGGTCGCATCACATACTGAAAATAAAGAGGAAAGAATCAAAACTTTGTAAGGTTAAGAAAAAAACATCCCCGCTAAAAACGGGGATGCAAGTGGTTTACGCCTTCGTCAATGTTTCTTTAATGCTGCTGTACACTTCTTGCCAAAGCTGTTCGTTTTGGGCATAAGATTCCCCGATTTTCTTAAAAAGCTCCTTTTGTGCCGCTTCAAAATGTTCGTCTTCCTTAGCTGGCAAATCCTTGCGCAATTCCATTACGAACTCCTGTACTTTAGGTGCTCGAGGGCCCCAAACTGCTTTTTCCTTCCCTTGATTATCGATGAAAATAAAGATGGGAATCGATCGTGCCGTTCCATTCGTTAAGTACTGATCCATCAGCTCAAGGTTTTGATCCCGCAGAATCATCCGCGTATCTATATTCGCTGCCTGTGCGATGTTCAAAAGGATCGGGATATTCATCATCGCGTCGCCACACCAATCTTCTGTAATGACAATCGCTCTCAGCTCTTTCCCTTTTACTTCTTCGAAAAATGCACGGTCTTCTTCCGAAATGGAAAAACGCTCGTATACGGATTGCAAGCCTTCCTTATTCACTTTCATCGACTCCACAAATTCCTTTGCAGGTATCCCCTTTTCAAACCATTCATGTAATGTCGTCATGTTCCCACTCCTAACTAATTTTAATTAAAAATACCATAAACCGGTTTATTTTTCAGCCCATTGATTCGGGAGAAACGAATCATGTATCTAAATTAATATATTAAAAAAATGTTTTCATTTTAGAAAACGAGGGAAATTTATTAGTAGCTAACTAAATAACTAGTACTTTTCATTAATACAAATGTTTGTAACTTAGGAGATGGATTTTGTGGAAGGTTTTCTCTATGCACTTATCCCCGCATTAACGTGGGGAAGCTTGGTACTTGTTTCCGAAAAACTCGGGGGCAACTCATATAACCAAACACTCGGTATCACCATCGGCTCTTTATTGTTTGCCATCGTGATGTCGGTCATCAATCCCCCCGAATGGACGAGCCTCATCTGGATTGTCGGAATCATTTCAGGGATTGGCTGGGCGTTCGGTCAACTTTTTCAGTTCAACAGTGTCAAGGAAATGGGCGTTTCCAAAACCGTTCCCATTTCAACCGGATTGCAAATACTAGGAAATACATTTTTTGCGGTTATCGTCTTTAAGGAGTGGAACACCACTTCGACGATCATCCTTGGCGTGATTGCCATCATTTTCTTGATTGCGGGTGTATTGCTGACAAGCTATGAAGGTAGTAGAGGAAAAAATGAAGGCAGCATGAAAAAAGGAATCCTTTACTTGATCGTCTCCACTCTTGGTTTTGTCACCTATGTCATCGTCGTCAGATGGTTTGACATTGACGGGTGGTCGGCTATCTTGCCACAAGCGATCGGAATGTTTATTGCAGCTTTCCTTCTATCCATTAAACATAAACCATTCAACAAATATGCCGGACGCAACATCTTAACTGGGATCATGTGGGCGACCGGGAATATCGGTCTCCTTCTCGCTAATCCAAAAGTGGGCGTTGCGATTGCCTTTTCATTCTCGCAAATGGGTATCGTCATTTCCACTTTAGGCGGCATCTTCCTATTAGGAGAGAAAAAATCAAAGAAACAAATGACCTATGTCATCATCGGTTGTATATTAGTCATCGCCGGTGGCGTCATGATTGGATTCACAAAAGAATAAATAAGGGAGAGGATATAGTATGTATACAGATTTAGAGAACAAGGTAGTCGTAATCACAGGGGCCGCAACAGGATTAGGTAAAGCAATGGCGGAACGCTTCGGAAAGGAAAAAGCACGAGTTGTCTTAAATTATCATTCGGAAGAGAACGACTATAAGGAAATCATTCAAACGATTGAAGCTTCAGGCGGGAAGGCCGCAGCCATTCAAGGCGATGTTACAAAAGAAGAAGATGTGAAGAAATTAATTCAGTTTGCAGTGGATACATTCGGTACCATCGACATCATGATCAACAATGCAGGCATTGAAAATGAAGTGCCAAGCGAAAAACTGACGCTAGAAGATTGGCAAAAGGTCATCGACGTCAACCTTACCGGCATGTTTTTAGCAAGTCGGGATGCAATCAGTTATATGTTAGAACATGATATTAAAGGAAACATCATCAATATGTCTTCGGTTCATGACAGAATTCCATGGCCACATTTTGTTCACTATGCAGCAAGTAAAGGTGGCGTCAAAATGATGACCGAAACACTTGCCCTTGAATATGCGCCAAAAGGAATCCGCGTGAATAACATTTCCCCTGGAGCGATCGATACACCGATTAACGCCGAGAAATTCAATGATCCAAAGGCGACACAAGAAGTCATCGACCTGATTCCGATGGGCTATATCGGAAAACCGGAACAAATCGCTGCATGTGCGGTTTGGCTCGCATCCGAGGAATCCAGCTACGTCACCGGCTTGACACTATATGCGGATGGCGGCATGACCAAATACCCTGGATTCGAAGCTGGGAAAGGTTGATTATAGGGATTACCGACACGGCGTTCTTACGCCGTGTTTTTTTCATGCATGGCTTTTCATATACTCCACCGTCTCGATCAACCCTTCACGATAAGAAGTCCGAGGCACCGGTCCAATCAGCTTTTCGTATTTTTCCCCGTTCAATACAACCGGTTCTTCATTCAAATAATACATCTCGACCGCTTCACGCATCTGGGAGTTGAAGATCCCCAAGAATTGAATCATCTTCTTTGAAATGGTGGATACTCCTTTTTGATAATCCGTTATGTCGCGAATGATCTTGATTAGTTCTTTTCCAGTAATCACTTCATGACCGGGTATATTCCAGTTCTGACCGTACGCTTCTTCGTTAAGGGACAATTCAACGATGGCTTTTGCTCCGTCCGGGGTGTATATGAATTCCCTGGCAATGTTTTGGTCACCCACATAACTGGCCTTCTTATTTTTAATGACATTATTAAGCGTATAATGCAGTAAAGAACTTTCCGCATTAGGACCATAGAAATCAGGAAAGTGAACAATGATTGCAGGAATGTTTGATTCCTTAATCAGGTTTTCGACATTCAGGCGGATGCTTCCTTTTTTCGTGTGGGGATGTTTAACCGTCATTTCAGTCACGCTTTTCCCTGAACTGCGTCCATAGGCATAAATATTGTCGACAAAGGCAAGTTTCGCTTCATTCTTTTTTGCCACTTCCATAATATTGGACATCATGACCACTAACTTCTCATCCCATTCTGAATAGGGAATGTTCGCTGATTGGAATATGACGTCAACACCTTGGGCTGCTCTTTCTAAATCCTCCACTTGAAATAGATCTCCCGTATGGATCGTCACATTCGAATCATTTCCGAAAAGTTTTTCCAGCTTACTGCGGGTGCGTGCAAAGGCCGTCACCGAGATCCCCCTGTTTGATAATTCCTTGACGATCGAATACCCCATTCCTCCTGAAGCTCCTACTACCAATGCTTTTTTCATAATGGACGCCCTCCCTTTTATTTAACCACTGGTCAATACATGGTAAAAAAAAATCAGCTAATTGATTTTGTTAAAAATTTCACGTGCAACACAGCTAGATTCTTTACTTCCTCATACGTCGTGACATGACGGCAATAATGCGTGACAAAACCATGCAAGGATAAAAAGATGCTGTAAATATGCTGGATGGAAACTTTGTTCTCACATAAAGAGAAAATAATCTGGGCGAATTTTTCATAGGTTTTGTGTGGCCCTTGATTGATGAAGTTCTGTACTTCTTCGTCCTTGATCAAAAACATGATTTCATAATGGCTTTGGTATGTCAGCCCGAATTCAATGAAGCCCAAAAGAATGTTCTCTAGCTTTTCCCCATTTGGGATGGCTTGGTGCATCACATCATCCAGTTTTTGATCGAGCATGGCGAAATGTTCTTCCACTAACGCGTAAAACAACTCCGCTTTATTCTTGAAATGATAGTAAAGAGCGCCATGGCTGTACCCTAATTCTTTCGCAATCTGCCTCATGGAAACATGCTGATACCCTTTCGCCACAAAGAGATTCCGTGCTGCGTCCATTATCATTTCACGTGTTAATTCCTGTGTAACGGATTTTCTTGGTGACATGATATCCCCCTTGTTGACCACTGGTTAATTAAAAGTATAATTCATATTTTTACCATTGTCAATAAGTACCAATTAATAAAGGGAGAGCCGATGATTATACTCTCCCTAAGTTTTCCCACACATCAATTACAACTTGGATAGACCGTGACGATCTTATCAAATAATGGGTTCGATTCGGATGTAATGTCCATTTCGCTAAAAACTTCTTGGTAATGTTCTACCCATTCCACAGAACCGGTAGGTATATGGGTATCATCTTCAAGAAAATTCACAAGGACCAGCCACGTTGGAATCCCCATTTTCTCATTCAATATATATAAAAAAGCCAAACGATTCGCCAACTGATAATAACGGTTCAGCCAGACTTCCATAGGGGCCCGGGAACCCATGGCCTCCATCGTTTCCTTCATGGTACTCTCTATCAGGAATCTACTGTCCAGATCCTTTGCCCGTCTCGATGAAGTCATTTCTTTCAAATGGGCCTTCGCTTCCACTAGCAAAAACCCTTTTTGACCATCTTTCCCTGCCACCGTGGCATATCCATCCCATTGCGGCCCCATCCTTGGCCAATATTTCTCCAGCTCGATTCGTCTGCCCCGCCTCACACTTTCAAGCTCCAAAAATTCATTTCTGTATTCTTGGTAACCCGTTTCCCGCAATGGGGACTTCCACTGGATGGTCCGCTCTTTGGCAAGGAAAGTCAGCAAGGAAGGCGAACTCATCAAAATAAGATGGTTCAATTCCCCTTGCCTGTTATTTACGAATTGCTGAATCCAATGTTTACTCCCTTTTTCAGCCTGAACCTTCTCAAGCCTAAGCCTAGTCTCAGTATCCTTTACCAACTGCAATAAAAACTGCTCTAACAGCTCGTCCTCAAGATAAAATAAATCGATATAAGAAAAAGGCTCCTCGGCTTGATATGAATCCCGTTTGAACAAATTTCCTTGCCCAAATCCCCCATTCTGTTTCGAGTACTCCGATTCTATCCAATCCAACAATTGAAGGAATCTCATATCCGGCTGGCTTTCCCATAATTCCTTAACCAGAGAGTTAATGCTAAAAATCCTCTCCACTTTTCTCAATCGAATCACCTTCTTTTATGTATATTTCTTCTCTTCATCTTATATTCAAGCGCCCAACATTACAATAAATTACATATATCAGTCAATTTCTCATTTTATCGGTCAAGTTGGAAGGTTTATCGGTCAAATGGCCACTTTTATCGGTCAATCCCCTCACTATATCGGTCAAACAAAAAAAGCTATGCACGAAGCATAACTTTTTCCGACACTCTATATTACGCAGATACATCCTCTTTCGCCTTCATGTCTAACGGTACCCGCTTATCCATTTTCAGTAGGTAGTAACAGGCTACAACGATTGCTAGGAAAACGATGCCCACAATCAAGGAAAGTCGCGTACTCGGGTTAAACCACATGCCGACCAATACCAATAGTAAGAATGCAATCGTTGCATAGTTGGTATACGGCGCAAAAGGCATTTTGAATGGATGGTTTTTCATTTCCTCAGCTCGTACCTTCCTGAACCTAAGCTCACTAATAAGAATCACGAACCATGGAATCATCCCTGGCAGTACACTGGCACTGTACACATACAGGAATATTTCCGGTGGAGCCAGGTAGTTCAGGACAACACCAATGGCCAAGCCCAACATGACAGCGATTGTACAATAGGCCGGCACTCCGCTTTTCGATATTTTTGCAAAGATCTTTGGCGCTTGCCCGTTCAAGGCAAGGGTATAAAGCATGCGCCCTGCACTGAAAATCCCACTATTGCATCCTGACATCGCCGCCGTGATCACGACAAAGTTGATGATGCCCGCGGCTGCGGTAATGCCTATTTTGGCAAAGGTCGATACAAACGGGCTTCCAAGTTCATCTAATTGATTCCAAGGAAATACCGTGACGATGACAAAAATCGCGCCGATATAGAAGATTAATATACGCCAAATGATCGTTTGGATCGCTTTTGTAATGGTCCTCTTCGGATCCTTTGCTTCACCTGCAGTGATCCCGATAAGTTCAACGCCTTGATAAGATGCCACAACAAGGGAAAGGGCAAAGAAGAAACCTTTCCATCCCCCCGTAAAGAAACCGCCATTAGCCCATAGGTTGGAAAGGCCGATTGCCTCCCCACCATTCCCTATCCCGAAAAAGATAAGACCTAGACCGGCAATGATCATCAAGATGATGGTAACGATCTTGATCAGTGCAAACCAGAATTCGAATTCACCGAAGGATTTGACGGAAATGAGGTTAGCGGCGCCAAGGATGACCATGGCCACTACTCCCGGAATCCAAGCCGGCAGTTCAGGGAACCAAAAATTCATATATAATCCTACGGCAATGATTTCAGACATGCCGACCAACACCCATAGGAACCAGTTGCTCCAAGCAGTTACAAATCCTGCTAATGGATGGATATAATCACTCGCAAACGTTGCGAATGAGCCCGTAGTAGGCTCCAGGTACAGCATTTCCCCCATCGAACGCATGATAAAAAAGATAAAAAGTCCCGCGATGGCATAAGCCAGCATGACAGAGGGGCCCGTCCACTTAATTGTGCTGGCAGATCCCATAAATAACCCAACACCGATCGTACCGCCCAAGGCAATCATCTGAATATGACGTGCCTCCAGCCCTCTAGTTAATTCTTTATTTGACATGATAACTCCCCCAGATGTACAAGCATAAAATGACGATTCTCTAATCCTTATTTAAGATAAGTAATTTAATAGATTTACAATGCTTCCTAAAGTACTCTACCCACAAAAGCATTTCCTTATCTTATAATAATAAATATTCCGTAGAAATACAAATGTACTTTTAGGAAAAACACTTTTGGCCGTCTAGAAGTAATGGATAGGAGGACATGATTGGTAATTGTTCTTTCCCTATACGGGTGAAGGAATCCTATGTACTATTGATAGTAAGTATCGACGGAGGTGAAAAGAAAATGAAATTAATAGGAGAAAGAATCTATCTCCGTTATTTAAAAGAATCGGATGCACCTATCCTTTTAGAAAATACAAAGGATGAAGAAATACGGTATATGACAGGAACAAGATCTATATTCACTTTAGAGCAGCTTCAATGTCATATAAAGAATGTACGTGAAGATCTATCACGCCATGATCTAGCCATTTGCTTAAACGAAAGCGATCGAATGATCGGGGAATTATCCATCTCTGATATGGACGAAGAGGACAAAAAGGCAGGATTTAGAATTTCGATGAATGCCATTGAATTAACGGGTAAAGGGTATGGTACAGAAGCTATCCGACTTGTTTTAGCATTTGTTTTTGAAGAATTGGCTTTAAATCGTCTGCAACTGGAAGTATTCAGCCATAATTTACGTGGAATAAGAGCCTATGAAAAAGTTGGCTTTATCAAAGAGGGGATTTTACGAGAGTCTTTATACTTCAACGGAAAATATTCGGACGAAATCATCATGGCCATTCTTAAAAGGGACTATGAAAAAATGTCCTTATCAAACTGATTCGGGGTTCGCATCGTTTCTTGGCATCAAAGTTAGCATATAGATTCACCCCCACCACATTTACAATATATCCCTTTGACCCAAAATCAAAATAGTGATAGAATTCCATTATTATTTTAAAAGAGTAAATGAGTTGCTAAAAAGAATTTCATCTTTAACAGTGGCCATTTATTGACAACCACATACTAAGCAAGCGATGAATGCTATGGATCACACTATAGCAGGAGCAGCTTCTGGAGAGACTGTACACACGTGCAGCGCCGAAGGATTCACAATCTCAGGCAAAAGGACAGAAGAGTAACGAATATTTGTTATTCTTTAACCTTTCGAGATTGGTAGCTTCCAATCTCTTTTTTTATTGTCTTTTTTCAATCATCACTAAAAAAACGAAGTGAAATCGCTACTAAACTGGACAGATTCATTGCCCTGGTGATCGATTGGAATCAACGGACCATGCACTTCACATTCAAGAATTATAACAACGGGGGCGCACAAATTGGCTAAACAAGAATTGAAAAGGGATTTGAAAAATCGACATGTACAACTCATCGCCATAGGAGGAACCATCGGGACCGGGTTATTTTTGGGATCCGGAAAAGCCATACAGTTGGCGGGACCCTCCATTATCTTTTCGTATCTGATTATCGGGATTGCCTTGTTTTTCGTCATGAGGGCTTTAGGGGAATTGCTGTTGTCCAACGCGGGATATTCCTCATTCACCGAATTCGCCACGGAATACATCGGACCGTGGGCTGGTTTCGTGACTGGCTGGACCTACTGGTTCTGTTGGATCATGACGGCCATGGCCGATATCATCGCTGTCGGGGTCTATATGCAATATTGGTTCGACATTCCGCAATGGATCCCTGCACTTGCCTGCTTGGTGATTCTACTAGGATTGAATTTGTTGACCGTGAAGCTATTCGGAGAATTGGAGTTCTGGTTCTCCCTCATTAAAGTCATCACGATCGTCGCCTTGATCGTTGTGGGAATCGTCTTACTCATCATTGGTTTCCAAACCGATACAGGAACCGTTTCCCTCAACAACCTTTGGAGTCATGGGGGCATGTTCCCGAACGGCGCATCCGGCTTTTTGCTTTCCCTACAGCTAGTCGTCTTCTCCTTTGTTGGTGTCGAAATCATTGGGGTGACAGCGGCCGAAACCGCCAATCCGAAAAAAAATATCCCGTCAGCGATCAATAAGATCCCTGTCCGGATATTGCTTTTCTATATCGGTGCCATCACCGTCATCCTTTGCGTCAATCCATGGACACAGCTCGATGCCGCAAGCAGCCCATTCGTGGAGGTCTTCGCCTTGATCGGGATTCCGGTTGCTGCAGGGATTATCAATTTCGTCGTGTTGACATCTGCCGCTTCTGCCGGGAATAGTGGATTGTTTTCAACAAGCCGCATGCTTTATACCTTGAGCAACAATAACGAAGCACCTGCTAAACTTAAGAAATTAAATAAACGTGCTGTTCCGAGTAATGCATTGGTTACGTCCACCATCGTCGTCTCCATTGGGGCATTATTAAGTAAAATCATACCGGAGCAAGCTTTCACCATCGTGACAACGATTAGTGCAATCTGCTTCCTATGGGTCTGGAGCATCATCTTGATTTCCCATATCAGGTATACGAAAAAACGTCCGGACTTAAGGGCTACGTCCACTTTCAGGGCTCCCTTAACACCTTTCATCAACTATGTAATATTAGGGCTGTTTGTCTTCATCTTGATCGTCATGCTGTTTGCTGAGGCGACCAGGCCGTCATTATTGCTGACACCGCTTTGGTTCATTCTTTTAGTTGTCATATATAACTATCGAAAAAAATGAACGAGGAATTTTGGGATACGGAAGTCTACCTTCCTATCCCATTTTCCTGTGATTAAATGAGAGAGTAAAATGAAGCGTGACGAATATTTTTTTCTGCCACACTATTAATTTTTTTATCGAATTAGTGTAAGGTACTAGGTATTACGGAAACATTTTTTTAGAAAAACATCATAATCTGTGAAACATATTTAGAATGGAGGGGTTGCTTCATGAAAGTATTATATATTCTTACACTCGTTCCTTTTATCGGCATATTAGGGTTTCTTCCTTTTGTTAATAAAGTAGAACCTTATGTATTGGGGATGCCTTTTTATATGTTTTGGATGGCGATGTGGGTCGTGCTCACTTCCGTCACTCTAGCCGTCATGTATAAGTTGGATCCTAGGAACCGGGAAGGTGAAGAAGAATGAATATTGCTCTTATCATTATTTTAGCATTTTTACTTTTATCGATTTTTCTTGGGATCCGTTCGACAAAAGGAAAAGACATGAACCTGGAACAATGGACGGTGGGCGGCCGCGGTTTTGGCGCCATATTCGTCTTTCTATTGATGGCAGGGGAAATTTACACAACCTTCTCCTTCCTTGGAGGAAGCGGCTGGGCTTATGGAAAGGGTGCTCCCGCTTTATACGTCCTCATTTATATTACCTTGTCTTATGTATTATCCTATTGGCTACTTCCGGCCATTTGGAAATACGCAAAAGAAAATCGGCTTATGTCACAATCCGATTTCTTCGTAAGCAAATACAAGAGCCCAACTCTAGGGATTCTTGCTGCCCTTGTCGGCGTGGTATCGATGATTCCGGTCGTCGTCGTACAGCTCAAAGGCTTAGGGATCATTGTTTCCGAAGCATCATATGGCGCCATTTCCATGTCCACCGCTGTGTGGCTTGGAGCTATCAGCCTGACCATTTATGTCATGATTTCAGGCATTCACGGATCAGCCTGGACAGCCGTCATCAAGGACATCATGATGATCGTCATCATCGCATTCCTGGGCATTTATCTTCCAATTCATTACTTTGGTGGTCTTCAACCGATGTTCGAAACCATAAATGCCGCCAAACCAGGTTTCCTGACGCTGCCCGAACAAGGTCTTAGCGTTTCGTGGTTCATCTCGACCGTCATCTTGCTCGTATTTGGTTTTTACATGTGGCCCCAAGTATTCAGTGCCGTCTATACGGCCCGGAGCGGAAAAACATTTCGTAAAAATGCCATCATCAGTCCACTGTATACGCTCATGTTACTATTTGTCTTTTTTGTAGGATTTGCCGCTATTTTGAAAGTGCCTGGACTGGAAGGCGCCGATGCGGACCTTTCTTTATTGCGCCTTGCGATACAGACCTTTGATCCATGGTTTATAGGAGTCATCGGTGCAGCTGGCATGTTGACGGCATTAGTACCAGGATCGATGCTGTTGATGAGCGTCTCTACGCTCCTTGCGAAAAATGTCTATAAGGAACTCCATCCTGGAGCATCAGACCGGCATGTGGTACGTTTGGCCAAGTTACTCGTTCCCGTGATTGCACTCATATCCGTTTACTTCACCTTAAACGGCGGAGAAACGATGTCTGCTTTGATCTTGATGGGATATAGCTTCATTACACAACTATTCCCGTCCCTGTTATTCAGCCTGAAAAAGAAGAACTTTATCAATAAATATGGGGCAATAGCGGGTATCATCTGTGGATTGGCCATCGTCACCTATATCACCATCAGCCAATCGACAATCGGCACGCTGTTCCCATCCTTGCCACAAGCAGCGAAGGATCTGAATGTCGGAATCATCGCCTTGGCTGTGAACTTTATCGTGATGATGGTTGTCAGCCTCGCATTCAAGAAGCTGGTAGTTGCCGAAGTTAAACCCGTAGTGGTTAAAGAAGTATAAAAAAAAGCAATCGGACCTCAGTGAAAACTGAGATCCGATTGCTTTTTTTGTCTTAATGGGCCTTCCTGAACCGATCATTACCGGAGAATGAATCCTTCCGGCAATGTGGCTTTCATCAAGATGGCCGTTTCCTTGAGCCTTTCTTGATTGTAGGAGGAATGCTGGAGCAAATCATCATCCAGGTAGGCTGGGTGGGTCATGACCTCCACGCTTTTGCCCTCACTAATCCGCTCGTTAAGGGTTTGAAAGTAATCGACGGCCGCCTTTTCCCCATAAAAATCGTCAAGGAATGTATCGGTCACTGTTTCAATGTCCTGAAAATGGGGTCCCGCTTTTCGGACTGGTAGCCCATAATGGGCGGAAAGCTTTTTCACGACCGGCCAAAAGGCCGGGATCGCATGGACATGATGATGACTGTCAAAATGGGTCGGCATCATCCCCAAGTCGATGAATTTATCAATCTGGGCAGACCATTCCCTCTCCAACTCTTCCAAGGAAATACTACCCGGGTTCCCATATACCTCAGCTTGCTTTTTGAAGTTTCCCTCTCTGTCTACAAGGCTAAGCACATCATGTAGCAGCGGCCGTCCCCATGTCAGGACAAGATGGATGCCCACCTTAAGCGTGCGATGATCTTTGGCAATTCTGATGGCATGATCGGTCGCTTTTGCATTCATCATCATGGTCGCCGAATTGACTATTCCATTTTTGTGGCTATTCAATATGCCGTAATTCACAGCCCGTGAAAACCCGAAATCATCAGCATTGACCAGCACTTCAATCATGAAAGCTTCCTTGTAATTCCTTATTCCGGAAGAACTGCGGCAAAAATTCCTTATGCGCCAAGAGCATTTCGTCCAGAATCAATTTCCCCACCCGGTCACTTGGAACTAGTGGGTTGATGGTCATCGCAAGCAAGGCCGTATCATAGTTGCCTGTTACGGCAGCCTCGATAGCCACCCTTTCAAAGGACTTAATTTGCTGGACGAGTCCGCGAACGGCTACCGGTAATTCACCTACCGTGATCGGTTTTGGACCATCCTTCGTAATCACACAGCTCACTTCAACGGCTGAATCGTACGGGATGCCTTCAATCGCACCATAATTCATCGTATTGACCGCCTGTATATCACGTTTATCCGTATACATGGAATGGATCAACCGAACCGCGGCATCACTGTAGTAAGCGCCGCCCCGTTCTTCAAGTTGTGGTGGCTTGATGTCTAGATCGACGTCTTTATATAGTTCAAATAGTTCCGTTTCCAGCTTTTGTACGACCTCAGCCCTTGTTTCCCCATTTTCTGCATCCTTCAGCTCTTGAGCCAGGATATCTCCCGTTTTGTAGTAATAATTGTGATATGGGCAAGGAAATAAATTCAATGCACGAAGGAATTCTGGCTCCCATCCCATCGCATGGATATTCTTCATCGTCACCGCTTTATCCGGGTCTGAAATCATATCGATAATTTCCTCTTTCACGCTCTTTCCATCCACGAATACATCCAACCCGTATACCATATGGTTCAATCCGGCGAAATCAATCCGCACCCGGTCCGGTTCCACCTTCATCAACTCGGCGACACCACGTTCCATCCCGATCGGCACATTGCATAGACCGACGATTTTAGTGATGTTGCTATGACGAAGAACGGCTTCCGTGACCATGCCGGCAGGGTTCGTGAAATTGATCAACCAGGCATTCGGGCAAATCTCTTCCATCTCCCGGGCGATGTCAAGAATGACAGGAATCGTCCGAAATGCTTTGAACAACCCGCCTGGTCCATTCGTTTCCTGACCGATGACCCCATGCTTCAGCGGGATTTTCTCATCAAGTGCCCTCGCAGCCAGCTGCCCGACCCGTAATTGGGTCGTGACATAGTCGGCACCCTCTAGAGCTTTCTTACGGTCAAGCGTTAAGTGAATATCAATCGGCACTCCCGCTTTTTCCACCATCCGTCTTGCCAGCCCGCCGACGATTTCAAGCTTTTCCTTGCCAGCTTCTATATCCACGAGCCAGATTTCACTTACAGGAAGCTCCTTGTAATATTTAATGAATCCTTCAATCAGTTCCGGCGTATAACTTGAACCTCCGCCTATCGTAACGATTTTCAACCCCTTACTCATTCCGCTGTCCCCTCCTTGATCTTGTTGGCTCCAAGAAACTCTTCTCTCATCTCAATCATTTCAACCGCCAAATCCTTCAAAGTCATCGCCGTCATCAAATGATCCTGTGCGTGTATCAGGATAATCGGGATATCTAATTTCTCGCCACCCGCTTCCGCATGAATCAACTGAGTCTGAAATTTATGTGCCTGCAATAATTCCGTCTCCGCCTCCGCTATTTTCTGCCTGGCTGCTTCGAAATCTTTTTTCTTGGCTTCTTGCAAGGCTTCCATCGCAAAGCTCCGTGCATTTCCACTGTGTAAAACAAGTTGGAAAGATAACTGATATAATTCTTCTTTTTCCATGTTCCCCACTTCTTTCTTAAAGACTTACTGATTCTGATTCCGAATCCTTTGTAAGCTCCGTTTTATTTTTCGAGTCAATTTTCACTTGGGCATACACGAACGGCAAGTAGATTACGGTTGAAATGACGAGATTGATTCCTGCCAGGACAGCCCCCGAAACATGGCCACCTGTCGCCAAGAATCCTCCGACAATCGGCGGGGTCACCCATGGGATTTTGGCTACAATCGGGAAGACCAGACCGCTGCTCACCGCTAAGTACGAAATGACTGTAGTAATGATAGGTCCTAGAACGAATGGAACCAACCAGATTGGATTCAATACGATGGGAAGCCCAAAAAGAATCGGTTCGTTGATTTGGAAAAGTCCCGGGGCCCCACCAAGCCCAATCATCTGTTTATACCGCCTTCTACCGGCTATGATCATCGCAATGATCAAGCCCATCGTTCCGCCCGATCCACCTAGATAAACAAAAGCATCAAGAAACGAGCCGGCCAAGACGCCATATTGGTCCATATCTGTAATGCCTTTTGCATACAGATCAATATTCTTTACGCCAGAACTTTCAAAAAGCGGTGTCGTGATTCCACCAAGGATGTTCGGTCCATGAAGACCCACCATCCATAAAATATGAACGAAAAAGACAAGAAGGATGGCGAATGGCAGTGAATCCACGGCCCCTTGCATCGGAGATACAATCACTTTACTTAACCAGTCATTCACGATCTGGCCATTCGTTGCGATACGGAAAAGCAATCCGAACACCCCGATGATGAAAATGGTTGCCATGCCTGGAATCAATTTGGCAAACGAGCGCCCTACTGCAGGAGGTACACCCTCCGGCATGTTGATCACCAAGAATTTGAGTTTGGAAAGCCTTACAAAAATCTCCGTCGCAATAAGGGAAACGGCAATTCCCGTAAAGAGAGCGGTTGCATTAAAGTAATTGGTACTGATGAAGCCAGCTGCCTCGCCTGATACGACTTTGTTATCAACCGTCAGCGAGACCAATCCCATCTGTGGAAGCAATAAGAAGAAACAGGCCGCCGAAATGAGCATCGCCTCGAATCCATCGTCTCCATAAGATTTAGCAAGTTTATAAGATATACCGAAAACGGCAAAAATGGTCATGAATGCAAAGGTACCGAATGAAATGTCATTGCCAAGCGTCGTCCAGGTAGGACCGAAAATGGCTTCCATCATTCTTCCGTATGGCTTGATGATTTGCCCTAGATTATTCAATAAAACCGCGAACGATCCGATAATTGTAATCGCTATCATTCCAATCAACGTGTCACGAATGGCCAACAGATGTCGGTTATTCCCCAACTTGACTGCAGCCGGCATAATGTACTTATCAATGAAAGTCATCATATCCTTATTCTCCTTTTATCAAAGTAACAGCTTGTTTGAGCACTTCTTCCCCGTTGCACAAACCATAGAACATCGGATTGATTGTATCGACTGGAATGCCTTTTGCTGTGCCTGCTTGCTTCATCTTAGAAAGCAGGAACCTAACCTGTGGCCCTAGTAAAACAACATCTGCCTTATCCATTTCTCTGTCCACCTCAGTAGAAGACACTGCCCATATGTGGCAATCTATGCCTTGTTCCTTCGCACTTTTCTCCATTTTCGTCACTAGTAAACTCGTAGACATTCCCGCAGAACAACATAATAAGATATTCATAGATTTCTCCCCTTTTCATTTCTAAATATTCTGTATTTTTGATGTAAATAGGTGCTTCCTTTTCTTATTTCACCTTTTACGAATGTATCTCCTCCTTTTTGAGTGGAACATTGGTCATTACCTATATATTCCATTGTATAGTCATTTATATCTAATTTCAATACAAATTTTAAATTTGTTACTACAAATAACTTTATAGTTGATTCTTGTTGTAACAAGATATACTCTAGAAGTAGCGAAAAATGTCTAGGAGGAAGCATGTTGAAAACCACGAATAAAGTGACAGCCCTTCATTCTGCCGTAAAGGAATCCATCGTTCAAATGATAAAGAATGGGGATTATCAGCCAAACACTAAATTACCGACCGAAGCAGAATTCTGTAAATCATTCGAAGTGAGCAGGACGACCGTCCGAACAGCCCTCCAACAACTTACCGTGGAAGGGTATGTGTACCGGATTCAAGGTAAGGGAACCTTCGTTTCAGAAAATAAAGTACGCCAAACACTTACCAGCACAGTTGAAAACTTTTCCGATCAGGTCATGATGCAGGGGAAAAACCCCTCCACCAAGGTCTTGGGTTTAACGGTCATTGAAGCAAACGCATCCCTTGCCAAACGATTCGACCTTGATATTGGTGATCCCATCAATAAACTCGTTCGGGTGCGTTATGTAGATTCCGTCCCCCTTCAATACGAAGTCGCCTACCTACCGTGGCATAAAACACCCGGTCTTGATATGAAGGCCTGTGAAACATCCCTTTTCCGACTGCTTAAAAACCAGTTTAATCTCAAAGTCCTGAAGACCATCGAACATCTGGAACTGGCCCTCGCCGACGAGTCCATTGCAGAAAAACTGGAAATTCCCAATGGATCTCCCTGTTTCTCGCTTGAAACCCATACGTACGAGGCCGACCAGAGCGTCATCGAATACTCCAAAACCTACTTCAGGGGAGACCGTTCCCATTTCGTAATTGAAAGGAATTATGAATGATGCAAAAAGAACTGCCCATCATGACATGGACAGTTCTTTTTGTATCAGAAAACATCATAAGAAAAACTCCGGTGAATGATGGCTTGAAGAATTGATTGCCTCTGTCTTTTCTTAACCCGTTCTATATGGGTGACCTTCACACTAGCCTAAAATCATAGTTGTCAAACGGTTTACCGCCGTATGCAAAGTTTCTTTCCCCTCTACACATGCCATTGCCACACCATAAATGCCCCAACTCCAAAATGTAGCAAGTAAATAATGTTCTTCCTTCACACCATACTCTTTATCTAATAAGGCTTGTAAAGTTTCCGTCAATCGTTGTTTAATTTCATGGTCCATTTTCGATTTAAATTCTTCAAGAGCATGTTGACATTGTAGGGATAAATCTATTTGAGAACTCATAATAGCCTGTAGCGACATAATAATCGTTTGTTCATCGATGACTTCTTGTAATGCTACTTCTTTAAAAATTTCTTTCGTAAGAACTTCTCTTTGAATCTCATCGATTAAATCGTATTTATCCATAAAATGATAGTAAAACGTTGAACGGTTAATCTTTGCTTCTTGTGTAATATCAGCAATGGTAATATCACTAAATTCCTTTTGTTTAATCAGTCTCATAAAACCATTCATTATACTTTGCCTTGTCCGTTGGATTCGTGGATCTTGTTTTTTCATTCGTACCCACCTTCTCAAAACACTATAATTTCTAATACTTGTTGGATGAATTGAATGACCCGATTATAACAGAAGAATTTCCAGAAAAAAAATAAGCAATTCGTGGTCCATTCATATGAACCACGAATTGCAATATAAAGATAATAGACGATTAGAAGGTTTGGGCTAATTGCTTTGCACGCTCGATGCCTGCTGCTTTAATTTCCTCCGCTTTATTTCGCATTGCATCATGACCTTCTATAAATAAACCTTCAAATTCAGTAATGCCCATGATGGCCATCAATTGTTTTAAATAGCGATTGCCTAACTCTAAATGAGCTAGAGGATGTCCTTCTGAATAAAAATCACCACGGGCTTGAATGTGAAGCACTTTCTTACCTTGAAGTAAGCCTTCAGAACCTTTTTCTGTATATTTAAACGTTTTACCAGGTACTGCTACGGCATCAACGTATGCTTTCAGAACTGCTGGGAATAAGTAATTCCATAACGGCGTTACGAAAATCATTTTATCTGCTGAAACAAATTGATCGAGAATCTCGTTTAAGCGACTAACTTTCGCTAATTCCTCAGTTGAAAGAGCGTCCATTGGCTGTCCTGCACGAAGTTTTCCCCAAGCACTGAAAACATCTGCATCTAAATTTGGAATTTCTTCCTTAAATAAATCTACGGTCACGATTTCGTCCGTAGGGTTTGTATCTTTATATGTTTCAATAAATGCTTTTCCTGCTGCCATACTAGCCGAACGATTTTCATCATTTGGATTTGCTGTAATGAATAACACCTTAGTCATAATAATTACCTCTAATTCTTTTAAATTTACAACAACTGTTGTGAAACTTAGTGTAAAATGATTGATTAACTAAACAAACCATCAATTTTATCGGCTTGTTGCAAATCCAACATTTAGCTGATATTGACTAAAAAGTGAATAATCAAAATAATCATCAATTAGGTGACCTCATATAAAAATACGGATATTAGCCTTTGTACATGTAAAAAGGCATGAGATGTATGGATTTCTCCTGTACTCTCATGCCTCTTATCTTCATATCATACTTTTTAACACGCAGGAAGTTACTTGGCTTCTTCCTCACCCTCTAAATCATCCGGGTAGACGACTTCGTCAAAGACTTTTTGAGTCGCCGCATCTTTAACCGATATCGTAACTTTATACTCATCCGGGCTTGCTCCATTAAAAACTTGATAGTACATGCCAGTTATCCCTAGTCCCATGGCGGCAAAACCGTCGAAACCATTCTCATATGTTTCTTTATCCACTTCTAAAGTAAACTTTGAAAACGCCTTGTTATGGGAGACCTCTTTAATGGATGGATAATCTTTGCCATTCTTCATCTCTTCCATTGTCTCTTCCGCATTCTTTTCTAAGTCTTTCATCATTTCCTTATGCTTAGACTTCGGCATTTTATACATTAATGATCCGTCCTCGTTTTTCGTCACTTTACTTACACCATCTTTTTTGGCTTCAGCAATGACGCTATCGATGTCCTCACCTTCAAAGAATGAAGCAGGCAATGTCACTTCTACATTTAGGAGGCCTTTATCGACCTTCAATGCCCCCTCTTCATCTTTTTTCGATGCATTATCATCATCAGATGAGCAGGCTGCAAGCATCGCCATCATTACCATTAAAAAGATAAACCCAAATTTCTTCATACCGTATCCCTCCTATATATGTATGATCGATCATAATTCTTCAAGTAAAAAAATCATTTCAAATCACTTTAACATTATATAAGAAAAGTATTGATCCAGTATAAGTATTTTTCGATCTTTAGCGATAGTTCGATTAGTTTCCTTATTCCCAGTATGGTTTCTTCCAGATAAGAAAAGCTAAGGGAAAGGAAGGTTGGTTACTACTCAATCTATTTGTCATTCATTAAAATCATAAGGCTCCTGATACTATTTCCGAAATCCCCTTGCTTTCCTAGTTAGATGGCTCTGATTTAATGACAATGGACAGCCCCTTCGGGAGAATTGATCGGCCAATAATAGGAAATATTCCGAAATAACTTTCTTTTTTCAGTGTTTCTAAGAACAGGAAATATCGAGAAAATTATGGAATAATTAGGGCGATTCCCTTTCAAAATTAGCCACATTTTTACAAAAATGCTATTAGTAATCTATTTTTCTAGTTCTTATTGCTTGTGTTTTTGTCGAAAAAAGACGATTATAAAGATAGAAAGCAGACCTGGATGATTCCTCTATCATTGTTCAAGCAATCGTGTTCATCGGGGTTAGTTTTCTAAACCAATTAAAGGGGAGAAATACAACTATGATTTATGCTAATCCTAATACAGAAGGTTCTGTCGTACAATTCAAAGAAAAATACGATAACTTTATTGGTGGAGAATGGGTTGCACCCGTTAAAGGCCAATATTTCGAAAATAAATCACCAGTAACTGGTAAAGTATTCACAAAAGCTGCTCGTTCTACTGTTGAAGATATCGAATTGGCATTAGATGCTGCACATGCTGCAAAAGCTGCTTGGGGAAAAACTACTCCTGCTGAACGCGCTCGCATTTTAAACAAAATCGCTGACCGTTTAGAAGAAAACTTAGAAATGATCGCTGTTGCTGAAACTTGGGACAACGGTAAAGCTGTACGTGAAACATTGAATGCCGATATTCCATTGGCAATCGATCACTTCCGTTACTTTGCAAGTGCCATTCGTTCTCAAGAAGGACGCACAACTCAAATAGATAATGATACAGTAGCATACCACTTCCAAGAGCCACTTGGTGTTGTTGGACAAATCATCCCTTGGAATTTCCCAATCCTAATGGCTGTTTGGAAAATCGCTCCAGCTCTAGCTGCTGGTAACTGTATCGTCATGAAACCAGCTGAACAAACTCCAGCTTCTATCATGGTGTTGGTTGAATTAATTCAAGATATCATCCCTGCTGGTGTTCTTAACATCGTTAATGGTTTCGGTATCGAAGTTGGTAAACCACTTGCTACGAACCCACGTATTGCTAAAATTGCTTTCACTGGTTCAACTGCAGTTGGTCGCCAAATCATGCAATATGCAACTGAAAACATCATCCCTGTAACACTTGAACTTGGTGGTAAATCACCTAACGTATTCTTTGAAGATGTAATGGATAAAGATGATGCTTACCTAGATAAAGCAATCGAAGGTATGGTTATGTTCGCATTGAACTCAGGCGAAATCTGTACATGTCCTTCACGTGCTCTTATCCAAGAATCAATCTATGACAAATTCATGGAACGTGCACTAGAACGCGTTAAACAAATTAAAGTTGGTAACCCACTTGATACTGAAGTAATGATGGGTGCTCAAGCTTCTAATCAACAAAAAGAAAAAATCCTTTCTTACATCAAGCTTGGACAAGAAGAAGGCGCTGAATTACTTATCGGTGGAGAAGAAAACAAATTTGATGGAGAACTTGAAACTGGTAACTACATCAAACCGACTGTTTTCAAAGGAAACAATAAAATGCGTATCTTCCAAGAAGAAATCTTTGGACCAGTTCTTGCTGTTACTACTTTCAAAGACTTCGATGAAGCAATGGAAATCGCAAACGATACTCTTTACGGCTTAGGAGCTGGAGTATGGTCTCGTAGCGGAGATATCGCTTACCGTGCTGGTCGTGGAATCGAAGCTGGTCGTGTTTGGACAAACACATACCACCAATATCCTGCTGGCGCAGCATTCGGTGGATACAAATTATCAGGTATCGGCCGTGAAAACCACCTAATGATGCTTGATCACTATCAACAAACAAAATGTCTATTAGTAAGCTACGCTAAAGACGCTCAAGGATTCTTCTAAATCGAAAGGATACGATCAAACATGGTAGAACGTGTTATTGCAACGAACGAAGCACTTACATTAATAGACTCTATTAAAAAAATACATGGCTCTATCATGTTTTATCAATCCGGCGGCTGTTGTGATGGATCTTCTCCGATGTGCTATAGAGAAGGAGATTTTCAACTGGGGGATGCAGACATCCATCTCGGTGCGATTGGCGATGTACCCTTCTACATGCATAAAAGCCAATACGATTATTGGAAGCACACGCAACTGATCATCGATGCAACTGAAGGACGAGGCCCGGATTTCTCACTTGATAGCGTGGAAGACCAACATTTCATCACACGCTCGCGGGTTTTTTCAGAGGAAGAATACCAAGAAGTGAAAAAAGTTTTATAATAAAAAAAGAGCTGTTCCTAAAAGTCGAATTCGGCTATTGGGACAGCTCTTTTTTTATTATGATTTAGAGTGAATGAAATCGTTCCCCTTAACAGCCACAATCTTTATCAGCTTTAAGTAAAGAAATTGTCGGCAAGTTCAGTGTCATCTTATCTTTGGATAACGATTTAATAATTCTGATTGAGGATCACGAATACATCATTTATCTACTCTTGAAAACAAAACAGGCGGAGAAAAACCAACCGTTCCTCTCCACCTGTTTCTCTATTTTTATAAAGACTCACACGTTTAAAATAGATCTTACTTTTTAGTGAAAACCACTTTGTCTAAACCTGATATGTTAATTTGATCCCCCGCTTTTAGTGTCTTAGTCACACTTTTAACAGTATATTCATCAGCGTGTTTTGAAAGGATCTCGTTTACCAGAAGATTGCTTCCCCTGTAGATAACCAAATTCCCTGCTTCGCTAGACGTTGTCATTTTGTACTTTCCGGCTTTGATATCCTTTCCGACTGTATGGTAACCGGCAGTCAGAGTATTTGATAGAACGTGTGAAACACGCGTGAATTTCACATTATTCAAACCCATGATTTTAATTTTGTCCCCGGACTTAATATCGGTCGTAATAACTTTTACTCCAAAGCCATCATCTTCGCCAGTTAATATATCATTTATATCACGATTTAAGTAATAGTCTTTTCCGGATATGAACAAGTTTCCATTGCCTGAATTTGTCGTGATTTTGTACCGTCCTGCTTTAATATCCGTGCCTGCTTTCCAAGTTCCTGCATGTAAGTTTTTCACGTAAGGTTTTGCTTTCACTTTGATCGTTGCCGATGTCTTTTTGCCATTTGTAGTGGTAGCCGTAATTTTTGCTGTCCCTACACCAACGGCTTTAACTATCCCTTTGCTACTGACAGTTGCGATTTTTTTATTGGAAGTCGACCATTTCACTGTTTTGTTTACCGCATTACTTGGACTCACTGTTGCAGATAAGGTTAATGTCTTTCCTTGAACGATGGTAGCTGAAGTCTTATTTACCTTTACAGACTTTGCCACAATTGGTGATTTAACCGTTACTTTCACCTTAACCGCTTTAGCATCTTTAACATTTGCTGTAATGGTTGCGGTTCCTTTCGCTTTGCCCGTAACCTTACCTTTGCTGCTAACCGTTGCGATTTTTTTATTCGAGGTTGTCCATTTCACTGTTTTATCCATACTATCGGATGGGGAAACAGTTGCGGTAAGCTGTCCTGCTTTACCTGCTGTTACAGTTAAGCTTGTTTTATTTACTTTTACAGTTTTTGTAGAGACCTTCACCTTTACTTGTTTCACAACGTCACTATTATCTTTTGCGGTCGCCGTAATGGTAGCAGAACCGTTCGCGATTCCTTTGATATTACCTTTTGAATCTACTTTTGCCACCTTAGTGTTGGAGCTTTTCCATACAACTGTTTTATTTGTAGCATCCGATGGAGCAACGGTCGCCGTTACTTTTACTGTTTGTTTCTTTGTGATATTTAAAGATGCTTTGCTCAACTTCAAACTTGTTGGCACTTTTAATACAGTTACTGTGATACTTTTCTTAATAGATGGATTGCCGTTTGCTGTAGCAGTAATAGTAGTGGTACCTGCATTAACCGGTTTAATTTTCCCACTTACATCTACTACTGCAATTTTAGGGTTTGCACTAGTCCAGTTTATGCTTTGATCAGTAGCATCAGCGGGGTTTACAGTCGCTGTTAACTGAGCCGTTTTATTTAACTTGATTGATACAGTTGATTTGTTTAGTGTAATGCTTTGAGGAGCCACACTCTCCTCAACTAATGAATCTGTGTTTTCCGCTTGAGCTGTACTGCCTAATGATACCGATAACGCTAACATCAGCATGAAAATAACTTTTACCCAAATATTTCTTTTCAAATACAAAACCTTCTTTCAATTTTTCATTATTCACGACTAATCATCATCAAACAACTTTCTTAACACAAAATTATAATATAAAAGTGCTCTATTTCATCGAAAAGACTTTCACACTACGAAATTACCTTGATTAGATTATTCGATAAATTATATCCAAAGTTAAATCTATCACTTTAATAAATACTTTGCCTTATAAATCTATTAATTTTCTAAAGTTTTATTCGTCACCCATATACCAAAAGTAACAATTCAGGATTTTTTTATTCCAAAATGATAGGATAATGTATCTAAAAAGTTTTTAACAGAGGTCGATTCTTCTTCAACCCGAATACCTATAGAAAAAAAGATGACTCCAATAGGAATCATCTTTTCGAGTTATTTTTTTCATTAAGTACCACAAAAAGTCTGGTACGGGCCGCATGATTCAGGTACTGTTGCGTATGCTTCCTGATCTCTCGTATGCGCGTATGGGTGTGAGAGTACTTCCAGAAGTCGTTCCAACACACTGTAATCGCCTTTTTTCACCGCAGCATCCAATGCTTCTTCCACCCGGTGATTTCGTGGAATCACCGCAGGATTACTTTCTTGCATCAGCTTCTTCGAAGAGTCTTTCGATTCCTGTTGACGCCCTACTCGCTCCTGCCACAACTTATGCCACTCTTCAAACTCCGGAGAATCGAAAAGGGCTGCGTCCCCTTTTGTTTCAAACGTTAAGGCACGGAAGGTATTCGTATAGTCTGCCCGATGCTTCTTCATCATGTCGAGGAGTCCTTCGATCAGCGCTTCATCTTCTGCCTCTTCATTAAAGATGCCCAACTTCGCCCTCATGCCCTTGAACCAATGTGTATGATATAACTTATTGAATTCCGAGATTTCATCCTGCGCCAGTTGAATGGCCTGTTCCTGATCATCATGCAACAGTGGCAGTAGGCTTTCCGCCAATCGGGCTAGGTTCCAAGCGGCAATGTACGGCTGATTTCCATAGGCATAACGGCCTTGAACGTCAATGGAGCTGAATACCGTTTCCGGATCATAGGTATCCATGAAGGCACATGGGCCGTAATCGATGCTTTCTCCGCTAATGGTCATGTTGTCAGTGTTCATCACCCCATGTATGAAGCCAACCAACTGCCATTTTGAAATAAGCTTGGCCTGTCGTTTGATGACCTCCCTTAGCATCAATTGAGCTTGGTTTTCAGCAGCTTCCACCTCTGGAAAATGACGCTTGATGGTATAGTCGACAAGGGCCTGCATTTCCTCGATTGTCCTCCACTTAGCAACATATTGAAAAGTTCCGACACGAAGATGGCTGGCAGCCACTCGCGTTAAAACCGCACCGGGTAGCACAGTTTCCCGATAGACCGGGTCGCCTGTCTTCACTACAGCCAAACTACGTGATGTGGGAATCCCCAGCGCATGCATGGCTTCACTGATGATATATTCACGTAACATCGGACCCAGTGCCGCGCGTCCATCCCCCCCGCGTGAATAGGGTGTTCTTCCTGGACCTTTAAGCTGGATGTCCATCCTTTCCCCCTCTGGCGTAATCTGCTCACCCAAGAGCACCGCTCGCCCGTCACCTAGCATTGTGAAATGACCGAATTGGTGACCCGCGTATGCTTGGGAAAGGGGCAAGGCTCCTTCAGGAATCTCGTTTCCAGCAAGTACTTCCACACCCTCATCGCTTTCTAAATCTTCCGCGGACAACCCTAAAGTAGCAGCCAGCTTTTCATTGAGAATGATCAATTCAGGTGCACTTACTGGAGTCGGGTCGGTAAGGGTGAAAAGAGCTTTTGGAAGTCCAGCATAGCTATTTTCGAAGTTCCATCCTGATTCATTATTTTTTGTCATAGAATCCCCTTTTCTTTAGTCATGTTTGTACTGGTTTTTCCTCATATTTAAAACAAAAATAGTCATTTGCATGGTCCTTATGCACGTTTTTAATGTCTGCATATACCCATTTATTATACCGCTTCCACATCAAGATGACCCTTTTTAAGCAATCGCGTTTGAAAAACTCCATAGGTAAATACACATTTAAACGGCTATTACATAGAATGCATGAATGAAATGACTTAAGGGGGAGTTCTGTTGATTATCTATGTAGTAAGCAGTGGCGATTCGTTATGGAAAATTGCAAACCGCTATGGAGTAACGATCGATTCAATTGTTAAATTAAATGCATTATCCGACCCAAGCCAATTAACGCTTGGCCAGTCATTGGTTATTCCTCACATCGGGACCTCTCACATCGTTGAAGCCGGAGAAACCTTATGGTCGATTGCCCAGCAATATGGACTGACCATTCAAACACTCATGCAAGCCAATCAACTTACCGATCCAAACGTACTTTACCAAGGCAGTGTTCTATATATCCCGCCCATTACACACGTCGTTCAGTCGGGACAAACGTTATGGGACATTTCCGTTTGGTATGGCACGACCGTTCAGGCCATCTTGAGTGTCAATCAAATCGAAGACCCAAACACGATTTATGTAGGAATGAACCTCATCATCCCAAGGTCGAAACGAGCGATAGAAGTGAATGCTTATACCTATCAATCAAGTGATGCAGCCGTCCAATCCATCCAAGATATCGGCCAACTACTTACTTACCTCAGCCCCTTTGCGTATAAAATCAAGGAAGATGGCACATTAGAAGGACTGAATGATGAAGATATGGTCGACGCCGCGATTTCAAAAGGCATCGTCCCCATGATGTCGATTACGAACTTCACTTCAACGGAAGCTGGATCCAACCTAGCCCAAGTCATTTTGTCCAATTCTTCATTAAGGGAAAAGGTCATTCGAAATGTGCTTGAAGTGATGGATGACAAAGGCTATACCGCACTAAACATCGATTTTGAAAATGTATTGCCCGAGAATCGCGAGGATTACAACCGATTCCTGCAACTGGCGGTTGAGCGTCTTCATGCTAGAGGCTATTTGGTTTCCACTGCCCTTGCGCCCAAGACGAGCGAAGAGCAAGCTGGTGTGTTATATGAAGCACATGATTATGAAGCGCATGGACGGATTGTCGATTTCGTCGTGCTCATGACGTATGAATGGGGATATCGGATGGGTCCCCCTCAAGCCATCTCTCCCCTCGACCAAATGAGGAAAGTCGTGGAGTATGCCTTGACGGTGATTCCTGCAGAAAAGATCTTTTTAGGGTTCCAAATATATGCACGGGATTGGCTCCTCCCACATGTTAAAGGCCAGGAAGCGGAGACATTCAGCCCACAAGAAGCCGTAAGGAGGGCCGTTAAGCACGGAGCACCCATTCAATATGATCCGGTCGCCCAATCACCCTTTTTCCGCTATACAGACGAAAAAGGGAAAACGCATGAAGTATGGTTTGAAGATGCACGGAGCGCCCAAGCCAAGTTTGAACTCGCAAAGCAAAATAAGCTCCGCGGCATCAGCTACTGGGCACTAGGTTTCCCTTACCCCCAAAACTGGGCTTTATTAGAGGACAATTTTTCAATCAAGAAATTGAAGACATTTAGCTGATTTGCTACACCCTTTAGTGGATACCCGTTTTAAAAAATGGCTTATCGACATTCGATAAGCCCATTCTATTCAATTGTTATTTCGATAAGGCAATTTTTATATGGGCTAAGTGGTGCTTTTCGTGCCAAGCTAATTTTGCGATTTTTTTTGCCACTGTTATTTCACCATTTTCCTGGTGAGTGAAAGTCCGACGTACTTGCTCTTCGGTTAAACTATGCCCTAAAGCAACGATACGCTCATTTATCCCCTCTAGCATTTTAATGGAACTTTCTATGGGAAGTTCAGTGTCCGGTTGAATGGCCCACTTTTCTTGGTCAAAACCTGGTACCGTTGGGTTCTCATCTGTCAAAGCCAGCTTCAAACGTTGATACATGTTCAACTGGGAATCTGCAATGTGATGAACAAGCTGACGAATATTCCAGCTACCCTCACGATATGTTTTCCTTAATTCCTCATCACTTAATGAGTCAACAGTTTCTCTTAATTGAACGGTGTATGTTTCGATATCCTTTAACCATTCTTGAATGTTTTCTAGTGTTACTTGTTCAGGTACTTGTAATTCCCCAATTGGAAATCTCACATCCATTTTCATTCCCCATTTCCCTATTCGTTATTTCTTTTACATATTGATCAGGAGATTATAATCCCCTTATATTTTAACATATTGTATCCAATTTCCGACATTTATTGGTACCAATAAAGGGGACACCGAAATAACAAGAACTCTTTAACCAAAGACTAAAAAAAAGCTGCCCGCCCGTCAGTTTTCACCGACTTCGGGACAGCTGCTTTGTTTTATTGCCTCTTAATAAGGATCGGCTTCGTGGCTTTTCTTCACGGCATCTTTAGTCGCTTCATTTGCCGCTAATGTACCTTGGCCATATTTCGACTTACCTGATTCACGGCCTGGAATCTTGCCTTCTTCCTGTTTTTCCTTGATTTCTTTCATTTTCATTTCGATGCCTTCCTTCACACGGCGGCCATATTCTTCATCGGCTTGTGTAAAGTGCTCAACCATGGCATCTTGAATACGTTTGTCACATATTGCAAGTGCATTGGATAGGTTGTTGATTAATTCATCACGTTCCCAGTCCTCAAAGCTGCGATATGTTTCGCCCGCTTGACCATAGTTATTAGGACGGTCAATCGGCTCGCTCATTACCGCCGCATTATAGCTCGGACGGTGCTGTGGACGCTCTTCTTTGCTTGCTTCCTTGTACCCGCCGATCATCGAAGGTTCATAGTTAATCGATGGATTTTCACCATTCTCTTTCGGGTCACGAATATCCATTTGACCACGATGCTGATTCGTGCGGACAGGCACTTTCGGAGCATTCACAGGCAATTTCAGATAGTTCGGACCTACACGATAGCGTTGCGTATCAGAGTAGGAGAACGTACGGCCTTGGAGCATTTTATCATCGGAGAAATCCATTCCGTCGACAAGGACCCCTGTACCGAAGGCGGCCTGCTCGATTTCCGCATGGTAATCCACCGGATTGCGATCAAGGACCATACGACCGACTGGCAACCATGGGAATTTATCTTCCGGCCAGAGTTTTGTATCATCTAGCGGATCGAAATCAAGTTCTGGATGGTAGTCATCCTCCATGATTTGCACATAGAGTTCCCATTCCGGATACTCGCCACGCTCGATGGATTCATATAAATCCTGTGTCGCATGGGCGACGGTCTTCGCTTGAATAGCGTCTGCTTCTTCTTGGGTTAAGTTGCGGATGCCTTGCTTAGGCTCCCAATGATACTTTACAAGCACAGCTTCGCCTTTGTCATTCACCCATTTATAAGTATTCACTCCAGAACCCTGCATATGGCGGTATGTAGCTGGAATGCCCCATGGAGAAAATAGGAATGTAATCATATGCGTAGCTTCAGGTGAACGGGAAACAAAGTCGAACATCTGCTCAGGATTCGCCACGTTCGATGCTGGATCCACCTTGAATGCATGAATCATATCAGGGAACTTCATCGCATCACGGATAAAGAAAATTTTCAGGTTGTTACCGACAAGATCCCAGTTACCATCTTCCGTATACATTTTCACGGCAAAACCGCGTGGATCCCGTGCTGTTTCTGGCGAATCCTTCGATCCTGCCACGGTAGAGAAACGGACCATGAGTGGTGTTCGCTTCCCAGCACCCGAAAATACTTTCGCCCGTGTATATTTTTCTGGAGGTTCATCTCCGACTTTTCCATATGCTTCAAAATAGCCAAATGCTCCAGCACCACGTGCGTGAACCACACGCTCCGGCACTTCCTCCCGGTCAAAGTGGGAAATCTTTTCGATGAAATGATAATTCTCAAGTGTAGCGGGACCGCGATTACCTACTGTTCGGATATTCTGGTTATCCGTCACAGGGTGACCTTGACGCGTGGTCAACGTATCGCGTTTCACATCTTTTTCTTGATCCTGTCCTTTTGGAGCATTCATATCTTTGTTCTCTGCCAAAATGAAAACCTCCTTAAAAATAGTGGCCCTTACTTCACTAGTATTCCAGTTTATAAGGGGAATTATCACTTATATTAAATATTAAATGATAATTATTATAATCAATATAAAACCATTATAGGGTATGCACGTAAAGAATGCACGTAAAATGAATTACATATTTCTTTCTCAATAAATATCATATATTCTCAGTAATGAGGATTACTAGATAACCGCTCATCTATCTATTAGGGGCCGTCCCTTAATTTCTTAAAAGTCGTTTACTAACTAATTAGACAATACTTCTTCTATACCTTCGTTTTGAAAAAAGAAAACCTATAATTGATAAATTTCTCCAGAAAACCAGAAATTATTCTCATTAACTTAGATGCCTTCATAACAAAAAAAGAGTCAATTATCCTTTTGGATAACTAACTCTTTTAGTTCTTTATTTATTGAAAATAAATGGCATTAAAATGGGTTCGTTGCGATGAAGCTTGCTGTTTTGACATACATACGTGGATTGATCTTTAATTGGTCCACGATGAATTCTGCAATATCTTCAGGTTGGATGAATTTTGTATCGTTATTTTCCTTAATTAAGCTTAGGTCAAGCGCAAGATCTGTTGCCACCGTACTTGGTGTCAAAGCAGACACGCGAATATTGTTGCGGCGAACTTCTTGTGCCAAGGATTCTGTAAAACCAATCACCGCAAACTTGGATGCACTGTATGCACTTGATGTAGCGGCTCCACTCAATCCATTTGTGGAAGACACATTGATGATGTCCCCACCATTTTTCTTGATTAATTGAGGCAGTACAGCATGTGTGACATAATAGGTGCCCATTAAGTTTGTATCAATGATTTGTTTCCATTCTTCTGGATCCATTTCCATAACCGTACCGAATGTTCCGATACCCGCGCTATTAATTAGAATATCCGCATTCCCCAACTCTTTTGTTAAAGATTCAATCGCTGTTTCCACTTGTTCCTTTGATGAAACATCAGCCGCTGCATAGGCCACTTTAACGCCTAACCCTTCAATTTCGGTAGCCGCCTCTTTTAGAGTTGCCTCTGTTCTTGCAAGTAAACCGACGTTTACTCCTTCTTTAGCTAGTGCGATAGCCGTTGCTTTCCCGATTCCTCTTGCCCCACCGGTAACAATTGCTACTTTATTTTTTAATGATTGTGCCATAATAGTTAGCCCCTTTCTAAATCAACTTTCATATACGTTCTATTATACTATTTTGGATTGGATATTCCTAAAAGCCTGCTTGGTCTTTTGCAGAAACCATTTATAAGTATTTTCTTGATTAGGTTTTCGTAAATTTTGTTTTATATTCCTAAAGCTCTCTTGCTATGCAAACAATTTAAAGGAATCATTCATGACTATTTTTAGCACATGAACAGCATTAAGGAAGTTTTCTGATAGTTGATTCTCCAGCTAAAAATCATGGAAAAAAGGACATCAGAAGTATTCTGATGCCAGACTGTAGACAAACTCTATAAAAATCGAGTTTGTATGGCTTGTACAATGTGGACGTTGATTTCCACTCCAGGCACTCGCTTTCCGCGGGCGGTCCGCGAGCCTCCTCGGCTTTCGCCTGCGGGGTCTCCCGTAGACACGCTTTTCCCGCAGGAGTCTCGTACCTTCCGTTCCTATCAACTATGTTTTAACTCATAGATAAAACCCTATTTCCTAAGTCATGATTGTTTCACAATAGAATTATTAGTTCTTAAAATGGAGCCTGCCCTGAATGTATAGAAGATGGCAAATTGGACACGGCAAGTTTAGGCGAAGATTCGAAAGGAATTTCAAAAGGGGATCGGAACTTAATATTTCCGACCCCCTTTTGTCTAAACTCTGACATCAGAGTATTCTGATGTCCCTAAAGCATTGCAATTTCCTCTCTTACTTATAGACCTTGACCGGTAAATACGTTAAGGACTGTCCAGTAGCGGATTCGGTTAAGTTTTGTTCTAAATCAAACCCTTCGACAGGTTCGATACGAGAGAATTTCTTGACGAAAAGCTCCAAAGCCAATTTCATTTCCAATCGTGCAAGCGGTGCACCTAAACAGAAATGTGGCCCGCTTCCGAAGGTCAAATGCTTCTTATTATTTGGACGGCGGATGTCTATTTTGAAAGGATCTTCAAACATATCTCCATCCAGATTGCAGCCGCTCATCCAAGCGATGACGGTATCCCCTTTTTTTAACGGAACCCCTAATAAATCATTATCTTCTTTAACCGTACGATCTCGTCTGGAGCTGTGGAACCGATACCGTAGCATTTCCTCGACTGCATTCGGAATCAATTCAGGCTCATTCCGGAGTTCTCCATAGATTGACGGATCATCATAAAGTAATGAATAGAAAGAATTCGCGATCGCATGGCTAGTCGTTTCGACACCCGCGCCTAATAGGAGCATCGTCGCCTGCACGATCTCTTCATCCGTAAACCTTTCCCCATCCACTTCTGCCCGGATTAAGTCACAGATAATATCATCTGACAGATTCGAACGTTTCTGAACGACAATCGGATATAGGTATTGGAAATATTCCTTTGCCGCCTGTTCCTTTTTACGCATGATATCTTCCAACCTTGCTTCGTCATAAGGTTGGAACAGGATATCCACCCATTCTTTGAACTGGTGTTGATCTTGAATCGGCACCCCGAATAAATCCGCGATAACCATAGCAGGTAAAGGGCCAGAGAATGTTTTTATAATATCGACCGTTGAGTCAGCTGGAATGTCATTGACAAGGTCGCTAATAATTTGGTGAATACGAGGTTCCCATTCTTTCAAACTGCGCGGGGTGAAAGCGGCTGCTAACAAGGAGCGGCTCTTCCGATGTGCTGGTGGATCCACCAATGTAAGATTCGTTATGGAAGAAGGTTTTTCTGCCTTCTTACCCGCTCCAACGAAAATAGCACTTCTAGGTCCTTCACTTGAAAAAACCTTATAGTTACTTAACACCTGTTTAACATGTTCATATTTAAACACATTCCACGTATTCGTTCCCTCATGGAAATAGACAGGATGATCGTGAAGCATTTCTTTGTACCATTCAATCGGGAAAAACTCATCAGCACGTGATTGAAAATTCGTAATTTCTTTAATAGGAATCACTTCTTTATTCATTAAGCCTTATTCCTCCTTCAAAATATCTAAAGATTCTCTGCCTTCTACATTTGCACGTATGTTCAGCTTACTCTAAACAGAGTATTTTGAAAAAAGCAATAAGTAATAGGGCATGAAACCCACTTTTGATTGACCTTGGTTTTTTTGTAGGTAGTAGGGCTCTTCTATCTGGCGGTACAGGCATGCCTAAAGACAGCATAAAAAAGCACTCATTTTGAATGGCTCAAAATGAGTGCTTTTTATTCGTTTCATCAAATCTCCATATCCCAACGATCCTGTTCGGTTTGCTTCATTTGTTTTTCCGTTTTTTCCGGATAGGCTGTACGGAATTTATGGTGGTCGGCCGGGATGATTTCAATCATCTTCTCGATCATGTCTTCCGGATCAAGTTGGTTCTTTAATCCGGCATCCTGTTTCTCCATATCTTCCTTTCGTGTAAAGTTGCGTGTCTCATCGAACCACTTCCATTTCTCCTCTGCAGCCCTGTCGTTGAAGCCCGTATTATAGGCACCCGGATTAATGGTCGCCACCTGGACCCCAAATGGCTCAAGCTCATCCTTCAAGGTTAACGCCATACCCTCGATGGCATGTTTGGTTGTCGCATATGGACCTCCGAATGGGGTCGTGATAATTCCGGCCATCGAACTCAAGAACACGATTTTCCCGCTTCCTTTCTTGACCAGCTTCCTTGCTGCATGTTGGACGGATTCAAGTGTCGCAAATACATTCACTTCGAAAATCGCCCGGAACCGATCCATCGGCACTTCCCCTAGTGCACCGCCTTCGTTAATAGCAGCATTGGCCACAAACACGTCAAAATCATACACATCAATCAGAGCCCTGTCCCGTTCATTCGTGATATCCAATTTGAGCACGTCCATATTCAAGCCTTGCTCCTGTGCTTCTCGCATTAGATCCGTTTTCTGAGATGTGATTTCGGTCGTCGCAATCACGTGGTGCCCTCTCTTCGCTAATCCTAATGCCGGGGCAAAAGACAAATAAGTCAGGGTCTAAAAAAGGGATAACAAGGTTTCCAAAAGGACTTTATTCCCCTTTTTTTGTTAAAATTAAATAGAACTTTAGACATGCGTCCGGATTTGTCTTTGCGTTTATTAAGGTCGTTTACGGGAATACTTAAAAACATCAAGTCTATCCCTGCATTTCATTCATGAAAGCTTAAACAAACGAGGATAACTAACGAAAAAGGGGTTTTTACGATGATGAATTACAAAAAAATCACAGTTGCCGGAAGCGGCGTTTTAGGAAGTCAGATAGCCTTCCAAACTGCTTACGTAGGAAAATTCAATGTAACGATATATGACATTAACGACGATGCTTTAGAACGTGCCAAAGAAAGAATCACGAACTTGAAGCCGTATTATAAAGAAGATTTAGGGGCAACAGACGAAGATTTAAACGTCGCTTATGACCGTCTTACTTTCCACTCCGATCTTGCAAAAGCTGTAGCGGATGCGGATATTGTGATTGAAGCGATTCCAGAAGTCGTTCAGATTAAAACTGATTTTTATACGGAATTAGGAAAAGTTGCGCCTGAGAAAACCGTTTTTGCAACGAACTCTTCGACATTATTGCCAAGTCAATTTGCAGAAGCGACAGGCCGTCCCGAGAAATTCCTCGCCTTACACTTCGCGAATGAAATTTGGAAAAACAATACCGCTGAAGTCATGAAGCACCCTGGAACAAATGACCAGTACTTTGATGAAGTGATTGAATTCGCAAAAGCAATCGGAATGGTTGCCCTGCCATTACATAAAGAGCAACCCGGCTATATCTTGAACTCTTTATTGGTTCCGTTCTTGGAAGCAGGCCAAGGACTCCTATTGAATGAAGTCGCCGACCCTGCAACCATCGACAAGACATGGATGATTGCAACAGGCGCTCCACTCGGACCTTTCGCCATCTTGGACGTAGTGGGAATCACCACCGCCTATAACATTGCCAATGCCAAGGCTCAAGCAGGTGATCCACATTTCGTAAAATTGGCTAACCTCTTGAAAACGGAATACATCGACAAAGGGAAAACAGGCAGAGCAGCAGGAGAAGGCTTCTACAAGTACCCGAACCCTGCTTTCGCTAAAGCTGATTTCTTAAAAGGTTAATGAACATGAAGGAAAAAGCAGAAGCGCTTAGGCACCTTCTGCTTTTTCATGGATGATTTGTTTCGATATACCTTCCAGCTGTTTGCGGAAAGCATGCTACACTAAGAATTCCCCAAAGGTAACCAACCATTTAAGATTGCACCACCTTCTGGGTTATTTCCTACTACCAACTCACCACCATGCTGTCTAATGATTCGCTGAGAAATCGTTAAACCTAATCCTGCTCCTCCGGTTGAGCGATTTCTCGATGCTTCCCCACGATATAGTGGTTCAAATACTCGCGGAAGGTCTTCCATAGAGAACCCCTTTCCTGTATCTTGTACCGTAAAGATCACTTGGTTATCCTCTCTATTGCAAGTAATGAATATTTCTCCATTCCTAGGTGTATGCCTTACCGCATTATCTAGCAAGTTATTCAGGGCTCGTTCCAATAAGTGCGAATCACCCTTGATGTAGCAACCCGTTTTTAAATGATCTGTCATGATAGAAATCCCCTTTTGCTGAGCCTGCAGGCGCAGGCTTTCTATGGAGTTCTTGAGAACAAGACACAGATCAATCCTGTTTTCAGGCAGATTCACTTCTTGGTATTCCGTCTTAGCAAACGTGAAAAGATCCTCTACTAATCGATCCAACTGCGCCGACTTCTCCTTACATACCGCCAAATACTTTGCTTTCTTTTCAGGTGTATCAGCAATGCCTTGCTCTAAACCATCTAGGTAACCACGCAAAGCAAACAAAGGCGTTCGTAAATCATGTGCAACAGCAGTAATGACAAATCTCCTTTCAGCTTCCAATTCATCCTGTTTCTGAAAGGATTTTTTTAGACTATCTACCATAATAGTAAACCCGTCATGTACCTCATCAATTTCTGAAATCCTTGATGAAGGTAACTGGATATCCAGGTCTCCCTCTCCAATCTGTCGAGCACATAGACCCGTTTTCTCCAAAGGAATGAGAATATATCTTCGCATTGCATAGGTAATGACCAAAATCGCCACGATTAGGCCAGAAATGACTGCAATTATTTGAGTCATTTTTGAATGATCTTGATAGATGACAACCCTTCCAAGCACCTGCCCATCCTGTATGATTGAAAACTGTTCCACGCTCGCAGAGGACGGCCCTCGGTCAGAGTCCGATTGAAAAATCTCCTGATTAGATCCGGATAGTATCGACACGCCCATGTCTGCTTTCTCTAAAAGCCCGCTTAATTGGTCTTGCCAAGCAGGACTTTTCCATTTATCAGTATTTGTTTCAATCAAGTGAGTTATCGCTTCCATATTCTCCTGTTGTGGTTCATCCATTCCGAGATTGAATGACTTTGTTTCAAGAATATGCCCACCTACATAAAACACCCACGGGAAAGTAAGGATAATGAGTAGGCAGAGGATGGTGAAATGACGAATTCGAATGGTTTTCATTTTATTCTCCTTTAAAACGATAGCCTATACCCCATACATTGACTATAAATTTCGGTTCGTTAGGGTCCGCTTCAATTTTCTCCCGAAGTCGACTTAGATGGACACGAATAGTATGTTTGTCCCCAATCCCTTCCCAAAACTTTTCGAGTAATTGCTCGTATGTAAAAACATATTTCGGATGTTCCGCGAATAATTGCAGTAAATCATACTCTTTCGGTGTAAGCGAGATGGGCTGCCCTTCTATAGATACCTCTCTTGTGGATAAATCCAACGAGAGGCGTCCATAATCCAAGACCTTCCCCTTTAACTCTTGCTGAGAACTGGAGCGACGTAATACCGCCTTCACTCTTGCAACAATCTCACCAGGCGAAGCGGTTTTGACTATATAATCATCTCCTCCAAGTGCAAGACCTCGTATCTTGTCTACATCATCACTAAGCGCACTCAAAAAAAGAATCGGGACGTTGCTTTTCATACGAATCTGCCGACATAACTCAAAACCATTTTGTCCCGGCATCATGATATCAAGGACAAGGCAATCAATTCTACATTGCTTTACCACATCAAGCGCCTGAGTAGTATCATAAGCAAGTTTCACCTGAAATCCCTCATTTATTAAGAAATCCCTCAATAATTCAACAATGCTATGGTCATCGTCCACAACTAAAACGGTATGTACATCCTTCACAAATCTAATTCCCCTCTCTAATTGGCTCCCCTATATACCATCCTTACAATTTGATTCAATTTTATCACTTTTTTGAAAAAGGAAACGTTTTAGGATGGATTGTGATTATTTTGTGATTGTTTCATACCATTTTTTGAGATATTTAACGGTTATTCTTTAACTGTGAAACAAACTTCAACTATTGTAATGTTTCGTTCCACAATTCTAATAACTTCGAGGGGGATTTAATAATGGGTGTTGAAGATCAAAGTTATTTATTTTTTCCATTTGGTGCATTGTTCTGTCTTACATTATTTTGTTTTGTAGCCGTTCGCATATTCGCCATACGATCTCGTTATAAGGATTCCAATCAACTTACCCATCTAAAAAAGCTGGTAAGCAAAGGGGAAATGACAGAGGCCGAATACCAAAGATTTAAAGAACTTCTTACTAAATAGGAACATAGGAAATTCAGTTATGGAGGAAAAATTATGCATATCCAAATTGTATTGTTTGATGGATTTGATTTATTAGACGCTATTGCACCTTATGAAGTGTTTACTGCTGCTGGGATGTACTTTAAAGATGACTTAACCGTAACACTCGTTTCTGCAGAAGGGGAACGAATGGTGACAAGTGGAGTGAATGGTTTACAAATTGAAGCAAGTGGGAAACTTGACGTAACTCGTAAAGGAATCATTCTTATTCCGGGTAGCTCTGGTTCTGTTCATGATACTGGAGCCAAATCGATACCAGTTAGGCTCCAGCAAGCATCTGAAACTAACTTGAGACAATTATTAAAACAAGCCATCGGAAATCCAGATATATTGCTATCCACAGTTTGCGGTGGTTCCCTTATATTGGCCATGAGCGGCTTATTAGAAGGTCGGCATGCCGTTACCCATCACATGGGAATGGGGCTTTTAAGTACTACGAATGCAATTCCTGTTCATGCTCGAATTGTAGATGATGGGGATATTGTTACTGGCGGTGGCGTTACTTCTGGACTAGATGTTGCCCTTTACCTGGTTGAGCGAGAATTAGGCCCACTTATAGCCCACGCGGTGGAACAGCTGTTTGAGTACGAACGTAGAGGTACGGTTTGGAGAAATGAAGGAAATGTACCGAAAGAAATCCGACAGGAAAATGATATTGGAGTGACAAGTGATGAGTCCGTTATCCCAACTGATTCAAGAGATGACTTCCAAGGCAATTGGGATACCACAATCTCCACTCCCATTGGAAAAATCCCGATTTTATTACATGTAACCTATCAAAATGGGAAACTAGTAGGTACAGCAAAGCAAGGAGATGATATTGTCACAATGGACGATCCCGTACTAGAATCGAATCAATTAAAGTGGTCCATGAAAGTGTCTAAGCCCATGCGCCTTAATTTGAATTTCAGCGTTTACGTAGATGGAAACAAAATGATTGGTGAAGCAAAAGCAGGGATGCTCCCTACATCAAAGTTAGTTGGACATCGAGTTGGATAACATGGGGTGATAGGTAGCCTAACCGTTCATATCCCTGAATAACGCGTCCTATTCATATCGTACTTGCTATTACTTCTCTTATTACTGGACCCTCCCATAATTAATCCACAGCGGGATTCAGATAATGACTAAACGACATGAGCTCTATGAAATTTCAGAGCTCATGTCGTTTTTTTATTTCGTATCTGGTTATTTCTTTTGAATATAGGAAATGATATCAATATATAATTCGGTCATTTCCTGAGGAGTTTTATCTAAATCATTTTGTACCCATTGCTCGATCAATCCTAAAAAAGCAGACGTAATGAAGGATAGAAAGTAGTCCATGGGCACGTTTAAATTTGATGCATGGAAGCTTTCATTTTTCTCTAAATTAACACGCACTTTTTCGGAAAAGGCATCTCGAAATCGAAGGTGGAAACCTGTTCTCCCATGATTGCTTAAAAATATCTTCAATAAGGGCGCATGCATTTTAATGGAGCTAAATAAGGCAGCCGCTAATTGCTCCTGTCCTTTTTCAAACGTATGAGTCGATGAATAGCGCGATTGCAATTCATCAATATGATTGCCTAAGTCCTCAAACAACTGCTGTTCTATTCGATCTAGCAAGTCGAATTTATCTTGATAATGCAAATAAAATGTTCCGCGGTTAATTTGTGCCGTTTTCGTAATGTCCCCTACCGTAATCGAATCAAATGACTTATTTTCTAAGATATGTACAAACGATGTTTGAATGAGCTGTTTGGTTTTTCGATTTTTCTCTGCATACATGCTCATCATCATCACCTCCGTCCTAAAATTGAACAATCTGTTCACTTTTGTTCATTGCTTATATGGTCCTAAAAACTATAAGATATATACATACCACTGAACAACATGTTGAAAATTGAGAAAGGATGATATACATTGAGACTATTTAAAAATAAACTAGCATGGGCTGCTCCCATCGCGGTTATATTAATTATCGCTCTATTTTCGGTAAACTTATTCGCCCAAGGTAACCCGAAAGTAAGAAATTTACCGGTTGCCCTTATTGTCAATGATGAAGGAGCACATGTAGACGCTGTCCAATCAGCCGTTGAACAAATGAGTAAAGGCACGGATGGCGAAGAACCGATGTTAGCTTTTACAAAGGAAAAAGAAGAAAATATTGAAGATCTATTCGATGATAAACAGTACTATGCCGCATTGGTCATTCCTGAAGGGTATAACGATAGCTTACAAAATGCCGTGAAGAATAACAAATCCGCACAATTGAAAATTTATATTAACCAAGGATATAACATGACGGGTGCTAACTTTGCGAAAACTGCATTAAACGGCTTAGTTACCCAATTAAATAATCAATATTCTACAAATTTCATCAAGCAAATGGATGGTCAACAAATTGATGCAGCCCAAGCAGCTGTATTAGTGAACCCAATCGTTTCCGAAGAAAAAGTGTTTAATGAAATCACAGCCTCAACGGCAAACGGTAGTGCACCAACATTAATGGCCGTACCTGCTTGGGTAGGTGCCTTAATCGGCGGTTTCATCCTATTCTTAGCCATATCAAACATCACTAAGAAAGAAAACTTAACACGTAAACAAACATTACGCTTAATGGGTGGTCAAGTATTATTCGGCGTGATCATCGCCCTATTCTCTGGCTTTACAGTATCGACATTAGCGTCCATCGCCGGTATTAACATGCCAAGTTACTTACTAGTTGCATTCTTCGTATCGTTTGCAGCATTCTGTTTCTTCCTATTAGTATCAGCCATTACGGCATGGATCGGTAAACCAGCCATCACGTTATTCATGGTTGTCATGCTTCTAGGTATGGGTGTATTAATGACACCACTAGAAATGCTACCCGATTTCTTCGTGAACTTCATACGCCCTTGGGTTCCAATCCGCTTTGCGTCTGAAGGATTACGTGAAATCTTCTACTTCGGTAGTGGCTTCTACACTGGTGGATCGTTCATCACGATTGCAGGAATCGGTATTGTCGGTTTAGTGATTTACCTGCTGTCTATTTTCAAACCAACACCTAAACAAAATGACTAAAACAGGAATATGTAAAGTAACTCCTTGATTAAATAGATAGGTCTGCGTTCGATTATTCATCGGACTCAGACCTTTTTTACTTTCTCCTTGAATTCAATGGATGTGTTAGCTCATTCAAAAAACTGCTGGCTTTTCTTCAATGCCCTTTTCCGTTGAATGATTTTTATAATGGGAATGGCGATAAGCAATGCTACGGCAATGTTAAGAATACCAACAGCTGAGTTAAAGAATTCCGGCAGTGATTGTTCCCCTAAAATACCTACGTTCACAATACCCGACCAGACATTTATAAAAAAGAGTAAAAGAAAAATATTCAACATGCGCTTATAATAATCGATCCTTGATTGTGTATCTGTATATAGTTCAAACGGACCTTCAGATGCTACTTTTTTCATGTACACCCAGCCACCAAATTCATGAATAATAGTGATTCCACTGTCTTCAAGCAAGTCAAAATAATCCTTCATCTCACTTTTAGACTTTCCCATGATAAATTCATTGCGGTAAAGGAAAGCACCAGGCTCCCCCTTTGTAAAGGTGAACCGACCCAAAGAAAACTTCTCAAGGTGCCAACCGTGCGTAGCCATCTCATTGATCCACTTTTCTTCTTTTTCGTAATCCAAGTAAAAGCGATACCTTACTTTCTTCACAGCTGGTTCTCCCCTTTCGTAATGAGTAAACCGTTATGATACAACTCATGGAGTCGTTTCATTTCACTTTCCACCATCAGCTTCCCAGCATCCGTAATAACATATTCCTTTTTTCGTCCATCCTCATCTAATGCAACAATCCATTTTCGCTTCACCAATGTCTTAATCGCACCATAAATCGTTCCAGGACCAAGCTCAACACGAGCATCGCTAAGTTCGGAAACAAATTGCATAATCCCATACCCATGCCTTGGTTCATATAAAGATAAAAGGATGTAATAAACACCCTCTGTCAAAGGAGCCTTATCTTCCATCATTCCCCCACCTATCGTCTAACGTTATATCGACTGTTGATACACTTATTGTATCAGCGGCCGATATAACTGTCAATGATATACATATTTAGTTTTTGTTTCTGGATAAGGAGCGTGCGTTTAAGATTCAGGTCAGGGATAAGGATTATATCTATGAGGTAACAAATAGTTGAGTGGAACGGAAGGCACGAGACTCTTGCGGGAAACGCGCGTCTACGGGAGACACCGCAGGCGTAAGCCAAGGAGGCTCGCGGACCGCCCGCGGAAAGCGAGTGCCTGGAGTGTAAATCAACGTCCTCATATTCATTCACGACTTAGGAAAACAGGGTTCGATTTATGAGGTAAAACATAGTTGATTGGAGCAGAAGGCACGAGACTCCTGCGGGCAAAGCGTGTCTACGGGAGACCCCGCAGGCGTAAGCCGAGGAGGCTCGCGGACCGCCCGCGGAAAGCGAGTGCCTGGAGTGGAAATCAACGTCCTCATATTCAACATTCATGACTTTAGGAAAAAGGTTCGATCTACGAGATAAAACATAGTTGATTGGAATGGAAGGCACGAGACTCCTGCGGACAAAGCGCGTCTACGAGAGACACCGCAGGCGTAAGCCGAGGAGGCTCACGGACCGCCCGCGGAAAGCGGAAATCCACTTCCTTATATTCAACATCCATGACTTTAGTAAAAAGAATTCAGATCTATGAGATAAAACATAGTTGATTGGAACGGAAGGCACGAGACTCCTGCGGGAAACGCGTGTCTACGTGAGACACCGCAGGCGTAAGCCGAGGAGGCTCACGGACCGCCCGCGGAAAGCGAGTGCCTGGAGTGGAGATCAACATCCCATATGGTACAAGCCATAAAAAAAGTAGACAAACCGATTTTCAGGTTTGTCTACTTTCTGTACACAGCCAAAAGCTATAAAATGTGTGTGTTTGCTTTCTTTTCTTCTTTTTTCACATGGATGAACATACCTTTCGATACAAACAATCCACCTATCGAACAGACAAGTAAAATATACACCGTGACGGAATAATTAATTTGTAAACTGATGATGACAGATGCGGCAATTGAGCCCATATAACGAAACATGGAATAAATACCGGAAGCAACCCCTGTTAATTCCTTGGCAACGGATTCAAGAGATGCTGCTTGCATAGAAGGAACGCCTAAGCCCGAACCAATCCCACCTAGAAATAAAATCAAACCGGCAAAGACTATTCCATTGATACTTGGAAGAACAACATATAATACCAATGCCAGACCTATTAGGGCAAAAGATAACCTAACCGTCATACCCTTTCCCATCTTACCCTCTACATATCCACCTACCCATGATGCAATGGAAATAGCTAAAGAGAATACGAACAAAAGAAGTCCAATCGATCCGATTGAGTATCCGGCATCTCTTTCTAGCATCATTGGCATTATTAAAATGGTGCAATACATGATGGCATTATTCAGTAGGATGGATAGATTTGCACTTGTAAAACTAGAGTCCTTAAAGAGTGAAAAATCAATGATAGGATAGCTACATCGCTTCTCTCGATATACGAAAAGAAAGAAAGATAGTATAAAAATCAACCATAACCAACCATTCCTGTACCATCCATTTGTCACGATCAGGACAAGAACCGTTAAGAATGTACCTAATAGAAGTGAACCATGTATATCTAATGCAGTACGACTTTTCGGTTCGATATCCGGTAAGAATATATAAGCGATAAAGAATGATAAAACAGCTAAAGGAATGTTTATCCAAAAGGTGGCATGCCAACCCCATCCACTAATTAGCATGGCCCCAATGAGTGGGCCGAGTGCCGCCCCAATCGACATCGCAAAACCAAACACACCGAATGCCTTGGTTAACTTTGACTTAGGTGTGATAAAGCGAATGATCGCCGTTCCATTAGGCGTAATCAAAGCCCCACCCAAAGCTTGAATGCCTCTACCAATGATCAATACCAGTAAATTAGGTGCATAGACACATACTAACGAAGCCACTAGAAATAAAAGCAAGCCGAGTAAGAACAATTTGCGTGTTCCATACATATCCCCGAGTTTTCCTGCTATTGGTTGGGCTACGATCATGATAATGAGATACACCGTCACAATCCAGGAGACATTTGCTACATTCGTCTGAAAGGCGTCCATGATCGTAGATAAACCTATCGTTATCATTGTAGAATTCAACGGGACTAGAAACGCCCCCGTTAAAATCGCAAGCAAAGGAATATGGTTACTTTTCTTTAACAATGTACACGACTCCATTTGTTCCATCCACACGTACGATATCACCATCTTGTAACATCTGCGTTGCCACTTTTGTACCTAAAACGGCTGGAAGCTTGTATTCACGGGCAACCGTTCCGGCGTGGGACAGGATTCCACCTGCATCCGTGACAACAGCTCCGGATATAGAAAATAGCACGGTCCATGGTGGGAGTGTTGTTTTACAAACGAGTACATCCCCCTTTTGAACTTTAGAAAAATCATTCTGATCCCGAACAATTTTCACCGTACCCGTATGGACTCCTTTTGAGGCCGCATATCCTTTAAAGCTTTGTTCTTGTTCATCCACTTCCGCCGCTCTTGTTCCAAAGATTCTTTCGATGACAGGCGCCACTTCCTCTTGTGGGGGCACACTGTATGTCTGAGGAATCTCTTTCTTCGAATCTTGTTCATGTACAGCCTTGCGCTCAACGATTTTAGTGGTTATATCTCTTGGATTATTCACTAACTCCACTAACTCATCCAAGTATAAAAAGAAGATATCGCTATTTTCTTCGATTGCTTTAGCTTCAACTAAGAGTGCACCCACTTCCAATAAAACCATTCGAGCTTTAGCCGGAAGCATGGCATCAATGTAGAAGTGATGATCTTCATCAACACCCCAATAGGCTAACGCCCAGTCATGGATCTGCTTGAACCTTGCTTTTGCTTCACTCTCCGGGTACTTCTCTAACAGAGCAGAAACTTTATGTTCGCGTTCCGCTACAACACGTGCAAATTCTTCATCAAAATCGAAGTCTTTCTTCATATATTCCGAAATGACAGCTAAGGCATATTCAGGATTCTCCACCCATGTTTCATCAGAAAACTCATGGGAATTCGCGATGCGCCACCCGTAAATTTCTAACGTATCTTGGACTTGGTCCAGGAAAGTTTGGCCTTCAGGAGATGCTTTAAGCTCCGTCACTAAATCTTCATTAGGAACGGAAGCAAAACAGCTCGATATTTCAGGTGACGCCATAGCCACCTTCGCAAGGTTCCATAAAACTCGATCCGTTTCTAATGATTTGTTCATCACACCTTCAAGGAGGTCATACACATAGGTCGTATTCGTGTCACCCGTTAAATTCTTATAGGCATCTTCTAAAAGTAAACCAACAGAGCCTCTAGGCATAACGACCTCGAAGTGAATCTCCCATGCGCGTTTGAAAAATTCAAATAATTCTATAAGGATTCCCTTTGCTTCTGCCAAAGTAAAGCCATTTTTACGGTATTGGTCCAGTGTGTTAAAGTACGGGATTAACTCTTGATTCATATAATTCCAGAATATATCACTTAAGTTTGGCAACAATGCTTCTATAGCCGTTGCATTTTCTTCCAACCGTTTTGCAATATCCCCTTGATATGAAACGGTATTCTGATAATAGTGGGAATCAGAAATTTTAATTTGGAATTGATGGATTGGAAGTTTCAATGTTTCATAAGCCTTTTTTGTCCCTTCTGTAACGGCTGGTGCCATGTAAGACGCAAACAGGGGGGTTAAAGAACCGGGTAGATGCAATTCATCTAGAAACCAAAATCCATTTTGTTTATCTTCTTCGTTCAGTATTAATTCACTTCGGAAATTTTCAATATTCAACATATTTTCCGCACTCTCCTTAATTCTAAGATGTAATGGGTCTAGATTGAAGAACGAAAATCATGTCATCTTTAATGGCAAACTCTATGTCAACAGGGAATTCATAAAATGCCTCTAATTTACTTGTGACAGACTCTAAAGATAAAATGCTTTCTTCATTAAGACAGTAGGCGTCACTTTCTTCCGGTGTCGTTTCCACTTCGATGATTTGATTATTTATAGGCAATATCTTCACTTCTTTAAGACCTAAATCTTTCATGATAGACTTTGTTTCTTTATTCACGATGAAAGTGTCGGGGGTCACAATTCCTGAAACAATGGCTTCACCCAAGCCGTAACTCGCATTAATGATCATTTCATTAGGATCTTGAGTAATGGGGTTCAGACTAAAGATCACTCCGGCTACATCCGGGAACACCATTTGCTGAATTAAAATCCCCATCGGAAAAGCATCTAAAGAAATATCTTTTTGTGTCGCATATTCACGAACACGATCGGAGAACAGGGATGCCCAGCATTGTTTGACTGCATAAAGCAATTGCTCCTCCTCACAAACGTTCAAAATCGTCTCATATTGACCGGCGAAGGAAGCATCTTTTAAATCTTCAGCAGAAGAAGATGACCTAACAGCCACTGCCAAATCAACGGAGCCTGTTAGTTCCTTCAACTTTTCATAGGAAGATAACACTTCCTTTTCTATATCTTTCGGAAGAGGAGCCTTCATGAATACATCAATGAATTCCTCTTTATGTACTTGATTATGTAAAGCATTCTCTTTCATAAATCTTTTTAAAGCACCTGCTTTGAGAACAAATCCATTGGGGATATGAACCCCCTCATTTATGATGTTCGCCAAGTGTAATGCTTTAGACCCAACTTCCAGTAGCGATTCTTGGTTAGCTTCTCTCAGGAACACAGTAAACACAAAAAAACAAACCCCTTTTCTTTATTAACACTGTAATGATAGTACAAAATACGCATTATGATTTAACCACTTTTCTATTAAACTCTAATTTAGTATACTTTGCAATCTACAAAAGAATAAATGCTCATAAAATACTATCTTTTACAGATAAGATATTAATAGAGTGAAAAGGTGGATTTTTCAATAACAATATAAAAATTGAAGGGGCTGTCCCAAAAGGGGTAATTATACCGAAATTGTATAAATGGTAAAAGGCAGAAACGTTGCTTTAACAACATTTCTGCCTCTTTATTTTTGTGAAATTCCCTGGAATAAGGGCTTATTAGACAGCCCCTTCCATTTTCCGTCGTTTTACTTAAAAAGGTCGTATTGCATAACTATATTAGTCTCTTTTGACTTCGGTTGAACTAAGAAGCTCATTTACAGCTAACTCTCCATCCTCCAAAAACTTTACCTTATGAACACTATTAAAATTCTTATACTGTATTGAGTTATCACTGCCTATTATTTTATACGCTGCATATGTCGCTACTTCATAAGTGGATTCATCTACCTTTGATATCTTTTCCACCTCAAGATTCATAAGTTCTTCTGTAATATTTTTTTTGTTTAAATGGGTTGTATACTCTTTTTGTTCTTTATATGTCTTTCCACTCGGATCAATGTACGGTTCTACAAGCGAAAACTCTTTCCGATTAATTGCCGTAACACTGGCCTCTATATATTTTTTAATAAAAGAGCCAACCTCACTTGCATTATCAGCTTCTGTACCTGAAGATGTTTCGTTATTCGATTCAGAATCAGCACTTGCAGGAGAAGAAAATACTTCATCGTTAACAATTAATGCTAAGCTAGCTTTATCTGATCCTGTTAATACCGGAATAGAGTAACCACATGAACCGGAGTAACCCATTAAATCTGATGAAGAAAGCTTATTTGGGTATTGAGTTACACAATTATTTCCTACTTCTATATTCCAATCTGTATGTAATTCACCAGCAAGCTCTTCAACTATGCTAACTACTTCTTTTGCCCATGTGTTTGTAGGATCTATGTCGCCATCATCATAAAGAGAAAAAATACTTTTCAAGTCTTCTGATGGGATATTTTTTGCTTCAAAGTATAATGTATTGTTATTATGATTAATATCCCAGTCACCGACCGTGATGTCCTGTCCTTCACTAACGATTCTTAGTCTTTCTAATTTTTTTGTATAACGTTCTAACATTGCTTCTTCATCATTATTCGCTATTTTTTCTCCATTTTCCTCTTCATCGTCTAAATGGTGATTTGGACCTTCCTCATTAGACTTCTCACTTGAACTTTCAACAGCCATTTCCGGCTCCTTTAAAGCATTCACAACAAAATATGCAACAACGCAAAGCAATACCATACCGATAATAGAAAAAGTGATAACTTTTGTTTTCTTATCAAGTAGTATGTTGTTCTTCCTTACTATTGACCTTTCTTCCTTTAGCTTTATTGAAGAATTAGGCATTGAATTTGCTTGATTTTCAGGCCTTGTTCCGCAATTTGTACAAAAAGCTTGACCAAATTCTAGTTTGTGACCGCATTGGGTACAATATTCCATTATAAGATTTCTTCCTTTCTCTTACCCCACTACCAATTATTTCATTAATATATACTATTTCATTTTTTTTGGGAAGGAAAATAGTAATATAATAATTTTCTATTTGGAAGAAACTTTATACAAAAGAAGCAGATTAATAAAACTAAATATGGATTGAGTCAATATTTTGGACACAAAAAAGTTAAATCTTAAGCTGTATCTCTGTTTCTGGTATTGTGAATACCAAAAAGGCTGGTACCTATAAGCTCACTTATTCTGTTACCGATAAAGTAAAGAATAAAGTAACAGTTACTCGTACAATTACCGTTATTGATATAATCTAGCCTAATATCTCTGGTGTTCAGAACACACAAATCAATTTTAATGACGAATTTAATCCCTTAACAGGTATTAGTGCTTCTGACAATAATGACGGTGACATTACTGAAACTATTAAAACAAGTGGTTCAGTAGATACAAACATTGAAGGAAAATACTTAGTAACATATGAAGTAGTAGACGCAAGTGGAAACACAATAGAAGTACGACGAGCAGTCCCTGTAGAAAAAATTGCTGTCTCAAAAATTGAAATTATTGCCCCTGTTTCTATTAAAAACGCAAAGAATCAACAGCTAATATACATCCAGAGAACGCCACTAATCAAAACGTAGTCTGGAATAGTTCTGATGAATCAGTCGCTACAATTGATAAAAATGGTGTATTAAATAGTTTATCAGAAGGTACAATTACAATAACATCAACAATTGAAGGAATTAGTACCTCAAGAAAAGTAACAATATCGGACGTCCGAATTTATATTTATATAAATCTAGCTCTTCTACTATTAATAATGTAATTAAGAGTTTATCAATAACCCTTCTTAATTTAGAAGCCAAGGAAAATGTGTCTATTGAGCAAGTTCAAATATATAAAAAAGAATCTCTATATAAAAAATTTTCTAAAGAAGCTCTCAAAAACTTAGGTAACACTACAGTTAAACCGTCATCGAACTGGGGGCTAAATATGAGTACCAAATTAAGTATTTGGTCAAATCAATGTAAAGTTATAGTAACTATCAGAACTGAAAATAATAAATCTTATCAATACTCTATTGATATCTAAAACTCTACTCTTTCTTATTCATTATCCCCATATCGGTTTTGCTTGCCCAACCAATCGTTTGCTTCTCTCCACTTAAGCTTTTTTGCTGCAATCCAACTCACGCTAGTTTCAATTCCCTTTTCAGGATGAAAATTAGAGTCATCCGCCCAATAAAAATTGCGGTTACATTTCAAAATAGTGGCATCTCTGATAATTGAATCATAATTTTCTGGCGTCGGGATAATATGAATACCCGTTACACCTTCAAAAAGCAATTCAATTGCAGATGGATTGCTATATTGACGTTGAAATAACATTTTTACATTTGTATCTAATTCTCCAGAAACAGTCATGGAAAGATCTACATCTACATAAGTTCCTGTCCACATATGCATTTCCCTCAAGCATCCATCATGAAAATAACCGAATCGCTCTAGCAAATCCTTGCTATCCGATTCCTCCTTCAATTCAATCCAATTCACCTCTATTGTCCTCCAATAACATTTGTCTTCTTATAATAATTCGTCACTAAATGATACCACTCCTTTTCAGACAATATTAAAACCCACTTGAAACACTTTATTTCAAATGTTTAAGGCTTTTCTTTAATACACCAGACTTACTGATAAAACCATTATAGAACTCTCGGATTCGATTAGTTAAAAAGCGACTGCTCATCATCAAGCAATCGCTCCCTCATTGATTTCTTTATTATGGATCGATTTTGATTTCTTTCGGTAACTTAACTGGAGCCTTGGGAACTTCTTTTTGCTCGTTATTAATCACGTCAGAGGAGTAAAGTGTAACAATCATACTTCCTCCATATCGTTTAGCCCTAATCAAAACTGGTTGGTTATACTTGTTTTGAAAGCGAAAGTCAGGTCCATACCAGCTTACCGTAGCATCCCGGCCGGATGGAACATATGGTACATGCCTGCTATGGGAATACCGCTCGACAATTCGTAGCCCTGCACGGTCGACAGCATTATACAAGGTTGATGACACCTGACAAATCCCTCCACCAACCCCTTCAGACAATTCACCTCTAACGATAATGGGAGCACTCATGTACCCCTTGCCTTTAGACCTCTTCCCTACAACTTGGTTAAAGGAGAACGTCTCATTAGGAAAAACAACGTGATTGTCAATTGCTTTTGCGGCAAGTGAGATATTTTGCGAACGACTTTTATTGTTAGAATTAAAATAAGTCACGTACTGACCAATCTTTTGTATCCGTATGTTAGCAAGTAACTCACTATCCACTTTTGGATAAACATCCATTTTTGGTACCTCTATCTTGGAAGAACCTTTACCAAAGAAATAGGCATAAAACTGCTCCTTTAATGCCTGTCGATATAGTTTATACCCTACCTGTCCTGGGACGATTTTCCCCTGACTGTTGATTCTAGCATCTATAGGGGCCCTGTAGATTCGTTGATCAAGCTTATCGATGAATGTACCAAATTTTTCATCATCAATCATTGGCGTACCAGGAAGGGGCAGTGTGAAATTTTCACGGTTAACACTAGCTATGGGTTGCCCTTGTTGGGTCACTGTTAAGCTGTCAGAAAGCTCAACAGGTTGAGCAAATAATAAAAGACCAGTCATCCATATATGTATCATAAGTTGGTATACCTCCCAACATTAGTATGAACGGGAGGTTGTCCTTTGATGTAATTCTTCCATTTATATTGTAGACGTATAAGTAGTGACAGCGTGTATAAAGCAAAAGGTACGACTGTCCTTACGCGAAAAGGCTTTACTTCTTAAAAAATGGAACAAAATAAAAAAATTTATACACAAAAAGGCTCAAGCTATAAGAATTTATCCTTATCACTCAAGCCTTCATTCACACGTTATGCAAAGATTGAAACCATCAACTTTGATTTATTCAGTTATAAATTTAATATATGCTCTATCATCAAAGCTTAATTGACCTTCTTCTACACCTTTCGTTGATTTATATCGCTTGTAACATAAAGGATCTTCCACTAAGATTTTCTTTAAATATCCTTCACTTTCTTTTAACGTACTAAATAGCCTCGGGTAACCATCACTTCCTAAAATAACTTCCGCGCCACTTTCAACGGTATATACATTTAAGTAGGCGCTATTGATAGGTTGTCCGTTTAGTACACCGTATGAAAACTCACTATTTTTATTTTCTAAATATAATTGTCTCTGTAAAAATACGTTGATTGCTTCTCTACTTAACGTATTTATATAATTAGTATCTCCCTTTAAATTGTTTTCTATAAACGAATCAATAAAGAGGGCTCGTATATTAGCAACATATTCATCTACTATCTTCGTATGAGGGTAATATTGTGCATTGATTATACACTGGCAATCACCATACGACCAAACCTCTTTATAATGCTTACTATAAATAATCAAGGATGCTCGTAAATACTCGTTAATTGAATTAGAAATATTTCTTTTAGCGAACTCATGTTTAAATAAATTATTAATACTGTTAAGTAAAGCTATATTCGAAATATCACTTGGTATTTCTTTTAGCAAATTTATAATTAAATCTTTTGCATATATACCGCTTTTATGACCATTCCAGAGTAATTCTCCTTTAGACGTAACACCATCAATTACAGCGATAAAATCATTACTTATAAAAATACCATCTTCACACAAAGACTGATCTACTTGTTTTCCTACTAAGCTTCTCTCCACAATATTCATTTCTTTTCACGTCCCTCAAGGTAATTCATTAAAATTACAATGGCCGCTGAAGCACTTGGCATTGTTAAATATGATCTACCCCCAAAAATAATCATTTCTGGCGTTATATAGACTTCTTTTAATCGATTACGATCAATGAAAACTAACTCATTACCATCCATTGCTAATTTAGTTTGCAAATACGCCTTCTCTGTTTTCTTTATAGCATTTATAAAAGTTTCATCCACTTCCTTTGAAGATTTAGAAGTTTTCACATAAAACAATAGCTGCGGCTTTCCACCTTCTACTAAATCTCTGTATATTGCAATAATGTTTTTTGATGAAAAATTAAAATCTTCTCGTTCCAGCTTTAGTTCATCATGTATTTCTTTAATCATACTTTCAACTAAACCATTCTCTGTAAACTCTTTGTCTTCATTAAGCGCGTACATTGTTTTTAATGATGCTCCAACACTATTCCCCAAAGTTCCCTTTCCAATTGAAACATTGTTACTGCGATTTACGAATACAATTTTACCGTCTGATGTTTCTACAAAGCCATTGAAACCTAAATGGTTTGAAAGCTTAGATTCTTTTAGCGGGTTTACGTAGGGACCGAAATCGTAAATTTCACGATTACTACTTTTCAATCCCCATTTATAATCCATTGCCCGGTTCGTAACTAAAGAATCAAAATAAGTTGTTCTTGTAGTAATCAACTTTAAACTATTTGTTGCTTTGTCATATTCATAATCACTTAAACGGATATTTAATTGGTTATATACGTCTGAGAACTCATGTGCATGCATAATCGTTTCATAATTTTCTTTTATACGTTCTGGTAATTCGTATTGCTCTTGAGGTTTGTCTTCAATTTCAAATTTAGCATCATATAAAATGCGCTCTATAATGACAGGAAATTTCACCTTGCCATCTTTATATTTTTTTAACGTTTTTCTATATAAAAAACGGTTAATTATAGCAGTATTCTTATACTTTATTAAATTCTTCTCGCAAGGATACTGTTTAATTAAGTAATTATAGTCATCTGAGAGCTTATTAAAATCCTCAATTTTCTTACGAATGAATCTAGAAATCGATGTTTTGACCATATTTACTATAAATGCAACGATAACCGCTAAAAATACCGTTACATCGACTTTACTAAAAAAGTTTTGACCATTTAAACCTAATGAGAAATAGATAGCTACTAAAATTGCTCCCATGAACAACACTTCAATAACTGTTTCAGTAAAAATTTTATTAATGGTTCTATAGAAAGATTTCCTTAACCTTACGAACATGCTAGTCATAACTCCTTACAGTAATTAAATTTATATACGCATAATTCAGTACATATTTATAGCCTATTTGGTTGCATATTAATTTACTCTATATATTATACTTCTTAAATTGACTGCAAAATACAGTTTTGTATATATCAATAACTATTATGATACGGTTCTCCCTATTTAACGCTTTCTGATATTTTGAACTCCTCTTCAACCCCGTTGAACAGGAAAATTAAGATGTTCTTAACTTGAGAGTTCCCAAGAGCATTGTGTATATATCCTTTTTTAAATAAAATTTCAGGAACTTATGCCCATTAAAACTGATAAATCAACCCAATAAAGTTATACACAAAAAGGCTCAAGCAATAAGAATCTCTCCTCATCACTCAAGCCTTCATCCACATCTTATGCACAACTTGAAACAATCAGATGCGTTTTACTTATCCCCGATATTTCAACGTTAACCCTTTTAAGAAATTACGAGCATATCTGTCGCCGCACTGTTTATAATTCCGATGGCCTTCTTTTCTAAGAATGGCGCCTAATTCCCCTTTGGTTATGTTGACTCCTGCATCTCCCAGGATTTCAATCATATCCTCGCTTGTTAGCGTGAGCGCGATTTTCAATTTCTTAAGAAGGACGTTGTTCACACTTTCCTTGCCTGTTGGTGCCGGGCTCTCTGATTGTCCCGGTTTTGGCTCTTGTTTGCCTCTTTTGAAAATGATCAGGCCATTCAAAAAGGACTCCATCATCTTGTTATTGCATTTGATTGTATCTTCTTCGTCTTCATATTCGTAAAAGTCGACTTCATCATCTTCGTATTCGTCATAGTCGTCTTCTTTTGGCTTGGTCAGCATCTCCATCACTTCTTCTTGTGTCACGTTCACGCCGCCAAGTTTGAAAATCTCTACCATATCTTTATTTTTTATATCGAGAGCATATCGTACTCTGATTAAAATATCATGATTATGCATCCATAAACCTCCTATATTCGCACCCTTTTCAGTAGCTTCCTCTTTATCATTGCCCGAGTAAATTCTTCCAATACTAAAAACGAAGGCAACTGAAAATCCGAGAATCGTTTACAGATTCCCGGATGCTGTAAGTGTACTGTATGTTTTATTATACCTAAAAAAGATGGATCCGACATTAAGTTTGGGTGAATCGCCTCAAAGGCTTACGATTCCTCGCCGCCCTCTGCTTCCCATCTCGCAATTTCCTCCCGTACTATTGGGGCCACCTCTTTACCCAATAGTTCGATGGCTTTCATCACATCATCATGTGGCATCGATCCGACGGGAACATGCAGCATGAAGCGCGTGATTCCCACGGTTTTACGAAGGTGAATGATTTTTTTCGCCACGGTCTCCGCGTCACCTACATATAGGGCACCTTCTAAACTACGTGCCGAATCGAAGGTTTCACGGGTGTATTCTCCCCACCCACGCTCTCTTCCTAACACGTTCATCGCTTTCTGAGTGGAAGGGAAAAATTTCTCTGTTGCAAGATCGGTACTCTCGGCAATGAATCCATGTGAGTGGGAGGCAACTGGTAACTTGCTTGGGTCATGCCCTGCCTCTTTGACCGCCCTTTTATACAGTTGGACGAGCCCTGCAAACTGTCTCGGGCTTCCGCCGATAATCGCAAGAACAAGTGGTAGTCCAAGCATGCCTGCGCGAACAACAGATTGTGGAGTACCACCGCTCGCAATCCAAACAGGTAAAGGATCCTGAACAGGAATCGGGTAAATCCCACGGTTTTGAATGGCTGGACGATGCTTGCCACTCCAGGTCACCTTTTCGGACTGCTGGATTTTCAACAGCAGGTCCAGCTTCTCATCGAACAGCTCATTGTAATCATCCAAATCATACCCGAATAGCGGAAACGACTCGATGAAAGAACCCCGGCCCGCCATGATTTCCGCACGTCCATTCGAAATCGCATCAAGTGTCGAAAATTGCTGGAATACTCGTACCGGATCGTCTGAAGACAACACCGTCACAGCACTTGTAAGACGAATCCGTTTTGTCCGTGAAGCAGCGGCGGCCAATACGACAGCTGGTGAGGAAGCCGCATAATCCCTCCGATGGTGCTCTCCTACCCCGTAGACATCCAGTCCCACCTCATCCGCTAATACAATCTCCTCCACTACCTCACGTATACGTTCGGCATGGCTAAGTACCTTACCCGTTTCTACATCCGGTGTCGTTTCCACAAAAGTAGTCAATCCAATTTCCATGTACTTTCCCCCCTCTATGTATGGTTGATATACCATGTTCCGTTCTTATCATTAAAAAAGATCCTATCATTCATCATACAATATCATGTGAATACTTCTCAAATTTCCAATTCACTTATCCACAGTAAAAAGGCAGGGCCCCTATCAAGGGCTGACTGCCTGTTGGTAGAACTATTTTATAGATTGATGGCTTTTTTTCTCCTTAAATCAACTGATAAAACAAACCGTGCTGCGTGCAGTACCAAAGCAACATGCCGTGTTTACGCTTCGGAATGCGGGTTTGCAGCCCCCATTCCGGATATTGTTTGATAAGTTGGACCTGGTCTCCTGTAGCAAAGGCAATAAAAGAAATATAATGCTCTTTGGTCATAGGATGATCGCTTGAAATGAACCAATCCTCTTCAACCTGTGTAACTTCCAGCTTTTCCTCGTCCGTCGCTTTCTTCGGTACAAGTGCCTCCAACTTTCTTCCACAACAAGAAACAGCAGCGTTACCGGTGCTTAAGGTAATATTCCCACAAGATGGACACACAAAATAGTTTGACCTTTTCATATTTCCTCCTACAAAATCATTGGAAGCGAGTTCGCCCTCCAGAATATGTTCAATGTTCACACCTAGGAGGGAGGACAATTCCGGTAACAGGGAGATATCCGGACAGCCTTGGCCACGCTCCCATTTTGAAATCGTCCGGTCAGAAAGGTTCATCCTGTCAGCCAATTCCTTTTGCGTGAACCCTTTTTCCCTCCGCAATCGTAAAATCAAATGGCCCACTTTGCTAGTATCCATTGATTCACCCCCTACTCATTACATCATAAGAGGTATGGCCCGATCCGGCAACAAACGCTCCGTAGAGTTCTATAAATGAAGACATGCAAAAAGCCTGTTCCAATCGAAACAGGCTTTTTGCTGATCTATGATTATTTGGTATTAGTAAATCCACCATCAATGCGAATAACTTCTCCATTGATATATTCTGCTTTAGACGTCAATAGGAAGGTTACAAGTTCCGCAACCTCTTCCGGAGTTCCCAACCTTTTTTGCGGGATTCCCTTCGTTGCGTTCTCTTTCATGGCCGGATTCGCCTCGTAGAAAGCCTTGACCATCGGTGTCTCAGTAGGTCCTGGTGCAATTGCATTCACACGCAGACCTTCTTTTGCGTATTCAGCCACCATGGACTTCGTTAACCCTGCAATAGCATGTTTCGTAGCGGAATATGTCACTACTGAATCTTGTCCGATCACACCCGCGCTTGAAGCTGTATTAACAATCGATCCACTGCCATTTTTCAGCATGACCTCGGCTACATAACGAACGCCATATAAAGCACCCATTAAATTGATTTGAACGATCTTTTCAATTTCTTCCACGTCCGTATCCAAGAAATACTTACCGCTACCAGAAATCCCTGCATTGTTAAAGAAATAATCGATTTGGCCATATTTCTCTACTGTTTGATCCACATAGTTCTTCACTTCTTCTGCTTTGGAAACATCCGTTTTGATGAAAAAAGAATCGACTCCTAATTTTTTCACCATTTCAACCGTTTCGTTCCCACCCTTTTCATTAACGTCCACTACAACGATATTGACTCCTTCTTCAGCCATTCGAACCGCTGTAGCTTGTCCTAATCCGCTTCCTGCTCCTGTGATAATCGCTACTTTATTCTTAGTTGTCATGAAAAAACCTCCGTTGTAATGAATAAGAACCGGGTAACCAGCACTATCCACGTATATTTTCTCTTAGGATAAAATACCCTAACTCTCTTATACTTTACCCCGTGGGTAGGATTTAAAACGATTAATTTCTGGAAGAGGAAATCGCTTAAATATTAAAAGAATAGCTATAAAGGAAAAAATTGATTTATCATAAAATGTATAGTGACACTTACCCTTTAACTAATCGAATGATTTTTACCTAAAATGGGTTTGCGAAGGTTTACACTTAAACACAGCAGTTTAGTTCAATTAGATGATAAAATCTTATAAGAACAAAATTAATATTGGAGGAAAAATATGAAGGTGGAATTGGCAACAAATGAAGAAATTGATATGCTTCATTCAAAGTTTAAAAAATTCAATACTCATCTTCTCGAAGAACCAAGTAAGGTATACAACCATATCGGTATAATGGATGTATATGATCGAGTTCTTAATGAAGAAGAGGCAAGTGAGTTATTGAAGAGAAGTCATAATTTTAAGTACAGTGAAAAATTCGTTAGCACTTTTACGAATCTTTTTTATATAGAAGAGAATGAAGTGTATGTAAACATTTATAAAAAAGGAATGAAAAAGGAACGGTTCAAATACATATTAAGTTGTTTAAACCAAGTAGAGGCGAATCTCTTTCGAAAATTGTTTTCCAATAGTAAGGGAATTTACAAAATAGGTGATATGGAAGCCCTTAACTTTTTAACAAAACTTTCAGTGGATGAACTGTATTTTGCAAACTTTTACTTTCCTTCTATGGATACCGTGATAATTGGGAATTATGAGTTGTCCTTTCCTGTTTATTCTAAGACGAAAATAGGTTTTAAGAAGTGTAAGGATATCATTGAAGAAAATGGCTTATATATACGACAATGAAATATTATAGTTCCTCTTTTGGAAGCCGAGACGGAGAAATGACAAAATGGATTCTTTATTTCTATCTTTTTAAAAAAACCTGACAAAAATACTTGTCAGGTCGAGTCGAGTGCAGGTGACTATTTGGATATCCTTAACTAATTATGTATAAATCGAATTGGATTTCCGCTTGAATACGGCTAGAAAAATCTATCATGTTTTTCTCTAAATACATTGCCGGTTTTTCATCATTAACTATTTCTATGACAATCATAAAAAGATACTCTAAATCATATTTCTTTTTGAGCTGATTTAATTCTTCCGTTTTCCCTACAAGGGATTTTAGAATCAAATTCAACTGATCATTAATATCGTACGACTCTTGGTATCCAGTGCTTAAAATCCAATCGGTGTGTTTTCTTCTTTTACTAGTAGTTGATACTAGATTAGGGTGATTGATTACATCTCCCTTATTATAGATTTTTGTAGGTTCCATATCAAGAACATTCGTTATTATATCCACAGGGAAATCCTCACCGAACGCACTAAAATAAGCCATTACTCTTGTTTTGTCCAGAATGCTTCATCCTCTTCTTTATAAAAATATCCTATAATTCACATAAGTATTTTAGTCATCACAAGATCGGTCTGTTTTTCATCTCCCATTTGAAAGGAATGCTTTCCAGTCTGAGTAAAGCCCATTTTTCCATAAAATTTGATGGCCCCCTCATTTTTTTCCCACACGCCTAACCAGACTTTCTTCTTACTCTGGTCTTTCGCCAATTCTATTCCTTTACTTATAAGATGATGACCCAATCCCTGCCCTTGAAATTCCTTTCTTATATAAATCCTCTCAATTTCAAGTGACTCATCACCCTCCTTTTCTGTCTGGGCTTCATCGATATTCACCTTTAAATACCCGGCGACTTCTGTATGACAATAGATAAAAAAGAATTCCGAAGAGGGATTGGATAATTCCGTTCCTAATTGCTTTAAATTAAACGCCTCTTCCAAATAAACCTTCATATTTTCGGGGGAATTCTGATCCTTAAAGGTCTCATTAAATGTTTCGCAGCCAATCTCTTGGAGTAGTGGCAAATCTTCAAGGGTACACTTTCGTATATGCATCGTCATTGTAATATTCTGCTCCTCTACTTATTAATAATTTCTCTTGTTTCCCTTTTTCACAAAATCCCAGTCTATTTCTATATTTTTTCTCACTTTTTGAAGAAGAGAAAAAAGGGTTTCCACTTCTTCTTCGGATAATCCAGCTAATGCGACTCTATTGGAATGATCATGTTCTCTTCTGATGAAAGGATACACACTTTCGCCTTTTACAGTTGGGAAAAGCTTTTTGATCTTTTGGTTATGCGTATCCTCTCTCTTTTCAATAAAACCTTGTATCTCCAATTTCTTTATTGCACGAGCTGCCGTGGTTCGGTCTACTTTTATCATTTCTGCTACCCGTTCTTGAATGATTCCTGGATTCTCGCATATGCGCACAAGGTACAAATACTGCCCTTTTGTAAGGTCATATTCTTTAAACTCTATATTGCTAATAGAATCCAAGGCCCTTGCTACCATTCCAATCTCACGAAGCACTTCCTTCATATGTTCAACACCACCAATCACCCGTATTTGCTAATACAAATAGTAATGGATTTTTGTTGCATTTGCAACAAAAAATATTGTACGATATAACTTGAAACAGTTGAGAAAGGGACGAAGAAAAGTGAAAGTAAAAAAGATAATCGAAGAGAATGAGCTAAAACAGGCATTCCATATCAGAAGCAAGGTATTTGTAGAAGAACAGGGCGTTCCATTAGAAGTTGAATTTGACGAATTCGATACACTTGATGGTCAATGCGAACACATTTTAGCTTATCACAATGAACTACCAGTAGGGACAGGTAGAATAAGAACAGTTGATGGCTTTGGTAAATTAGAAAGAATTTGCATCTTAAAAGCTTACCGTAAATTGGGGTATGGAAAAATAATCATTAAAGCACTCGAAGAAATAGCAGAAAAAAATGAAGTGTCCAAAGTGAAATTGCACGGACAAAAACAGGCAGAAGGCTTTTATGAGAACCTCGGGTATCTGACTTCATCCGATCTATTTATGGAAGACGGAATCCCACATGTATTGATGGTGAAGGAGTTATCCAGTAAATAGAGACGACCAATATACTAAAGAAAACCCGACAAGAAAAAGACTTGTCAGGTTGATAGATGTCATATAAGTTTCCTTTTATTAAGGTAATTATTGTTCACTTTCACAAGAAAAAGAATAATTAAGAGTAAGGGCAGTCATACTAACATTCGGTTGCCCCCCTTTTTCATAACATTGATCACTGGCTACATTAATTTCTTTATTATTAAAATAAGACTTAGTCGCAACTAAAAAGATTCTCATCAAAACAACTAAAGCTGCTGCACTTAGATAAAACTTTGTTTTAAATTTCATTTCTTTCCACTCCCCTCATTTATAACATGCTACATGAATGTCTCCCCTTAATTATTTCCTCTTTCTCTTGCCTTTCACAATCAAGATGACGGCCCCGATAATGAAGACAACCACAATTCCGGCCGTAGTGGCGATCGTTTTAACCTTCGGAACAATCACTTCAAACTCGACAGGCGTTTCGGTAGCTGTCGAAATATCCCAAGATAGGGTTTTACCCTTCTCCTCATCCGCATTGTTTGATCCAAAGAGGTTATACGGAAGCGCTACTTCCAGTTTAAGATCCGATTGGTCTAGCTTTTGAAGAATGATGGATTGTATGAAGGTGTTGCTCGTTACCTCCCCTATGTACCGGCTAAGCTGGCTTTGTAAATCAACGGATGCCTTCACATCATAGGCTGTATAAAAGAAAGAGTCCTTCTCATCCACGGAAATCTTACTCTCACCTGATCCGTCCTGGGTAGAGTTCAGTGCTTCAAGAGAAGGGTAATGTTTATACACCTTGATGGCATTCTCGCCTTGTTCCAACTTGTAATCCGTCCCCTTCAGTGCCTTTTCAATATATGAAACATATTACCATTCACCTGATATTCTCTCAAAAATGACCAAAAACCCGAAAATGTTGATGAATCAACGTATTCGGGTTTTATTTTATTTTGACTAATATCCTTCTTAATTGGCTTTAAGGTAAGGCACTTCCTCTTCCTTTTTAACCTTTTTGTTTTTCCGTTGAGGAATTGGAACAACATAGGAAGAAAACGGTAGGAGACTGATTAAATGAACCAAGGCCATACAGACACCTAACACGGCTATAAGTGCAAAAACAAACATCGAACTTTCCAATACAGACATACTTCCATAATGATCTATGATCTTAGTTTTAAAAAATGATAGGACAAGCGGATGAATAAGGTAAATCCCCATTGAATAATTCCCTATCTTCTTAAAGATTTCGCGTACAATTGTTTCTTTTTTGATGAGATTATATATAATGAGTAAAACTGAAATGAACAGTGGTACCAAATACAGATTTTCCACCCTTGTTGAGCTAAAGATTCCATTATTTGTGGATATGATAATCCAAGTCTCCATGAAGGCCAACCCGAAGAGAATTAAGAATAGAAATTGATTTTTAGCAATGAAACTTTTAATCTCATGGAAAAATTTAGCGAAAACTAATCCAATTCCGAAGAAGCCAATCCAGTTTAAAAGAAAGGATCGTCTACCATAAAAGAAGTTTGTTAAAAATTCACTGTTGAATTGAATGGGGGTATGATTAATCCAAATAACATTCACGATGATTGTCAAACAGGTGAAAATAATGAGTTTCGGATTACTCAGTCGTTGGACAAAAGGAAAAATTATATAAAACTGAAAAACCGCCAAGAAAAAGTAGAGATGTGTATATGCCGTTCCATATATAAGCTGCCCAAAGAATTCACCAAAATTATTATCTTTCTCTAAGAAATAAATATTGAAAACTAAATATACAAAGGACCATATAATATATGGAAAAAGAATTTTTGTAATTCTTGTCTTAAGGAAATAATTTAAATTAAATCCCCTATTAACAACCGAAATCATGAGCAAAAAGGAACTAATAATAGCAAAAATTGGCGTTCCCATTCTAGCAATTTGATTGAAAAACAACAAAGGTTCGGCTGTGAATTCTTTACTGCTATAAAATAACGTGGCTGTTACATGTACAGTAAGGACTAATATACATGCAATAGCCCTAATGAAAGTGACTTCATCATAAAATACCTTTTTTTTCTTCAAAATATTAACAAACTCCTTTATTAGTAATCTGGATGAAAAAATGAACGTCGTATACGTAATACTCTTTTATAATAATCTATAACAATCCATTCTTACTATAGCAAAAAATGTATTATCTGAATAGCGTTGTTCCTACTAGTCTTACTCTCCTACACAACCTGATCAAGACATAGTCCTTTGAAGATCCAACCTTTATGAACTTGTAATTTCAGTAGGAATATTTGTTCTTTGTTCTCTGTTACCTCACTTCTATCCTGCTTATTATTTAACATAGAGGCCATTGCATTATCGAAAAGGAGCATACTCTTCTTCAATGATATAAACCAATCTCCTTCTGGTCACAGATATCCTTCCTTTTTTCCTTTAAACTTTTTGGAATAGACCTATAAAATGCAAAACTCTTTCTATATCAAAAGTATTATAAGTACGGTAGACCATTAGCACGTTCGAATTCTGAACTACATTCTTTTGAATGATTAAATCGTTAAGATAAACTTTCTGCCTACAGATTCTATATATTAGATACCTATCTTACTATAAGGAACGAATCTTTCTTCAATATCGGAAAATTTTTTTTCAATATCTATTTCCTTAGTCCAAGTAAATTCACCTTCTAAGTGTTGGGCAAGATATAAACTCTCCCCTTAAATGCCTCGTTCCGCCATTCCCATCCTCTTTTCCGAAAGCTTTCAAGTAGATGGATTCCCTGACTTTTATGACTCTAAATATATCACAAGCAATTAGATAGAAAAAAAGACCTCCATGCCGTACATGAAAGTCTCCACTCAATTATTTCCTCTTTCTCTTGCCTTTCACAATCAAGATGACAGCCCCGATAATGAAAACAACCACAATTCCCGCTGTAGTGGCGATTGTTTTAACCTTCGGAACAAACACTTCAAACTCGACAGGCGTTTCGGTAGCTGTCGAGATATCCCAGGATAGGGTATTACCATTCTCCTCATCGGCATTATTTGAGCCAAAGAGCTTATATGGAAGGGCTACTTCCAGTTTAAGATCCGATTGGTCTAGCTTTTGAAGAATGATGGATTGTATGAAGGTGTTGCTGGTTACCTCCCCTATGTACCGGTTAAGCTGGCTTTGTAAATCAACGGATGCCTTCACATCATAGGCTGTATAAAAGAAAGAGTCCTTCTCATCCACGAAAATCTTACTCTCACCTGATCCGTCCTGGATGGAGTTCAGCGCTTCAAGAGAAGGGTAATGTTTATACACCTTGATGGCATTTTCGCCTTGTTCCAGCTTGTAATCCGTCCCCTTCAGTGCCTTTTCTATATAGGGACCGGCCAGCGCATACATATCACCGTCCATGGCAGCTTCAAGCGAGAGATCCGCACTTTTATCTTTATTTATTTCAACCCGCGCTGTGGAATCCACGCATCCTGCAAGGATTAATCCCAATAAAGGAATCGCGAGCCATTTAATTCGCTTCATTCTTTCCCCCCTGATTTCAGTTGTCCTGTTTTAATCTAATCTTATAAAACCGTATCCCTTCAAGATTACCTTCCGTTTCAAATAATCCTAGTTCAACCAGCTTTTTCAGTCGAGATTCAAGAAACGCATCCCCTACATACTGATCTAAATGCCCCAACACCTCGCCAATAAGCCTTGCGGATATCATAAAATCCTTAGTCTTTTGTTGGCCATGTAGCTTTTTGGCTTTCTTCATAATGAATGCATCATAATAATCTTCAGGAACGCTCTGAATCCTTCCATTTCTCCATATTCGTAATGTTTCTTGATTATCTGAAAGGCATTGCCACTCTTTTTCTAAATCTTCTCGATCATGGTCAGTACATAACTTTCTTTTACCCTTTTCATATATGGATTGAAGCTTTTCAGAGGGAATTTCACCTGTATGAAGTGGTGTATATTTCACCTTTTTCACTTGAAACAGTTCTTCGTACGCTTTTGTCGTGTTAATAAGGCTAATATCCAGATTTTTTTCCTTTAAAAGATAAACAATCAACCTCAATCCTGTTTGTTCATGTGCATTAGATGAAGTCCAAATGGTTAGATGACTTCCTTCAGGAATAGACTGTATTTGTTTGATCGTCTTTTCAAACTTCTGTTCATAATCGGGAAAATCGCCAAATTCGTCATGTATGTACGTCTTCATCCACTCAAATCTAGCTTGAATCCCCTTTTCCTCATGCAGCTGCCGTACTGGCCCGATTGAAAATATGTCCCAAAAAGAGATAACCTTCTCCACTTTTTCAAGACCCATTTCCCTTAAAAAGAACCTTACGCTCCCTGAAGCCGATGCACCGAAAACAATATGTATCATATGAAAGCCCCCATCTGTTTCTTTACTAATTATATACAACTAAAATTAAACTCAAAGCAATAACAATGATAATAGCACCAATAGAGTATTGGTAAGTCCTATTACATTTTCAAGTACTAGTTAAAGGCAAATTAACTGAAAAAATAACCTGCCTAAAGTAGACAGGTTATTTTAAATGGATATTTGAGATCCTTACTCTTCGTCCCTATGTTTATCAAAAGATTGTTGTACGAGGAACATGGCATATTCAAGCTCACTTTCATTTGTAACTCCGAACTCGACATCACCATTTCCCCATCTACCCAAATTCGTAACATCTTTACATATTTCATTTGGATCATGTATTTCACTAAATGGCATGTTAAGACTTAAACGAAGTCTACTTTTTTGGGGAACAATATCTACGAAGTTTGTTGTTGTTTTGTAAGCAATATATAGTTTTTTAAATTCTTCCCTTACAGAACTATCCAAGTTACAAATTCTTTTTCTTAGTTGTTCAAATAATTCTAACATGGCTCCCGTTAATTCAGGAAAATCATCGATTGTATATTTTACTTTCTCATTGTCATTAGGCTTTTTCTTATATTGTGAAATGACTTCTTCGGACAGCTCTGGATAGCTCCAGACTACTATCGCCTGTTCCGCAAGCCTCTTTCCTCTATTCACAATTTCTTGCTCATTCCATAGTTCAAGTTGACCTATACCTCGATTCAAACGTAAAGGACTATCAGCAAAGCCACCATCCATGTCCCTTTTTTCTTTGAATGGTCTATCGCTCAATTCAGAGTTATATCTCGTTAAAGTTAAATTCCCTAAAGAATGAAGATAGGTCTTATGAACTTCTTCCCAATTTACTCCTAAATCATTTCTCCATGCAATAGACATATTTTCATTTTGAGGCATGATATGTTCAATCGTATAGCTCTCAATTTCGACAATTTCTTTTCTATTGTAATTTTCCAACTTTCTTAATAAATAGTTGCGATTCCGAAAGTTGTATACATCTTTTACGGTAAGTTCCCTTATAAATTCTTCATTATTCGGGAACCTCTTATAAGAGTCTTTAAGTGCTAAAATAACCTGTAGGCTTTCTACATATTTTTCTTTGTTTATTTCCTTGCTTATCGTGGCAAAGGTTTTATTAAGTGAATTTGTTGGCACTCCACAAATTGCTCGACGAAAAACATACGACTCAACCAACTTTAGAATCGAAATAAATTCAGCCTGAGTTACCTTTTGGTTGAAATAATCATCATACACTTCAAGTAAGAATGGATATGAAACATCAACCTTTAAGGAATTAATATCTTTTAAAATAGCATTAATCTCTTTATCCTTTTCGGTCTGAAAGGCTAAGAGCACAAAGTACTTAGAGTATTGATAAATGTCTTTTAGAATTGTCTCAATATCCACCTCTTTTAGTTGAGCAACATACTCTTTAAAATCCGCATACACGTTTCTAATATTTGGTATACGCCCCATCTTGACCGTTAAATAGTCACGCATGAACCTATCAAATAAGGATGATTCACTTAAGTCACCAAATCTTTTCTCCATAGGATGCCAATAATTCTTATAAAGGACCTCTTGTTCGGCTGGGTCAAGTTTCATCAAGACATAATTGCGGATTAAATCGGCTTGTGACAAGTCAAGTCCTGTTGAATTCAAACTTTCAAAAATCAGTTGTGGATTATCGTGATCACGGTCAAGAGATATATCAACAACAATGAGTTTGGCTATGCCCCGATAAAGTAAATTAAGGTCGATCCCACTTTTTCTAATTTGGTCTAAAAAGAACTGGAAGTTTTCAAACACTCTTTGCGAGTATTCTTCAGGAAGCTCTTTCCCATTTATTAAGCTGAGTAGTGTTTCTTTATCTGTTTGCGTCAGGAGAAGTTTATGATAAAGCTCATCTTCCTCTTCATTATTTACTAAATAGTAATTCATGATTTTCTTTCTAGTTATATCAAACGTTTGTCCGCTGTCTTTTATTGCCTCACCTAAAGCAAGCAACAGCAAAGTAAGCGTGGTCATACGCTGTTGTCCGTCAATGACAAGTAATTGCGGTACAGCTGAGATTTGATATAGACCCTTTTCAATGTAAACGATAGACCCAACAAAATGCCCCTTAATATCATCATCTTTAGATGCTCGTAAAATATCGTTCCAAAGCTGTTTACATTGCTCTGCAGTCCAACTATATTTCCGCTGATAAATCGGGATTATAAATTGTTTTGTACCTTGAAGAAACTTCAAAAAATTCGTTTCAGATGCTTTCACTTCCATATCACCCTTCAATATTCCAGTCTAACTACTAAGACAAGTATAACAAGAAACATTAGAAGAAGTGCTTCACTTGATTAACCAATTTATTCCAATAAAAATCATGTGGTACATGTTTTTGCTTATAATTCCAGTATCCTAATTAGAGCTTATAGCGTTCGCTCCTTATCCTCTTGCTTCTGTACCTGACATAGAAATCATTGCAGTTGAAATAATCTCATTTAACTCTTCCAATGAAAAATTCTTAATCTTTATCCATCCTCGTGGATCCACTTCATAACCCTTTTTTATAATTGTTTCAGGGTCCATATATTTTCCAACTACATACCCATTTCCACTCGGATGTAATTGGGTAGCAAGAGTCTTCCCTTTTTGCAAACTATCAGGATAAATAAAATTTATTCTATTATTACTGATTGGTTCTTCCTGCAATTCTTTAAATGAATGAAAAATTGACTTCTTATGTTCAAAACTCAACAATATAAGTCCCTCCATTGTACTTCCTGTTTTTAAAACGATTATTGCATTATATTAGTGGCCTCTTTATTTTTTCGAAAGTTAGCATACTCTTCTTCAAATGACATAAACCAGTAGCCAGAATCGTCCTTGTCACAGATAGCCTTCCTCACTTCCTTTAAGCCATTGGGAGTAAAGCTATATGCATAAACTCTTTGTACATCAAATAGAGCGTCATAATAACGATAGATCATTAGAACATTCGAGTTCTGCACTACGTTCTTTTGAACAATTAATTCATTAAGAGATTCCATTCTGTCTACCGATTCTATGTATTGGATACCTATCACATTATGTGGAATAAACCCTTCTTCTGTATCTGAAAAGAGTTTTTCGATTGTCTCCATATCCTTAGTCCAAATAGACTCCCTTTCTAAATGCAGGGCAAGGTATAAAAAATTTTCTTCATCAACTCTCCCATCGTATTTCCACCATGACAAATCCATCGGTCTTGAACGCCCCATTGTTTTATCAAACTTGGAATCTTCGATAAATGAATCAAATCCCAACATCTCACCAAGATTGGCGAAGTAATCTATTTCACGTTTCGTAAACATTGAACGGTTATGTAACTTGGACAGATTCATTCTGCGGTAATTTCGAACATACACGTCAAATAATTGCATGAGATTAAAGTATTGCTTGTCCATTAGGAGTCTTCCTTCCTGATAAAAAATTCTGTAACATTCTGTTACTATTTTATCATTACATGTAATTTACTGTAACAAAAATAAACCTTTATAATCAATCACAAAGGTTGGATCCATCCATGCTATTTTTTAATATGGGAGTTCTTGAGAAGGAGTGAGGACAAACTACTATATAAAAAAAGACCCGGATTCGGGAATGTTACTTTACCGAATTCCAGGTCTGATTAAGTTCCTACTGTTCCTCCACCACTTCAGGATGTTCAAAAACATCAAGCAATGCGCGCACTTCATCCGTTGATTTTGTGTTCATCAATTGATTTCTCAGTTCACTTGCCCCTCTGAATCCACGGACATAGATCTTGAAAAAGCGAGGTAGGGGCTTGAACGAACGTGGTACGATTTCTGAATATTTATCATGAAGGTCCATATGCAATCTTAAGAGACCAAGCAATTCCCTACTATTATGCTCTTTCGGCTCTTTTTCAAAGGCAAATGGATTATGGAAAATGCCGCGTCCGATCATGATTCCATCCACTCCATACTTACGAGCAAGTTCCAAGCCAGTTTCGCGATCAGGGATATCTCCATTGATCGTCAAAAGTGTATTGGGTGCCACTTCATCACGAAGTTTCTTGATCTCCGGGATTAGTTCCCAATGAGCGTCCACTTTGCTCATTTCTTTTCTTGTACGCAGATGGATGGAAAGGTTCGCAATGTCTTGTTTCAAGATATGTGTTAGCCAGTCGCGCCATTCGTCGACTTCCGTGTAGCCAAGCCTTGTCTTTACACTAACAGGCAATCCGCCTGCTTTTGCTGCTTGGATTAATTCAGCAGCAACGTCGGGACGACAGATCAGGCCACTACCTTTCCCATTCCCTGCTACATTAGGAACAGGACAGCCCATATTGATATCGATCCCCTTAAACCCTTGTTCTGCCATACCAATGCTCATTTCCCTGAAGTTTTCAGGTCTATCTCCCCATATATGGGCAACCATTGGTTGTTCATCTTCCGTAAAGGTCAATCGCCCACGCACACTTTGTCTCCCCTCAGGGTGACAATAACTTTCCGAGTTTGTAAACTCTGTAAAAAATACATCGGGTCTGCCTGCTTCAGCCACTACATGGCGAAACACAACATCCGTCACTTCTTCCATCGGTGCCAGTACAAAAAAAGGTCGTGGTAAATCACGCCAAAAATTATCTTTCATCTTCAGATTCAAGTCCTCTCATTAGGGGTTATCAGATTCCCTCGATTTTTACTGGATATTCTATAAACATCTTCGAAAAGGAAAAGACAGTCACGCCAAGGGCTGCCATGAAAAAGGCCCGGAATTCGGTCATGTTAGTGAACCGAAAACCGAGACTGAATGGGACATCTTTATTTATCTGGATTACTTTTTCAACGTCAATTTCGTCACAACTTCAACATGACTTGTCTGAGGGAACATATCCACAGGCTGCATGGTTTCTACGTTATATAGAGCACTCAATTCATGCAGGTCTTTTGCCAATGTGGATGGGTTACATGATACGTACACAATGGTTTTTGGTTTGACCTTCAGGATGGTTTGCAATAACGATTGGTCCAGGCCGGTTCTTGGTGGATCGACGACTAGTACGTCTGGTTTCCAGCCTTCTCTGATCCAGCGTGGCAGGATGTTTTCAGCTTTTCCTGTTTCGTAGTGCATGTTGGTGCGTTTATGTTTAATGGCGTTTTTCTTGGCATCTTCGATTGATTCTTTGATGACGTCCATGCCGCGTACTTCTTTTGCATCTTCCGATAACCAAAGTCCGATCGTCCCTACGCCGCAATAAGCATCGACGACTTTTTCCGTACCTGTTAGGGCTGCCGCTTTTTTCACTTCTTCATACATGCGAACCGTTTGGACAGGGTTCAATTGGAAGAACGTGCGCGCCGATAGTTCATATGATAGGTCACCCAATGTTTCGTTGATGACTTTTTCGCCAGCAAGGTGGATCGTTTTTTCGCCGAAAATCAGCGATGTGTTTTGGTTGTTGACGTTTTGAACGACCGATTTCACTTCTGGCAATTGGTCGCGGATTTGTTTAAGCAATTGATCTTTTTGTGGAATCTCTTCCGCTCCCGTTACTAAGACCACTTGCACTTCGCCCGTTTCAAATCCAACGCGTGTGATGATCGTACGGATGACACCTTTTCTTTTTCTCTCATTATAGATTGAGATGTTCAGGTTTTTCAGGATCTTTTTCACCGTACGCGTGATTTTATTCGTTGCCTTATGCTGTACAAGGCAGTTCGGGATATCAATCAATGTATGGGAATTCAAACCGTAAAGCCCGGCAATCAGCTTGCCATCTTTCTGGCCGACTTGATATTGGCTTTTGTTGCGGTAGTTCCAAGGGTCTTTCATGCCGATCGTTTCTTGGATATCCAATGAATCAATCGGGAAATCCGTGTGGCGTTCCATCGCTTGGATGACCATATCGCGTTTTTCGACCAATTGTTGGTCATAGCTTAAATGTTGCAGCTGGCAGCCACCACATTGCTCGTAGACCGGACATGGTGCGGCAATGCGGTGCGGTGATTCTTTCCGGATCGTTTTGATTTTTGCTTCGGAAAAATTCGGCTGCACCTTCGTGATCATCGCAACGATTTCTTCACCAGGAAGGGCACCTGGGACGAAGACGACTTTCTTTTTGAAATAGCCGACTCCCTCTCCGTTGATGCCAAGGCGTTTAATCGTTAAGGGTAAGGTTTGGTTTACTTCTAGGGTTGTATCTTGAAAGTTTGTCATTTCTTTTCACTCCGTTTTTCGATGCTTCTCCACAAGTAGAGGGAAGCGTAGCTTAGATATGGGGCCCACTTCACACTGTAGGTCTCCATTTCTTCATGGGTCGGCTTTTGCGGTAAGCCATACAATTGTTTCAGGGCATTTTGGATGCCAATATCGGCTTTTGGGAAAAGGTTCGGTCGCCCTAAGCCAAATAGCAGGAAGTTTTCCGCCGTCCATCTGCCGATTCCGCGTATTTTTATAAGTGTATCCATAATCTCTTGATCGGATAGCTTGTCCAGCTGATTCACATCAAGGTGACCCTGGACGATTTGCTGAGATAAACCGATGACGTACTCCGCTTTTCGGCCGCTGAATTGAATCGCCCTCAGCTGTTCGACCTGAAGCTGCGCAGTCGTTTCCGGTGTCGGGTAAAACCAGGCACCATCGATTTGGTAGCCAAAAGTTTTAACGAACCGTTCCGTTAATGTATGAGCAAAAGCCAGGTTCAATTGCTGGTGAATGATGCATTTGACGAGGCAGCTATAGTAATCGAAGTCTAGGACAATGGCCGTGCCACGGTGCTCTTCGAAAATGTCCCGTAAATCTGACTCCAGGAAGTGCTGGGAAACGGCAGCCAATGGCTCATGCCAGTGGAAAACTTTTTTTAAGCGTTGCAGCGCCTTTGGTTTGTTTTCCTCTGATTGGCCTTTGATGACGAAGACCGGGTCTTCGGTGTCACCGATTGCCTGTACGTGTAAAACGGTTGGCACTTTTTCTATATATAATGGAACTTTTACCGTCCTGTTCATAAAATCAACTACTTGAAGTGGGTCTAACGATAATCGTTCGAGTACAAGATCAAAATTATAGGGTCCTTGGACCTCTACTTTTTCCGTCCACACAAGCGATCCATCCTTTTAGCAGTTTTCCAGGTATTATAGCATGTTTTCGAAAATATTACTTGTTATTGAGGATAATGGCAAAAAGCGGAACCTGATTTCCCTAGTCAGGTTCCGCCTTTCCTATTAATACAACATCCTGTTCGGCAGTTGTTTTTCTATCATTAAATCATCCAGGCTTTTGAATGTGTACCCTTGTTTCTCAAGATCCGTCAGAATCGAATCGAGTGCTTCAGCATTATCTTTTGAAACCGTATGCAACAGTAAAATCGCTCCCGGATGGATCTGTTTCATGACTTCATCATGGGCGAAAGCCGCTCCACGTTGTTGATCGACGACCCAGTCCTTGTAAGCAAGCGACCAAAAAATATGGTAGTAGCCTTCTTGCTGGGCAATTTTCATCGTCCGTTCGTTAAAAACCCCACGCGGCGGTCGCAAATAATTCATCCCTTTTTGCCCCGTCAATTTTTCCGTCGCATCCTTGACCCGAAGTAACTCGGTGCGGATGACTCCGTCTGTCACGCTCGTCATGTCTGGGTGGTTCCATGAATGGTTTCCGACAATATGGCCTTCATTCGCCATCCGGACGACAAGTTCAGGCGCCGTCTTTAAATAATGGCCGGTGACGAAAAAAGCCCCCGGTGCCTTATGTTTTTTTAGCACATCTAAAATCTGCGCCGTATAGCCATTTTCATACCCATTATCGAATGTTAGGTAAATATCCTTTTTCGAGGTATCCCCTTTATAAATCGCCTCATATTTAGGCAGCATCTCATTGAAATTTTTACCCGCATCCGCCGGAGTTCCGTTTTTCCCTTTATTGAAGCCCCAATTATAGGACTCTGCAAAAGCCGGGCTCGCCAAAGACCAGAGTAAACAGAGAATAGCCGACATCATCGCCATCTTTTTCATTGAATCGTCCCCCATTTTCCTTTTTCTTAGTGTTTGAAACGGAAGGATTTATATGCACGATTTTGTGTGTGGCTGAATTATTCTCATTTGTGGTTGAATTAATCTTGCTCGTGGTCGAATTATGGCTCACCGTGGTTGAATTATCTACTCGAGTGGTCGAATTCCTGCACCGGTGGCCAGCTTCAAATGGGGTGAACGTCGATTTATCCCGGTTGACGGTCGAATTATTGCCCTGAAAGTCGAGTTCCGCTTGTCCACCGTCGAATTAGTCGTCGCGACAGTCGAATTCCTTGCACCGGCTGCCAGCTTCAAACGTCGATTTATCCCGGTTATCGGTCGCATTATCGCCCTGAAAGTCGATTTCCGCTTGCCCACCGTCGAATTAATCGTCGTAACAGTCGAATTCCCACACCGGTGGCCAGCTTCAAATGAGGTAATCGTCGATTTATCTCGGTTGACGGTCGAATTATCTCCCTGAAAGTCGATTTCCGCTTGCCCACCGTCGAATTAATCGCCGTAACAGTCGAATTCCCACTTCTTATGTATAAAATCCTCACAAAAAAAGGCCTGTCCCAAAATTGGGATAGGCCCCTGAAGTCTGTTTATCCTTTGAATAATGCCTGTGCTGCCTGCCAAATGATGGCGATGGCAAAAACAAGGACGATGACGATTCCGATAACGACTAGGAATGTTCCTAGACCGGAGAAAATCGTGCCTGCCACAGGAAGAAGAATGAACGCAAAACCTGTCAACAAGGCGATGAAGTATAGGAAGTAATTGTTCTGCATAAAATCCCCTCCTTTCCCTTCTAATATATGTTCCGTAAATTCCGTTAGTTTGTACTCCTTTCAGGTAATAATCGCCCTTTTTTTCATATACATAAGAAAAGGGGGGCGTATGTCATGCTGGAATGGTTGATTACGATGGGGTTTATCGGTTGTCTCGCGCTTGGTGCAGGAGTGTTTGTCTATTTTGTGAGAAGTGGGTTTGATTCGAGTGACATTTCACGAATCGATCCCTTTCTTGAACCTGAAGCGGAATCTGAGTCTTTTCAAGAATCTGCTTCTATAACGGAACCGGAGCTTGAGTCTGCAACTGAAATAGAACCAGAGTTAACGTCTGATGCCAATCCCAGAAAGGAAGAGTAATTAAAAAGACGCTCAGCCAAATCGGCGAGCGTCTTTTTTCTATTACTTGAATACGGGTTCTTTGAATTGAGACAGTTTGTCCAATGATGATTGTTGAACATCTTTGTGTAGGCTGTTTCCGTGTGAATCCATCGTCACGACGGCAGTGAAGCCTTCGACGTTAAGATGCCACATGGCTTCAGGAATGCCGAATTCAGTGAAGTTCACGCCTTCCACCGATTTAATGCAGTCTGCGTAGTATTGAGCCGCTCCGCCGATTGCGTTAAGGTAAACGCCGCCATGTTCACTCAGGGCTTCCAACGTTTTTGGTCCCATGCCGCCTTTCCCGATGACCGCGCGGATACCGAAACGTTTCATGATATCGCCTTGGTACGGTTCTTCACGGATACTTGTTGTCGGTCCGGCTGCTTTCACATGCCATTTGCCTTCTTCATCCTTCAGCATAACCGGTCCGCAATGGTAGATGATCTGGCCATCAAGATCAATTGGTGAAGGGTTTTCAGACAAGTGCTTATGGATGGCGTCACGGCCTGTGTACATTCTGCCGTTAATGTGGACGACGTCCCCGACTTGAAGCGCACGGATTTGCTCTTCCGTGATTGGTGCTTGAAGCGTGATTTCACGTGGTGCTTCCACGTCTGTTTCGATAGAGACGGCCACTTCTTCACGTGCTGCTTTTTCAGCTTCACGAGCAAAGTCGATTTTCTCGCCTTCTTGATACAACCATTCGTTGATTGCACCGGTTTCCGGGTTTACTTTCACACCTAAGCGGCGGAAAGCCCAACAGTTGTATGCAACTGATACGAAGAAGCTTGCAGGAATGCGATGCATGACGCCGATTTTACAGCCAAGTAATGTCGTTTCGCCGCCGAAGCCCATTGTTCCGATTCCAAGTTCATTCGCTTTTTCCATAATATACTCTTCTAGCTTGCGAAGATCTTCATTCGGGTTCACATCTTCATTGCTACGGAAAAGTTGCGCTTTAGCCAAGTCATATCCGGATGAACGGTCTCCCCCGATACCGACACCGATGAACCCGGCACTGCAGCCTTGACCTTGTGCTTGATAGACAGAATGAAGGATGCATTTACGGATCCCGTCCAAATCACGGCCCGCTTTCCCTAATCCTTCAAGCTCCATTGGTAGGCTATATTGGATATTTTTATTTTCGCAGCCGCCACCTTTCAAGATCAGGCGCACATCAATATAATCTTCTTCCCATTGATCGAATTTCATGACAGGTAGACCTTCCCCAAGGTTGTCCCCGCTGTTTTTGCCTGTCAAAGAGTCGACAGCATTTGGACGAAGCTTGCCGGCCTTTGTCGCTAAAATAAGGGCATTGCGGATTGCTTCTTTTATTTCAAGTTGGTTCACACCAACAGGAGTTTTTATTTTAAAAGTCGGTAGACCTGTATCCTGGCAAATCGGAGATACATTGTCGTCAGCCATTGTAATATTGTTCGTGATGGTCGCTAGGCTCAATGCTGAACGCGTACCTGCATTTTCACGTTGTTTCGCGCTCTTGACCGCACGACGAACATCCTTTGGAAGATTCGTTGAAGTTTCAACGATAAGACTGTACATGCTTTCTTGGAATTTCTGAATATCCAAATTTCTCTTCCCCCTCTTAATCCCCTAGATATATCACGACAAAAGTAGTCATGACTTGACACCCGTTTTATTATACATCTTCCATAATCTTTCGAAAACAAGTAATTCATTTTCCTTCATAAAAAATGGCATATAAAAAGGGACGACGATTTATCCCGTCATCCCTTTTGAGCATATTCATATTTAAAAAATCATAGTATCGTACAGGTATTATTCTTCTGAACGAGTTTTGAATTGTTGCACTTTATCTTCAAGATCATCTAGCATGCCGATTAGACGGTCGATGTCTTCCAGGTCTGTACTCTCGGGTTCGATATGGTCCAGAACCTCCACGAACATCGTTAGGCGTTCCTTAAGATAGGATAATTGGTCGTTTTTATCTGTAATGGATTTTCCCATGAGGCACTCTCCTTCTGTTCTTCCTTCCATCGTAACGAAAAATGCTCCAAAGTGCAATGGTAAGCTATTGTCCGGGGTTCGCCATTTGACAATTTTTGTTCCCATTGTTCATAATGGGTTAGTGCATTATTACGTAAGGAGTTTTAAACATGTCTATACTGAAGCAAGATCTCTTAACACCAATTACACCCAAGTATGATCCTTGGGAAGCATATATGGACGTCGATCAATATGGAAAGCTCACTCTTACCAATGTGGAATTCACAACCACAACCCTTTGCAACATGCGTTGTGAACATTGTGCAGTCGGTTACACACTGCAACCGAAAGATCCCGATGCTCTTCCTTTGGAATTATTGATTCAGCGCCTTGACGAAATCCCATCGCTCCGCTCGCTTAGCATAACAGGCGGCGAACCGATGCTTTCAAGAAAACAAGTGAAGAATTATGTCTTGCCTCTATTGAAATATGCGCGTAGCCGTGGCGTTCGCACCCAAATGAATTCCAACTTGACGCTTGACTTGGAAAGATATGAAGAAATCATCCCGTATTTGGATGTCCTTCACATTTCACATAACTGGGGAACGATTGATGAATTCATTGATGTCGGCTTTGCCATGATGGATCGTAAACCTACCCGTGAACAGCGGAAGAAATTATTCGATAAAATGATTGAAAATTCCCGTGCCCTTACAAAGGCCGGTGTGTTGGTTTCGGCTGAAACGATGCTGAATAAAAGCACACTGCCCCATCTTGCGCATATCCATAAACAGATTGTCGAGGAAATGGGCTGTCAGCGCCACGAAATCCATCCGATGTACCCTAGTGATTTTGCTTCGGCCCTTGAAACATTATCATTGGAAAAAATGCGCGAAGCCATTCATCATCTGCTTGATATCCGGGACGAAAATGTCTGGATGCTGTTCGGAACGCTACCATTCTATCCTTGTAATGCCCATCCAGAAGACCTTGAACTTTTAAAGCGCCTTTATAGCTCAAAAAAAGTGACAGTTCGCAATGACCCGGATGGACGATCCCGCCTGAACGTCAACATCTTTACCGGGGAGGTCATCGTGACCGACTTCGGCGATGCTCCAACATTGGGGAACATCCAAGATCAGCCACTGACTGAATCGTATGAAACATGGATGAATTCAAAACTGGCCAATGAATTGAATTGCCACTGTCCGGCGGTCAAATGCCTTGGACCTAACGTCCTTGTCAAAAATGCCTACTATCCAAAAGAGGACTTCAAAACGAGAAAGTCCCTTATATAAAAAGAAACTCGCCAAACCGGCGAGTTTTTTTTATCTTGGCTGTTGTGTAACCGTAAAGCTGAAGGATACGTGGTCCTGAACGGGTATCCATGCACCGATGCCTTGCGAGGTGATGTTTTTAATCACAATCGTGCGCTTATTCCCCCTCAAGTTCAGATACACTTCCCCATAGGTGACCTTCCCTTTTTCATTGACGGCAGATGCATAGCTGGATAAATAACCAATCCGGTTGGAAGCAATATTGTATACTTCATCCTTTTTTGTCCCGGCTCCGATGATGGTTTTAAAAGCGAGTGGCAAATTCGTCTTTTCCGTTGCTTTTAGCAGCATCATTTTCTGGACATCTTCAGCCTTTGGAATTTTCGCGGTCAAGCCCCCGGTCACTTCCTTTTGACTTTCTTGGACATAGCGGATCCGGTATGGAACCTCGCCGCCGCGATTATCATAGTAGTTCATGTTGATCTTTTGATACTCCCAATTAGGGGATGTCTCCAACGATTCATAATTCAATGCCCAATGGCCAAGGTAAATCGTCGCTCTATATCCAAAGGCAAGTGGCGCTTTCGCTATCGCTGATTCATTCAGCATATGAATGAGTTCTGGATTTTCAATTTTTATATCCGATGAATCAATCAATTGTTGGGCAAATTTGCTTGCCTGAAGCATTGGCAGATCTTGAGTCGGGTTCGGATACGTATTTTCCTTGGCGACATTTAAAACGGAAGGCGGGATATTCACCTTGTTCCGAGTTTGTTTGTCTTCCGCTCCCACACCTGCATTCGTCTGAATGAAAGCCACTACTGTAATCAATGTGATAAGAATAAGTCGTCTCATGCTGTCGTCTCCTTTAAAGGGTTCCATCTTTTGTTTATAGATTTTGTTTCTATTCAACATTCTATACATGGTGGGTGGAAGTCTATTTTGTAACATATTTGTAAAGTTCTGAATATTTACTTTTCTTTAAAGATGGAGTATACTTAACCTACCTTATAAAAAGGAGGCGAAAACGTTCATACCTAATACCATTCAGGAGGTATGCTTATCGATTCAATCTACGATGCCCTTTAAAAGGATGACAGAAAACGTATTCGCCACTACTTAAATTCACTATGCGAAAGGACGGTGTAACACTCTAGAATATTTCACAACTTTAACAGAAGTATCTTTTTACTTTAACAGAAGCATGATGAAAGATTTTGGATGAATCTATGGATTGTACTATACCTTTATAAAAATGACTCTGCTACGTCTCAATCACAGCAGAGTCATTTTTGTATGCCTTTTTATGAATAAAAGGCCTCCCGATACGGAAGACCTTCCACGTTTATAATAGATAAAACCCAATTCCCATTATGAAATAAGCGGCCAATAGGGTAAGCCCTTCAAACCAGTTCGTCTCTCCATCATTCGAAATCATGATCATCAAGAGAACAGCGGTCACCATTGAAATCAACTCTGGCAAGGTGAAGACAAGTGGCATATTCGTTGAGAACATTAACGAGATCAACACAAGAACCGGTGCGACGAACATCGCTACCTGCAAGGTCGAACCGACGGCGATCTCGACGGCAACATCCATTTTGTTTTTGTAGGCCATGATGACGGCGGATGCATGCTCAGCCGCATTTCCTACGATGGCCACGATAATGACCCCGATGAATAATTCAGTCCATCCGAAGGTTTCCCCGACTTCACTGAAGGTATGAACCAGTTTTTCCGATACGAAAGCAACTGCAACGGTGGCCAAGGCAAGAACCATGATTGCCTTTTTCTTGCTCCATTCCGGAACTTCTTCCTCATGGGGTTCTTCCCCTTCTCTTTTTTCCGCTGGTTGGTATACACCGCGGTGTGTCACCAATTTAAAGAATAGGGCAGCTAAGTATAATAAAATTAAAATAACGGAAATCCCGACACTTAACGACATCGTGCTTGTTTCGTTCATATTCTGAGAGAACACTTCAGGAATAACAAAAGCGACAACGACGGCAAAAATCAATAATCCTGCGTTATGCCTCGCATCAAATACATTGAATTTCTGACGCTTGTATTTCGTCCCACCGATAAAGAAAGATAGTCCAGCGACCAGCAATAAATTTCCTAAAACCGATCCTGTCAAAGATGCTAATACGACGCCAATCAACCCAGCCTTTAATGAGAAGATCGAAATGATCAACTCGACGGCGTTACCAAAGGTTGCGTTCAGTAAACCGCCAATCCTCGGTCCCATCACAATCGCCAGGCTTTCTGTCGCCCGGCCCATGAATCCTGCAAGCGCGATGATCGTTAAGCAATAGACGATGAACATCACGACGCTAGGCCAATGGAGAAAAGACCCAATGAACGATAGAGGCACCCCTAATACGACGAGCCCCAAAAATATTTTATCCAAGAAACTTCCCCTCACTTCTCATGTCCATTTTATTATGTAACAAAAGTAATCATACATTTCTTTATTTAAATGAAAAAGATAAATTTTTTCTAAATCCTCTTCATGTCCATATTTACCCGATTTTCTATTGCTTAATCCTCTTCTTTCCATGTAACATCAACTAGTATACATAAAATAGGAGACGAAAAATATGAATCAAAAACTGCTTATTCCTGTATTAATCTTCATGGTCGGCATATCCGGTTTCTCACAAGGTATGCTTCTTCCGATCATCGCCGTCATTTTCGAACATGATGGACTCAGCTCCTCTTTAAATGGACTGCATGCCGCTTCCCTGTATATTGGAATCCTTTTAATTTCACCTTTTATGGAAGCGCCTCTCCGTAGATTCGGTTATAAACCATTGATTTTGTTTGGTGGATTGACGGTCATTCTCTCGCTTGCCTTATTTCCGCTTTGGAAATCGTTCTGGTTTTGGTTTATATTGCGATTTTTCATTGGAATCGGCGATCATACGTTACACTTTGCGACCCAAACATGGATAACGGCCATTTCGCCCCTGGCGAAAAGGGGCAGGAATATCGCGATATACGGTTTATTTTTCAGCCTTGGCTTCATGATTGGACCGCTTATGACGAAGTTGCTTGATGTGAATCAAGCCTTGCCCTTCATCATCACTTCCATTCTTAGCCTGCTTACGTGGATGTCCGTTTTCCTGATTAAGAACGAAATTCCCGAACACGATGATACCGAAAGTACCTCTTTCCTCGATACGCTCAAGCGATTTTGGAAAGTGAGCCGGATCGCCTGGGTTGCCTTCTTACTGCCATTCACCTTTGGCGTGCTTGAAGCATCTCTTAATAGCAACTTTCCAGTCTTTGCATTGCGTTCCGGCATTAGTCTGACCGCCGTAGCGATTATCATTCCTGCTTTCTCGGCCGGTACATTGCTCACACAGATTCCCTTGGGTATGTTGAGTGATCGCTTCGGTCGGAGGAACATCTTGCTGGTCATTATTTTTTCCGGGTCCCTTATCTTTACTGCGGCTGGGCTTCTTACTCCTTTGGTCAGCGGCCTCTTCTTCTGTTTTTTGTTGGGAGGAATGATGGTAGGATCGACGTTCTCTCTTGGCATCAGCTATATGGCTGATATCCTGCCTCGCCATCTTATGCCGGCCGGAAATTTATTATGCAGCATTTTCTATAGCGTGGGCAGCATCGCCGGTCCCTACTTCGGTGGATTGGCCATCGAACACTTACCAGGCGGAAGCTTTTTCTATCTAATCAGCATCATGCTAGTGCTCATCTTCTTTGCGCTGATGTTTTTCAAAGAAAAACAGTCTGCCACCGGGATCTAATTGTTTTGTAGTATCTTGATTCCCTCTTATATTATTCAGGTTCATTCTCTTTACATATCCTAAAATTAGCTTTACTGTTTATTTATATTTTTTCCTAGATTAGAATCATTCTTCTTTATTTTTTCCTAATATATGTGTTAAGATAATACTACCATACGAAATAGATGATAAAAAACGCTTAAAAAACGTTGATTTCATCACCAATTCATTGATTGACCCTAAATATCGACCCGAAAGATGACGCTGATTATCTTTCTCAATTAGATATCCTATAAATGATAATTAATATCAGTTACGAACAATAGAGAGAAGATTACAGGAGGAACATAATGACAACAGACACTAAACAATTGACCCAGCCAACTGAATGCAACACCTCTTGGCTCGAGAAAACAAAGCCACATCTTGAACTGATTGCCGCCCTACTAAGCGGTGTATTGATCCTGGTAGGTTGGCTGTTATCTAAAAACGGAATGGAAACACCATCCATCATCATCTATTTGGCCTCCTTTGTGATCGGTGGATATGCAAAAGCAAAGGAAGGCATTGAAGATACCATCGCGGATAAAGAACTGAACGTGGAAATGTTGATGATCTTTGCAGCCATCGGATCCGCCATCATTGGCTACTGGACAGAAGGCGCGATTCTCATCTTCATCTTCGCCTTAAGCGGGGCGCTTGAAACCTACACCATGAATAAAAGCCATAAGGAAATCTCGGCCCTCATGGACCTGCAGCCGGAAGAAGCACTCCGCATCACGAATGGATATGAAGAAATCGTGGCCATTTCTGACTTGACGGTCGGCGATACCATTTTGGTTAAACCAGGTGAAAGAGTGCCATCAGACGGAAAAATCACGGATGGGCGTACGAATCTCGATGAAGCAGCCATCACAGGTGAATCCATCCCCGTCAGTAAATCCATCGACGATGAGGTATTCGCCGGAACCGTGAACCTGCGTGGAACGATCAATGTGGAGATTACGAAGCCAACAAGCGAAACGCTCTTTCAAAAAATCATTACGCTTGTTCAATCGGCCCAAAGTGAAAAGTCCCCTTCCCAACTATTCATCGAACAATTTGAAGGGAAATATGTAAAAATCGTCTTAACCATCGTAGCCTTGATGATGTTCGTTCCTCATTTCGCACTCGGTTGGAGCTGGACCGAAACCTTTTACCGGGCCATGATCTTACTTGTTGTCGCATCACCTTGTGCCCTGGTCGCCTCCATCATGCCGGCCACACTTTCCGCCATTTCGAATGGCGCACGTCATGGCATCTTGTTTAAAGGTGGCGTTCACCTGGAGAACTTAGGTAACCTGAAGGCCATCGCCTTGGATAAAACGGGTACCTTGACGAAAGGAAAACCTGAAGTGACGGATGTCATCATCCGTGAAGATTTGAACGAAGAAGAATTCCTATTCCATATTGCATCGGTTGAAAATTATTCGAACCATCCATTGGCGACTTCCATTGTCCGCTATGCTAAAACGAAGATTGAAAGAGAAATCATCAAACCCGAGGACATGGAAGATATCTCTGGTAACGGCGTGCAAGCCTATTTCAACGGGGTCCTTTGGCAAGTCGGAAAAGCCGATTTCGTCGGCCGTAATGAAGCTGAACGATTCCAGAATGGTATTGCACTAACACTGGCTGAACAAGGAAAGACCGTTGTGTATGCAAGAGATGATAAAGGGATTGCCGGCATCCTTACATTGAAAGACGTGGTCCGTGAAGAAACGATTAAAGCCATCGAAGCCTTGAAAGAAGAAGGCATCCATACCATCATGCTGACTGGCGATAGTCACAATACGGCAAAAGCGATTGCCTCCGAAAGCCATATCGATGATTATATTGCGGAATGCCTGCCTGAAACGAAAGTAAATGAAGTGAAAAAACTTAAAGAACAATACGGCACAGTAGCGATGGTCGGAGATGGAATCAATGATGCACCTGCACTAGCTACCGCTTCTGTCGGGATCGCCATGGGTGAAGGAACCGACGTTGCCTTGGAAACGGCAGATGTCGTACTAATGAAGAATGACCTTCCGCGTATTGCGGAAGCCGTTAAGTTATCGAAGAAAATGAATCGAATCATCAAACAGAACGTGATTTTCTCGATTTCGGTCATCATGATTCTGATTTTATCCAACTTCCTGCAATTCCTTGACCTACCATTTGGCGTCATCGGTCATGAAGGAAGTACGATTCTCGTCATCCTAAACAGCTTACGGTTACTAAGGAACTAAAGAAAAGGAAGCCCGACGAAGGCTTCCTTTTCTTGTATTGTATCCTGTAACTAGTTAGTGATAGCCATTCTTTCCATTAGCGGAACCTGACGTTTTGTGGTTCCCTTTTTTGCCTTTATGCTTCCCTTTCTTACTCATGAATGAACCCTCCCCACTTACAAGATGTGTTCATTATTAGTGTGTGTCGAAGGTTCTTGAGCTAGTCCGGTAACTATTGCCGTATGTGGTTGAATGTCGGATTATTCTTCTGAATGTCGAATTATTCATGCTCACCGTCGGATTATCCCGTCCAAAGTCAAAATATCCAGATGAACGTCGGATTCGCCGCCTAAATGGTTCAAGGACGTTCAATCACAACCTGGATCCTTTTTACTGAGGAAAGCATTGATTTCTCCGCCGACGATGATGATGAGCCCGGATAAGTAAAACCAGATCATCAGGACGATGATGCCTCCAAGGCTGCCATATGTAGCTGTATAGTTGCCGAAGTTCTCTACATAGTAAGAAAACAGCAACGAAACGAGTGCCCAGCCAGCCGTGGTGAAAATGGAACCTGGAAGGACCGTCAAACATTTCAACCGCTTGTTTGGCGCCAGCCAATACAACATGGTGAACACAATGAATAATACGATCGTACTGATCACCCAACGGAGGCTATTCCAAATCGACAAAAATTCCTCAGAAAGGCCCATTCCATCGAATAAGAAGATTCCAATCTGTTTTCCGAACACAGGAAGCAATAATGCGACAATAAAAACGAAAATCATCGCAAACGTGAGAAGAATCGACATTCCCCGGGAAATATAAAAGGGGCGGTTTTCTTTTACCCTATAAGCATGGTTAAAGGCTTTAATAATGGCATTCATCCCGTTAGAAGCCGACCAAATCGTCCCGATGACACCAAACGACAATAACGTGCCATTTGTTTGCATCACATCGCCCAAAGTATCCTCGATGATCGTCATGGAATCGTCAGGCGTGTAAGAACGTACCAGATTCAGAATATCCTCCTGAGTAAACGGCAGGTAGGCCAATAAAGTAAAAAGGAAAATAAGTAAGGGAAACAGGGAAAGTAAAAAGTAAAAGGATAGCTGGGCAGCAAGCCCCGTTACCTCATCTATCTGAAGTTGCTTGATAAACTTTCTATAGAAAGACCATTTCAGCCATTCCTTTTTATTGGCCATCCCTTCACCTCAATTCTAATTTAAAGGACTCCGTCTTTCTGAATCTTGTTTACCAGCCGTCGTGTGCATATCTTCCGAAGTAAAAGCTTCCTTCGTTTCCATGACGACATTGGCAACCTGTGAGGGAATATTCTTCATCTCCTCGACCCTTTTCGAAATGAAGGAGACGTCATTGGAAATCTTCTCGACAGTGGAACGGAATTCCGAAGATGTTTCCTGTACTTGCGTTAACAAGTTAGAAGGATTCTGAATCATTTCCTTCATGCATGTCAAACCATTTTTACTATTGGAGATCACCGTTTTTCTTGTGTTTTTATCAAAAAGACTTACCGCGGCACCGGCCAAAGCCCCAATCAAAACAGCTTGCATAAACTTACTTTTCTTTTCGTTCCTATATTCTTCTCGAACAGAACTCATATATTCTCCTCCTTGGCATATTTTAATTAATGTATATTTCCATTATACTATTTTACTACCTAGTTTTTTTATCTTTTCCCAAACCAGAGCGCTTTAAAACGTTTCCAAGCAGGAAGTCACAAGATATATCTGCATGAATTCCCATTGACTTATAAGGGCAATCATGCAAAGATAAAAATAATTTAGAAATGTGTGGAAGGATGATAGAATTGGATTTATCACAGAATACGGCAGAGAGCGTCGAGTACATGGTCGAAGCAATAAAGGACAAATTAAGAGTAATGAACTTTGGTGCGATAAAATCCACCCATTTCGATATCGAAATGTATGAAGAACTTCATGATATTTATACTTTGGTCATGAAGAAAACGAATTTTAGTGTCCGTGAAATGGAAGCCATTGCAGAAGAACTTGGAAAATTACGCAATAAATAAATCTTTGAAATCCTCCCTTCCTTGTGAGGATTTTTTTATTTTTTTGCTATACTTGAATAACAATACATAGTAACGATTTCAGATAGGAGCGATAAGTATGGTAGAAAGAAGAACACCCATCAAGCTGAGTGAAGCGCTAGATAAGATCATGAAACATGCATTGGAAGGACAAATGGAGATGGTCCCTCTTGAGGACTGCCACTACCGCTATTTGGCGCAGGATATTGTCGCCACAAATGATGTTCCCCACTTCAACCGCTCACCTTATGATGGATTTGCACTACGATCCGCGGATACAGCCGAAGGATCCCTAGATAATCCGCTGGAGTTCGAGGTCATTGAAGAGTTGGCCGCCGGAATGGTCTCGACCATTCCTGTACAGAAAAATCAAGTGGCCCGCATCATGACCGGCGCCCAGATGCCGACGGAATGTGACGCCGTCATCATGCTCGAGCTAACGAAAGAATTTGAAAAAGACGGAAAGAAATATATTTCTTTCAAACGTTCTCTGAAGCATGGCGAAAACGTGTCCATTAAAGGGGAAGACGCGAAGAAAGGCGATATCCTAGTCAAAAAAGGCACGATGATCAATCCTGGCATCATCGGGTTGCTTGCTACTTTCGGGTATGCCGAAGTTCCTGTTGCGAAGAAGCCCGTCGTGGGCCTATTCGCGACTGGATCTGAACTGCTTGATGTCAATGAACCCTTGCAACCTGGAAAAATCCGGAATAGTAACTCTCATGCCATCTCCGCCCAAATCCAAAGAGCAGGTGGGGAAGTCCGTTTCTACGGGAAGCTCAAGGACGAGTTTGACATAAGCTACGAGGCCATTTCCACTGCCTTGGAAGAAGTCGACCTCCTCATCACAACAGGCGGCGTGTCTGTCGGAGATTTTGACCTTCTTCCTGACATCTATAAGAAGCTCGGTGCTGACGTTTTATTCAATAAAGTAGCCATGCGTCCTGGTAGCGTGACGACGGTAGCCGTTCACGAGAACAAGTTTTTATTCGGCTTATCCGGTAATCCATCTGCAAGCTATGTCGGTTTTGAATTGTTTGCCCGGCCAATCATCCGTACCATGCTGTTTTCCGGACAACCGCATTTACGGAAGGAACAAGCTGTGCTGGCTGAAGATTTCCTGAAGGCCAACCCATTCTCCCGCCTCCTTCGTACACGCATGTATTATGAAAACGGACAGCTTCGTGTCGTCCCTAGCGGCGTCGATAAATCGAATATCACCACAAGCCTAGCTGGGGCGAATTCGCTTACAGTACTCCCTGGCGGAACACGCGGATTTAAAACGGGGGATAGCGTGGATGTCCTGCTTCTTGATGATCAAGAAGGATCAATCTGGCCTTGGTGAGACCGTTCCTATTTCAAGTAGTCGGTTACCAAAATAGAGGGAAAACGACGTTCATTACCAAACTGATTCAAGAGCTTCGGATAGAAAATCTGGAGACGGCCGTCTTGAAGCATCATGGCCATGGTGGCAAGCCGGACAATACAGGTGAGAAAGACTCCACTAAGCACTTTCAGGCTGGAGCGGCTGCTTCACTCGTGGAAGGAGACGGTTCCATTGAGTTGCTGGGGAATTTCAAATCTGGGGCCACGCTCCCGGAGTTGCTTCACTTATTGGAGATTTTCCACCCCGACGTGATTTTGATTGAGGGATATAAGCGGGAGGACTTTCCTAAGGTCATCCTCGTTAAAGAGGAAGAGGACTTTTCATTACTGAAACAGCTCACCAATATTCAGGCCGTGGTGGCTTGGCCCGCCTGCCTTGAACAAGCAACAAGCTTGGCAGAGGTTCCCGTGTTCCCACTGGATTCCGAACGTTTTGCTGAATGGTTCATCAAGCAGGTAAAAAAACACGAATAAAGGCAAGAGGCATCCTATAATGAAGGGTGCCTCTTGCCTTTATTGCTTATTGTTCCGTCAGAATTAGCGGGCCATTCTTTGTGATGGCAATCGTGTGCTCGAATTGTGCCGAGTACTTCCCGTCGGCAGTCGAAGCCGTCCATCCATTCGGATCTCGAGTAGCCTTATATGTACCTACGTTCACCATCGGTTCAATCGTGAAGACCATGCCTTCCTTAAGGCGCGGGCCTTTGTGCGGCAATCCATAATGAGGGACTTGCGGTTCTTCGTGTATGACATTCCCAATTCCGTGGCCGATAAAATCACGGACGACAGAGAAACCTTCCGCCTCCACATAAGATTGGATGGCATGCCCAATGTCCCCAATACGATTACCAGCGACAGACACTTCAATGGCCTTATATAGGGATTCCTTCGTTACCTCCACTAAATGTTCCGTTTCTTTGGAAACCTTGCCGACTGTATACGTCCAGGCTGAATCCGAAAGTGCCCCATTATAATTCACGACCATATCAATCGTGACGATATCCCCATTCTTCAATGGCTTTTTGCGGGGAAAACCATGACAGATTTCTTCGTTAATGCTTGCACATGTCGCGTATTCATATCCCTTGTAGCCCTTTTGTTCAGGTTTGGCGCCATGTTTCTTCAAGAATCCTTCCACGAATTCCTCGATTTCCCATGTTGTCACACCTGGTGCGATTAATTTTGCAATTTCCCTATGACAAGCAGCTAAAATCTTCCCTGATTCATGCATCGCTTGAATTTCACGTTCAGACTTTATTACGATCAATCGTTACACTTCCTTTTTTCATTTCTTCTTTTATTTTACTGCAAAGATAGAAGTATATGAATCCAAAAACCTTATAAATAAAAAAATCCTGGCGGCTGCCAGGATTTTTTTATTATTTTAATAACTTGAGTGATTCCCGATTGAATGCCGGAAGATCCTCAGGTGTCCTGCTTGTAACAAGTTGGTCGCCGCACACGACGACTTCTTTGTCCAAGTATGTTGCACCTGCATATTCCATATCAACCTTGATGGATGTATAGCCTGTTGCATGGCGTCCTTCAAGGGCTTTAGCCGTAATTAACAGCTGTGGTCCATGACAGATGGCAAACACGGGTTTCTTGGCATCCATGAATGCCTTGGTGAACGTTACAAAGCGTTCGTCCGCCCGTAGAATATCCGGTGAAAATCCACCTGGGATAAGCAACGCATCAAAGTCTTCCGCTTTCACAGAATCTATGCTTTCATCGATTGTAATTTCAACGTCACCTTGTTTCCCTTTAACCGTTTTGCCTTTTTCCATCTCAATCGCCGTTACCGTGTGACCCGCTTCTTTAAAAGCTTTGACCGGTTCACTATACTCTGAATCCTCAACCATATCAGTTACTACACATGCTATTTTCTTACTCATAAAAAAATTCATCTCCTCAATTTTGATCGAATGAACTTACTTTATTTATATTCCCTGATTGGACAGGATTAAACACATAAATTGCCCTCTTCATAGAAGTCTCCCATGGTAGTCCCTATCGAATGCTTGCTTCTTAAAACTTGTTTTTACAAAAGCACCCCTTCAGTAGCATGTACTACTATAATCCTTTTAAATAAAGGCTGTTTTCGTAAACTTTATTGTTTTGGGTAAAGAATGGTATTCAACAATCGGGCCAGATTGTGGAGCAACAACTTTAAATAAAACTGAATATAAATGACATTCTAAAAAAATACTCAAACTACCTTATAGAATAATTGAAGAATAGGATTATACAATAAGGCAGTGGAGAAATTTATGAGGTGCTTTGGTTATAATCTTATTTTTGGCATGGGCCAAAACGAATAAAGATAAGCAATAATAGTGATTAATTTGCTCATGATGTAGAAGATAATGCTACTAATGTACCCTGAAAATTAGATTTTCACTCTAACTTTTGGGGTACATTAATAGTTAGGACATGCGTTAGGACATGTATTTGCTTTTGGTTTTCGATAAGTTTATTGTATTATTTTTTATTAAATGAACTAATAAGGCGAATAAAGGCAAGGCTGTTCCAATGAGTAAAGCTACTTCACTATTAAATTTATAGTAAGTATAACTTCCAATCCATGAACCAAAGGCTCCTCCCAAAAAGAAAATAGTCATATATAATCCATTAAGTCTGTTTCTTATTTCGGGATTCAAACCAAAGATAACTTTTTGACCTAATAATAAATTTCCTGATACCCCAATATCGATGCTAATTCCGGAGATAAGAATTAAAATTATACTCAATAGTGAATGATCTTGAACAAAAAATAATAGTAAGATAGATAATAGTACGAGCGCCATTGATACATTCGTCATTGTAAAAATATAACCTTTATCTGCTATTTTACCAATAGTAGGAGCTAACAAAGCTCCAGCTATTGCAACAAAGCCAATTAATGCAATTTCATTATTCGAAAAATTTAGTGGCTCAGACCTTAATAATATTGGCATTATCGTCCAATAGAGACTAAATGTTGCAAATAAACATGCGTGATAAAAAGCTCTTTGTTGTAAAGGAGATGTATTTATTAATAACTTCACCATAGAAGCGATTAAATATGGATATGACATGTTACTAGACGTTACTACCTCATAGTTGGGCAAAAATTTTATAATTAACAGTAATACGGCAACTAGCGTGATTAATGAAAAAAGAAATACCATTCTCCATCCGAACCAGTCAGCTATTCCGATAGATAAAGGGCGAGCAATCATAATCCCAATCAATAAACCACTCATCACTTTACCCACATATTTACCTGTCTCTTCAATGGGTACAATCCTCATTGTTAGTGGAACTAACATTTGAGCCACACATGCTCCAATGCCAATTATGGTTGTTAATATTGTGAAAATAATTCCATTTGTCGAAATTAGCATACCAATTAATGAAATAATAGTAAGCCCGATAAGAATTCCTATTATTTTCTTACTTTTAAATAAGTCAGCCATTGGTACGATGAAAAATAAGCCCAATCCATACCCAATTTGTGTAAAGGTAGTGAGCAATCCAGATAAATCAGAAGAGATGTTCAGATCTTTTGCAATGAATTGTACAATTGGTTGTGCATAATAAATATTAGCAGCAAGTGAACCACAACTAATTGCCAAAATAAATATTAGAAAATTTATCTTCTTAGTCAATTTCATCATTCCTTTTGTTTATTATTTTTTGGTACGTTCGTTCCAAAAAGCTTAAAAAAGAAAGACTATAGGTCTTCAATAGTCTTATCCACTAAATTATAGGCTAGATTTTTTTCTTTTTTATACTTGGACATTAAATTAATACTATGATTTAAACTTAATAAAGAATATGCCACTAATTCAGAGTTTGCTTCTTGTGAAATTTCTCCATTGTCTTTTCCTTTTTCAATAACTTGCTTAAATACTTTTTCAAGTTCATTAAAATCATATATAAGTATTTTTTCTATGGAAGGATCAATGTGTCCAATAAGCAATGAAGAATTAGTTATAATACAACTTTTAGGAATGTCATCTGAATAGCATTTTTCAATATGTTGATAAAAAAAAGATTTAAGTGATACTTTTGTGTTTATTCCATTAAAAAGTAAATCTCTCTTTCGAGAGCCAAAGTTTTTATAATGCTCTAAAACGAGTTTAAATAGTTCATCTTTATCACCAAAACTAGTATAGAGAGTAGACCGACTTATTCCCATTGTTTCAATAAGATCTGAGATATATGTAGCGTCATAACCTTTTTCCCAAAATAAATACATAGCTTTATCTAAGGCATGTTCTTTGTTAAAACTAATATTTCTACCCAATTTATAACACCTCCGTTCATGTAGTTTAGTATAAAGATTTCGGAATGATGAGTCCAGAGAAATTTATCTTGAAATCAAGTCTTCCGTTAAAGGGCGCAATTGTGGAAGAAGGCCCACTTTTCTCCATAGCAACAACCTTTGAGAAAACAGCCTAAATAAAAAAAGAGATAAGAGTCTTGATCTCTTATCACGTATTGTCGTCTATAGTTGGTGCTTCGGGTATTTGCCCACCACATGAATCGCACTGATAATTCTCTTGTTGATCCATTTCCTGTTTTCTTCCGTATTCAACCTGTCGAATACGATTCTCCGCCCTTCATCCGTCGTTACGTAATAAGTGGGAAGGGCGTTCAACGAAATGGTGATGATATCATTCTTGCATTTATTACATGGACAAAATGTTTGATAATCCGTACCGGCCATTAGTATCTGGACCCAAGCGACTACGATTTCTTCCATCACATTAGTAAATTCTCTTTCCATAAAAACTCCTTCGTAAAGAAAAACCTGTCCATTCCAGACAGGTTCTCACTCATTTATCGGGGTACGTGGAACGATCAAAATCTCAACCCGTCGATTTTTAGCCCGGCCTTGTGCCGTCTTATTGGATGCGACCGGCTTGAATTCCCCGTAGCCTTTAGCACTGAACATCTCAGGATCCAAATTCGTATTCTCAAGGAGCAGCTTCATGAAGTTCACTGCACGCATGACGCTTAAATCCCAATTCGAATCATAGCGATACGTCTTAATGGGAACATTGTCGGTGTGGCCGCTTATGACAATGCCCCGAGGCAAGTCCATAACAAGCAGACTCGAAATCTCTTTGGCAATTCTGCGATCTTCAATTCTCACTTCCGATACTCCCGATTCAAACAGCACATTATCCCTGATGGAAATCAACATGCCTTCATCCGTAAGGTTCGTATCAAGCTCGTCCACTAAATCATTTTCCTGAATATAGGCATTAACCCGTTTCTGTACTTCCATAAGTTGTTGTTCCTCGCTCTTACCCTGCCCCTTCGTCCCTTTAATCCCTGTCATTTGTTCAGGGGACGTGGGATTATTACTGGGGGAGTCACTCGGGTATTCCATGAATCCCGTTCCGCTCGTGAACACTTGGTTAAACACATTGGACAATTGTTGGAATTTGACTGCATCCACCGAACTTGATGCAAATAGAACGATGAAAAGAGCCAGAAGCAGCGTCAATATATCCGCATAGGGGACCAACCAAGACTCATCAATATGTTCGTCATGCTTTTGTTTCTTTTTCCGCCTAGCCATCTTCTCTCACATCGCCTTCTAACCACTTTTTACGATCTCCAGCAGGCAAATAAGATGTTAGTTTTTGTTCAATCGTCCTTGGCGCTTCTCCTTCGATGATCGACAAAATCCCTTCAATCATCATTTCCTTGATGCGGACTTCCTGTTGCGATTTCCGTTTCAGCTTATTCGCAAAGGGATGCCATAACACATATCCTGTGTAAATCCCCATAAGGGTCGCAACGAAAGCGGCAGATATCGCGTGCCCCAATGCCTCGCTATCAGCCATGTTCCCCAATGCCGCAATCAGCCCGATAACAGCACCCAATACGCCAAGCGTCGGGGCATAGGTGCCTGCCTGGCTAAAGATGGCGGCTCCACTGTGGTGACGTTCTTCCATTGCCTCTATTTCTTCAGCCAATATATCTCGAATATAATCAGCACTCTGACCTTCCACTGCAAGGTTCAACCCATTTTTCAAAAAGGTGTTATCCACCTGATCCGATATGGTTTCCAAGGCCAATAACCCTTCTTTCCTGGCGATGACCGCCCATTCGGAAAAGGTTTTAATCAATTCTTCAGGCTTTGTCAGCTTTTGTTCAAGGAAAAGGATCTTCAATATTTTTGGCAATCTTTTCAATTCAGATAAAGGAAAAGCCGTTACAACCGCAGCCACTGTCCCCACAATGATAATCATGATAGCTGCCGGGTTAATCAGTGCCGTTACGCTTACGCCTTTCAGAACCATTCCCACTAAAATAGCCACTATACCAAGAACTATACCTACAACCGATGTTATATCCATCATACTCACCCATTCATATAAAATCTCGTCTGCTCCTTATATCGGATAAAGTTCGGAAAAAGTGAGGATTATTTTACTATTCCGATAGATTGAATGTAAAAATTCTATCTTTTTTCACAAAGTCTCCCTATATTCATCCTTATACAGCAACCATTCTATCGCATATTTCGCAATATAGGGACAATTTATGACAAAAAGGGAAGAAACGGTTATTTTAAACAGTCGTGTTTATCCCTTCCCTTTGGATGAGTTCACTTGTTTCTCCAAAGTTTAGGTACCCATTTGATGCCCTCCGTTCCAATGACACTTCCTACCATCCCCATTATTACGCGGGCAGAAATAATTTTGACCGCGTAATAAATCCCAGTACCCGTTATGAGATCGATGATTAAAAAGTTTTTGATGGATGAACCTTTGATGCTATAGAATACAATTTGATGTTGTTTTTTTGTAGTCAACCAATCACATACTTTCATCTTTTTTTCTATAGGTATGATGAATAAGGATTGTCATATGCCCTTTCTGGAACCGTAACAACAGCAAAAAGGCCACCCGTTGAGATTGGCGGCCTTCTCCACTCTATTCGTTTTTCATTAGGACCTTAGGGAACTACACGACCTTTACCTTCCCCCTTTTTTTCACTAAGTAGTAAGCCGTTATCCATGCCGTAATAGGAATCACAAGGGCTACACCCGTTCCCGCACAAAATATCGTGATCATTTCAGCACTGAATATTTTCGAATTGACGATTTCTCCAACAGAATAAGCTAAGTCCTTAAACCAGATAAGCAATGCCAGATAGCCACCAAAGAAAGCAAAGAACAATGTATTCGTACTGGTTCCCAGGATGTCCCTCCCAATGCTCATTCCAAATTTAAATAAATCTTTCCTGGTGCTGGATGGATGGTGGAGAAACATTTCCCGCATGGGAGACGAAATGGCCATGGCTGTGTCGATAATGGCGCCAATCGTACTCATGATAATGACTGAAACGCCTACCTTCAAAAAGTCCACACCTATATAAAGGGAAAAGATGCTAAGCTCTTCTATTTCTTCTTCACCAAACCCCTGGATCATCGCACGTTCCGTCACCACGACGATAAAGAAGAGGACGATGACAATCGTGATGATCGTAGAAACGAAGGCTGTCTTGGTCGTACTGTTTACTTCATTAATAAAGAACAAAGTGATATAACTAATCACCGTACATGCAATCAATGTGACGATATACGGATCATTATGTGGATTTTTCATAAAGAAGATGGCAAAAAGCAACACACCAAAGTTCAAGAATAAAGCAAAAAATGAACGTGCCCCTTTTTTACCACCGATCGAGATCATCAAGATAAATAATATGCCTGCTAGTAATACCAATACATTCATGTTCTTCCCTTCCTTCGATTAACGAAATAGATCGAAATATATAAACCTATCGGAATCGTTAACACGATGCCAATCCCCCCGGCAAGGGCACGGGCCAATTCTAATGATAGGTTCATGGAAAGGGTGAATCCCAACGTGGAAGCATTCTTCAAATACAAAAGAATCACGGGGATGGAACCGCTTATGTAAGCAAAAAACAAAATATTCGTCATGGTTCCCATAATATCTTTCCCTATTTCCAATCCAGAGGCTTTCAGGGCTTTTACGGATATGTCATTATTCTTTTCATACAACCCAAAGATCGAAGAAGACATGGTAATCCCTATATCCATCACAGCTCCTAACGATCCGATAAACAAGCCTGCATAAAACACCATTTTATAAGGCCTGGTGAGAAATTGCATTTCTTCATATCGGAGGCCATTTTCTCCCGTTACCCACATAGCAAGATAGGTAATGAACAACGAGGAAAAAGTCCCTATGAGCGTCGCAATGATGGCTGCGTATGTCTTTTCATTAAAACCGTTAACGAGTAAGAGGGAAAGGACCGTAAATAGTATGATCGCTATGCCGCATATCCAGACCAAACTGATGCCTGATGTACTCATATAAAAGTCCAGGGCATAGGACAACAAAACGGCATTGACCAACAAACTTATAACGGAAAGCAGCCCCTGCTTTTGACCAACGATCAGGAGGGTAAAAATAAACACCCATGCCACAATCACCACATATTTATCACGTTTGACATCTTTAATCGTTCCGGCTAATTCCGGGCCCTCTCCATCTTTTGCATCGATCGAAACGAATAAATCATTTCCAACTTTGTATTCTTGATCATAGGCACCAGATGAGGAATATTCATTCTTTAACGCGATAAGCTGTCCTTTTTCTTCTCCATTTTGCAATTGGGCTACGATACTCTGTGTAAATAGCCGATCTTCATTGAGATACATGTCATCCATTTCCGTTGTACTTTCCAGATTTGTCTTGATGACTTTGGCTATAGGGCCTTCATAGAAAGAATAATTGTGAGTCACAAAGAAAACGGAAGCGACAAAACAAAGGGCAATGATGATGTACACCCAAACTTTCTTGTAACCGATTTTTTTAACTGTATTTGCGATAATGTTCAAAAAAAAACCTCCATATATCAGGTGGCCAAAAGGAAAGCTGGCGGCAGGTTTGGCTGACTACATCCTACCTTACCAGTATGTAATTTTTTTATCTTATCATGAACACATGACGTTTACGAAATTAAAACCAATGGATGATAACTTTTTCATTGAGGCAGACGGAAAAGACGGGAGCCCTCACTCCCGCCTTTTCTGTCTTCCCTGTCTCCGATCCAGCACTTTGATGAGTGGCGACACTAAAAACAAGATGAATAAAATCCTGAATAAGTGAAAGCTTGTGACCACGGATACATCAACGGAAACAGACATGGCCGTGACCGCCATTTCTGCCACACCACCCGGGGCCATGCTTAAAAACAATTCATTGGCCGGCAAGGATAGGACTGGTGAAAAGTAAACCGCAAGATAGTAACAAAAACCGATTAGCAAAACATTACTCACGAAAACCACCGCGAACATCTTCCTGAAAAGCCGTGGATTATCGACTTTCAATGTGAATCCCAGATGGGCACCAATCAGAAGCTGGGACAAGTTCAACCAGAAGCCTGGAATATGTGGTGCCTCAGATCCTGTCAAATTGAACAGAGCCGCCGCAATGAGTGGGCCTAAAAGGAAAGGAAGTGGGAAATGAACCTTTATGGCTATGAAAATGAATAACGCCAGAGCTGCAATCAGTAGGAGTGCCAAGGTCCCGTCATAATCAAACATAAAGAACGGCCCTTTTGCCATCGTTGCCGTTGCTTCGGAATCCACAGACATGACATGGGTGACGAGCCAAGGTACGATCGATATGACGAGAATGACCCGAAGCGTCTGCATGAAGCCGACAACCGTTTCGTCACTGTCTTTCATTTCCTCGCTCAGGATCACCATCTGAGACAGGCCTCCCGGGAAGCTTCCAAGAAGCGAGGTGCTCATCGATAGGTTCATTCTTTTTCCTACGAACAAGCCTGTTACTACGGTGAACAAAATCAGCACCACCGTTGTAAAAAGCATGACGGGCAAATATTCGCTCATTTCATGTAACGATCGTTTCGTAAATGAACTGCCCAGTTGTAAGCCGAGGATGATCAGTCCTGTGCTCCTTAGCGTTCTCGACCACAACATCGAGTGTCCCCATTTGATTTTTGCGATCATCACCACAAATAACGGTCCGAGCATCCATGGTAAATAGATGCCAAGTTTGTCGAACAGGTACCCTCCTAGAAACGCCAGTAAAGCTGTGAAAGTCATTCTTAAACTCTTATGATCCGATATGAATGTCTTCAATTCCATAACCTTCTTATCTATAAAAATTCCACTTACATAGTACCATAACTTATTTGACGGAATTTATCCCTTGTCTTGTCTTCATTTCAAACTCAGAGTATGATGGGGAAAATAACAGAAAGTATGGGAATTCTACTATGCGTTTACGAGATTGGGATACGAACTTAAAGATTCGCCTTGCCGGGGAATCTGTCGTCAATATATCATTTTGGATGTTTTTTCCGTTCCTTGCGATTTACTTCTCCGAATCGTTCGGGAAAACAACCGCTGGATTACTGCTGATTTTCTCGCAGTTCTTTGCGGTTGTGGCCAATTTATTCGGGGGATATTGTGCTGATCGATTCGGAAGAAAGCGGATGATGGTCATTTCCACCTTCGGCCAAGGCATTGCCTACATATTCTTTGCATGGGCGAGCTCCCCTTGGCTGGATTCGCCCAGCATCGGGTTTATCAGCTTCACCGCCGTCAGCATATTCAGCGCCTTTTATAACCCTGCCAGCCAGGCAATGGTCGCTGATGTGATTCCAGAAAAAGACCGCAGTGGCGTCTTCGCCGTATTTTATACGTCCATCAATATTGCCGTGGTCATAGGTCCGATTTTGGGAGGGATTTTTTATGCGACCCACCGTTTCGAACTGTTAGCCCTTGCTGCCATCATCAATATCCTGTTAGGTTTCATCCTGCAAACATGGGTCAAAGAAACGGCTCTCCTATCCATTCAGGAAAAGGGATCAGGAAAAAGGGTTAACGGATTCTCTTTTTTACTGAACCAACTACGAGACTATCAAGTCATTTTCCGTGATAAGGTGTTTCTACTTTTCATCATCGCAGGCGTCTTGGTCTATCAAACGTTCATGCAGCTCGACCTTTTGTTCCCTGTCTATATTAATGAAATGGTCGTTCCGCAATCCATATTTTCGATCACACTACAGGAAGAGCAGATTTTCGGGTTCTTGCTTGCGGAAAATGGATTATTCGTGGCCCTCTTAACCATTACCGTCACGAAATGGGCATCCATGTATAAAGAAAGAAATGTATTCATCATCTCTTCTCTGATATACAGCTTTTCCATGATTTTATTTGGTGCGACCCAATGGGTTTGGGGATTATTTATCGCCATCGCCTTATTTTCCATTGCCGAGCTATTAACGGCCGGCATCCAGCAAGGATTTGTTTCGAAATTGGCCCCAGCACATATGCGTGGCCAGTATTTCGCTGCATCAAGCTTACGTTTCACCATTGGCAGGATGCTTGCCCCACTAGCCATACCGATGACAGGGTGGATTGGATATAATGGGACATTCCTCATGATCAGTATCCTTGCCGTCTTGAGTGCCGTTCTATATTTCATCATGTTTTCCCTGTATGAAAAGACTAAAGTCCAGATTCCATAATCTAACTCCATTTCCTACCCCCATAAACTTACCATTAGAGGTAGAATCATTATATAGGGGTCAAAACTCTTATGGAGGGGTGACTAGATGTTATCAAATACAGAAATTGGTATAGACTTAGGAACGGCAAATACACTCGTTTACAGTAAAAACAAAGGAATCATATTCAATGAGCCATCAGTAGTGGCCATAGATATAGTGACTAATAAAGTATTGGCAGTCGGCCTGGAAGCGAAGAATATGATTGGGAAGACACCTGGCCATATCGTCGCCATCCGCCCATTGAAAGACGGGGTCATTGCGGATTTCGATGTGACCGCACAAATGCTTAAGGAAATCATGAAAAAAGCTAGCAAGGCGATCGGCTTATCGATCCGTAAACCGAATGTGGTCGTATGTACGCCATCCGGTTCCACATCCGTTGAAAGAAGGGCCATTCAGGATGCGGTTAAAAATTGCGGAGCCAAACAGGTTCATCTGATCGAAGAGCCCGTTGCTGCTGCCATAGGAGCTGGACTTCCTGTAGAAGAACCGGTCGCGAATGTCATCGTCGACATTGGTGGCGGTACGACTGAGGTAGCGATCATCTCGTATGGTGGAGTCGTTTCATGTAATTCGGTCCGTATCGGTGGCGATCAACTGGATGAGGATATCTGTCAATATGTAAGAAAAAAACATAACATATTGATTGGGGAACGAACTGCCGAACAAATAAAAATGGAAATCGGCTACGCGCTCATCGACCATTCTCCATTGACCATGGAAGTCAGGGGGCGTGACCTCGTGACGGGTCTTCCAAAGCCCATTACGATTACGTCCTTGGAAGTTCAGGAAGCCATTCAAGAATCCTTGCTTCATATTTTAGAAGCCATCCGTTCCACGTTGGAAGAATGCCCTCCTGAATTAAGTGGGGACATCGTCGACCAAGGCGTGGTCCTTTCCGGGGGCGGAGCCTTGCTTAGCGGGATGCAAGATTGGTTGATGAAAGAACTCATCGTGCCCGTCGAGCTTGCCGATAGTCCGCTTGAATCTGTTGCCATTGGGACAGGTCGTTCACTCGAGATCATTACCAAATTACAAAAAGCCGTTTATTGATAGTATGCGAGAGGGAATCCTTATTAGGGGGTTCCCTCTTTTTCATGCCTAAAAAGCTATTTAGCCATGCCAGATATATTTCTTTTCCATTCAGTAAAGAATACATAAAAAAAGGAGGCCAGAATTTGGATACTTTTCTTTACTTCTTCTATCTAGCCGGATATGTGGCCCTTTTCATTTGGGGAATCACCCTCGCTAATAAATACGGATGGCTCTCTGCTTCCAACGTTCTCTTACTCGTGATTTTCGGGCTAATCGTGGATAACACCCTGCTCGCACTCGGACGGTATATCGGAATGGGGCACTTTCTGGAATCAATCAGCTATGCCCGCTTTTGGGGACATGCCCTCTTCACGCCCACATTAGTTCTCTTTGCTTGGGATTCCCTGAAAAAGGCCGACATCGCGTGGGCCCAAAGAAAACTTGCCAAGTATATCAGTTACGTATTGGTGATCGCCCTAATATGCTTTGAATTATTCACTGAAACGCTTGGGCTTAAACTGGAGGCCGATTGGAAGTATGGGGTTTTAAGTTATACCAGTTCAGAGCCGACGAGCGGACCGCCCATCATGGTATTGATCATCTCCCTCGTACTGATTATTTCGGGGTTCTTGATCTGGCGAAAACAAAAATGGATATGGTATTTGCTAGGTACGGTCATCATGACCATCGGTAGCGCCGTTCCTCTCCCTATCAAAAGCGATGCGTACATGAACGGATTTGAACTCATCCTCCTGATTTCACTACTTGCCACGAAGTATTTACAAGACCATGAAGGGCAACGCCAAAAAACAGAGTTTTAGTAACAAGTATCATTGGATGCAATGTAACATAACTTGTGTTATAATATAATTAAGTTACATTGGTAAGAGGAGAAGAATTATGGAATATGTAGAAGCCTTTAAGGATGTCAATGAAATCAGCAAGATCAAAAGTTACTTGCGATCTCACTCCAGCCGCGATTATTTGTTATTTGTTTTAGGAATCAATACGGGAATGAAAATCAATGAGATGTTGGAAGTGACCGTGGCAAGCGTTCTCGATGAAACGGGTAAAGTTAAAGAGTTTTATGAGCACCGCTTGGAAAATGACGAGGTCACTCAAATCTATTTGAATCAGAAAGTCCGGACAGCTTTACAAGAATACATCAAAGACTCGAAAGTGATGGAAGGCCAATTTTTGTTTTTATCACCTAAGACAAAAAAACCGATCACACGCCAACAGGCACACCGAATCATCCATGATGCCGTGGAAGGTGCCGGATTGATTGGTAAATATGGGGCCAGTTCAATGCGTAAGACATTTGGATATCACGCCTATAAGCAAGGGGTCTCCCTCGCCTTAATCCAAAAGCATTACCATCATTCTAGTCCATCCGAGACACTGAAGTACATTGGCATCTCCAAGGAGAGTAAATTCAAGACGATCATCGACGTGAATTTATAGCATATTTCTATCTTTTGTAATCTCAAACCACCATTTTAAGGAGGAATTCAAGTGAAAATTAGAGAAAGCGAACTTCCTGGTATAGGCCAGAAATTCGAGATTATCACGAGAAATGATGAAAAATTAGTGATTGTCATTCACGATGATGGCCGTAGGGAGTTATACCACTTTGATACCGATCATGAGGATGTTATTTCAAGCATCACACTCAATGATCAGGAAGCGCGTCAAATGGCGTCCATCATCGGCGGTATGATTTATAAACCACAGGCACTCGAAACAATCGAAATGTCATTAGGTGACTTGGTCATCGAATGGTTCAAAGTGGAACCAGGTTCCAAAGCGATTAACCAAACGATTGGTGACATTGACATTCGTAACAATTACAACGTGACGGTTATCGCCCATTCGAAAAAAGGGAAAAAACAACTGAATAACCCGGGTCCTGATTCAATCATTGCTGCAGGCGACACGCTGGTCATCTCTGGTGAAAGAAAAGACATCAAAAATCTGATTAGAGAATTACTGACCGACGAAAGGAGTGACTAAGTACATATGGATCACTTAGTCTTCGAAGTAGGAACGGCCCTATTATTGGTTGCAGCCGCAGCTCTTATAGCAGGGAAATTCAAAATATCGAATGTACCCATCTTAATTATCGTCGGCATGTTGGTAGGACCTCATGCCCCGCATTTTGGAATGATCGATTTACGCTTCATCGAAAGTGAAGAGATCATTGCCTTCCTCGGAAGAGTCGGTATTCTTTTCCTTCTATTCTATTTAGGACTTGAATTTTCTGTAAAAAAATTGATGAAATCCGGAAAAAACATCGTGACAGGCGGATCCATCTATATTGTCATAAACGTTGGTTTAGCGATGGCTTATGGTTTCCTCATGGGTCTTCCACTGAAAGAAGTCCTCATTTTAACCGGGATCATCAGCTTTTCATCAAGTGCCATAGTAGCCAAAGTACTTGTTGATTTAAGAAGGACCGGTAATAACGAAACGGAACTTATCCTGGGAATCATCATGTTTGAAGATATATTCCTTGCCGTTTATTTATCCGTCGTATCAGGATTGGTATTAAGCTCATCCGGTTCAGTCTGGGGAACATTATTATCTACGTTTATCGCAATCGGATATATGCTATTATTTTTCGTCATCGCTCGAAAAGCATCCGGTTTCCTCAACAAATTATTCAATATTACCTCTGATGAGATTTTCATCATTGTCGTATTCGCCTTACTGTTCTTTATCGCAGGTTTCTCTGAAACGATTCATGTTGCAGAAGCAATCGGCGCATTACTGCTCGGACTCGTCTTTTCTGAAACGGAACATAGTGACCGCATCGAAAAACTTGTCATTCCTTTCAGGGACTTCTTTGGAGCCATATTCTTCTTCAGCTTTGGATTGAGTATCGATCCGACAACGCTAGGTGGAGCAGTCTGGATGGTACTTGGAGCCGTCATCATTACCATTATCGGTAACTTCGTTGCTGGTATGATTGCTGGACGTAAATCCGGTTTGTCCCATAAAGCCTCAGCCAATATCGGCTTGACGATCGTTTCACGCGGTGAATTCTCCATCATTCTCGCAAACCTAGGCATTGCCGGCGGTTTGATGCCTATCCTAACCCCGTTTGCGGCATTATATGTGCTGACATTAGCGATTCTTGGACCAGTCCTTACGAAAGAATCCAAGCATATATATAATATCCTCAATAAAATCTTCAAATGGACGCCGCCAAAAGTCCAAAAAGAACAACAAAAAGAAGGCTAATCGAAAAAGGTCCAGACACCTACGTCTGGACCTTTTTCGATATTCTCAGAGTTACTTAGATTGATAGCCTGCTATATGTGTCTCCTTCCACCCAGTCATCCCTTCTTATTTTCCATCCCATCGACATGTTGGAAGAGATTTTCGAATAGTAAATGGGTAACTGCTTTACAATATTTCCTCTCAGGAGGGTTAAGGTACCCCATCTGAGGGAAAAGAAGCAGATAAACGAAGAAACTTTTCAGGAGTGATGCCGATTGAATAAGTCGATTGATTTTAGCAAGAAACTCATCAAGGAAGTCAAGGAGGATCGTGTCACAGGATTGGCAGCTGAACAGGCATACTATTACCTCCTCGCACTATTCCCTTTGCTCATTTTATTGCTGTCGATTTTGCCATACTTGAACATCGATACGCAAACAGCTTTGGATACGTTAAAGACATTCATGCCATCGGAAACGATGAAAACCATCGAAGAGAATATCATCAAGATATTGAATGAACGGAATGGCGGCTTGCTGACCTTTGGTATCCTTGGTACCATCTGGTCCGCTTCAAATGGAATGAATGCATTTATTCATTCGATGAACATTGCCTATGATGTGGAAGAAACGCGCAGCTTCATCAAGGCTCGCCTCATTTCCATCCTGTTAACATTAGGATTGGTCTTCGCATTTATCGTGATGCTGGTTCTTCCCGTCTTTGGGAAAGTACTCATCGATTTAATGGAACAAGTCGTGTCCCTTCCAGAAGAAACACAAAGTCTATTCAGTATATTGCGATGGGTGATCGCCGTTGCGGTTATATCTTTCGTGCTAGCCATTCTATACCGTTACGCACCGAATAAGAACTTCCCGTTCAAACACGTCATTCCGGGAGCAATTACGGCCACAATACTCTGGTTTGTCATTTCCATCGGTTTTTCCTTTTATGTCAGCAATTTCGCTAATTATTCGTCCACGTACGGCAGTTTAGGGGGCGTCATCGTTTTAATGTTATGGCTGTACCTGACCGGTTTGATCTTAATGCTCGGCGGCGAAATCAATGCGATTCTACACCGTCAAAATACCACACCTCAAAAGAAGTCTCGAACACTCGTACATCCCGTACCTTTAAAACGATAAAGAAAAAACCAGGTTCCTATAATGGAAACCTGGTTTTTTAATCCGATCAAGCTGTCTTCCTTAATAAATATAGGAAGTAAGGAGCTCCGATAATAGCGACGATGATTCCAGCTGGAATGGTTTGTTCACTATAAATGATGCGGCCTATTGTATCAGCGAAAACTAAGATGGCTGCACCAATTATGGGAGATAAGAATAAAAAGCTCTGATGCTTGGAACCGACCAACTGTTTGGCGATATGTGGAGCAATCAATCCAATGAAACTAATACTCCCAACGACCGAAACCGCTGAAGCCGCCAATGCTACCGCAATGATCAGCAAAAGGGCCCGATCCCGGTTCAGGGAAACGCCCAACCCTTTCGCCACCGTTTCATTAAGAGCGAGGAGATTCATTGCCTTTTGCTTCCAAAGTAAAAACGGTATCGCCACCAGTAGCCAGGGAAGAAGCGCTAGAATAAAGGGCCAATCGGCTCCCCATATATTCCCTGCAAGCCATTTGGAGATGAATTGGACATCCTCCTGTTTAGCGCTTGAAACCAGGATGATCATTAATCCCGATAATGCCGAGGCAAACCCGACCCCCATCAGCACGAGCTTGATCGGCTGGATACCGTTTTTCCTGTCCAACGTGAAGAGGACGATCAGCCCGGCTGTAATGATCCCACCTAAGAAACCTACTGCCGGTAACTGATAGGTATAGGAGTCTAAATTGGCGTCGACGAACAAGTAAAATAAGGTAATTGCAACCCCTGCTCCAGCATTGATACCGATAATACCAGGATCAGCCAGATCATTTTTGGTCAATGTCTGTAAAATGGCACCGGATAATGCCAGCGACATCCCTGCTAAAGTTAGGACCAGGACGCGAGGAAACCGAACGGAAAAGAGAATGAATTCCTCTTTGAATGTCCCATCCCCCAATATCGTCGGAATGATTTGAGAGATACCGACTGAGGAAGGTCCTAAGCTGATGCCGGCAAGGATACTTATGATCAGTAAAAGGGTCGTTAAGCTATACATCCATCGTACATTACTTTTTTTACGCAAAGAAAGTTCGACCTCCTTTCTTTACCAAGACCAGGAAGAATAGGAACCCGATTAATGAGACCAATGCAACAATGGGGATTTCCAATGGAGCAATTACGATTCTACTAATGAAATCTGTTAGAACCATAAAGGTTCCGCCGATTATAATCGACATCGGGATGATCAAACGGTAATCCGCCCCCACGATCTTCCGGACGATATGCGGAATGAATAAGCCCACGAACGACAAATTCCCTATCAGGGCTACTGCCGTTCCTGCTAAAACGATGACCACGAACATCAAAATCACTTTGATCTTCTTCGTCTTCTGTCCAAGCCCTTTCGCCACTTCTTCATTTAAGCTAAGGACGGTCAATGGTTTGCTATAGACAGTCGCCAACACTAAACCAAAGATGATGAAGGGGACAATGATCAAAGCATCCCATGTTGTGCTGATCAACCCTCCAGCCGTCCATGTACTGACATTTTTCGATACATTGAAAAGAATGGCTATACCACTTGAAATGGCCTGTAAAAAGAGAGAAACGGCCGCTCCCGCTAAAACGAGCTTTAGCGGAGATAAACCGTTTCTAGACGTGATACCTATTCCAAATACAAGTAGCATACCAATCATTGCACCTATAAAAGAACTGAACATAAGCATTAAGAAGGTGATTCCGGGAATGAAGGCCAATGCCAGGGTAAGAGCTAAAGTAGCACCTGAAGTCAGACCGAGTAGACCCGGATCGGCAAGAGGATTCCTTGTCATCCCTTGCATGATGGCCCCGGCAACTGCCAACGCGGCTCCCACGAAGAATGCTGCGATGACACGAGGAAGACGAATTTCTCTTAGCACATCATAATAGGGTCCACCGCTTCTTCCGATAACAGCTTCATATAAATCTTGAAAACTCGTATTTGCTGCACCATACCCTAACGCCAAGACCACGACCACCATCAAAACAACGAACGATAAAACCATTTTGCTTATAATAGAATAGGAGACTTTCATCGAATCTCCCCTTATTTACCTAGAAAAGATTCTTCGAAGAAGTCTAGTTGTTTATCGAAAGAATGGGCATCGGCGAAATAGAATGCAGAGCCTTCCGCATAAAATACCTTTTTATCTTTAACCGCCGGTATTTTGTTGTACCAAGTTGAGTCCATGAATGAAGTATCTTGTCCTTCTTTCACTAAATTAAGGACTAAATAATCCCCAACATAGTCACCTAATACTTCTTCGGAAATTCCAAAATATCCAGGCTCAAGGGCAACATCTTTAACAGCCTTTGGCATGTTCAATCCCATTTCCTGATACAGGATTTCCGTTCCACGTCCCCAGTTATCGCCAAATAAATAGATTTGCTTATCAGAGTTACCAGCAACCGTTATAGTAGCATCTTCCCCGATTTTATCTTTGATTTTGTCTCCTACTACTTTCGAACGTGCTTGGAAATCTTTAACCCACTTAGTCATTTCCTCTTCTTTATTGACTACTTTACCCACTTCGATACGTTGGTCGATGTAATTCAAAGCACCGTATGTGAAGATTACGGTTGGCGCAATCTCTTGTAATTTTTTAACGTCTTCCACATCATTAGAACCGATGATCAAATCTGGATCAAGTTCAATGATTTTCTCATAATCCGTGCTCGCTACCACTTCAGCATCCGGATATTTTTTAGCGAAATCCGGGTTATCTTTTGACCATGAATCCATACCTACTACGTTGATACCCATTTCCATTAAATCTCCCACGAATAACGATAAAACGACTACGCGTTTTGGATTGGCGGGAACTTTAACCGTACCGTTTTCCGATTTATAGCTGATCGTACCCGATTTTTTTGCATCGTCCTTACCTTGCGATGTTTCTTTAGTCGATGATTCATCATTTCCACAAGCCGTTAAAATAACCATTAATGCTGCAACTAAGAATAAAAGCCATTTTTTCATGTTCATTCTCCTTTTATTAGATCGTATGTGATGCAAACTGGTTTACCTGTACGGGGGTCTTTACTGATTTCCGCGTCAATTTTAAACACTTTCTTCAGTACATCTGGACTCATCACTTCTTCTGGTGTGCCCGCTTTTATTAAATTCCCACTCTCAAGAGCGATCATGAAATGTGAAAACCGGGCTGCATGATTCAAATCATGTAGAACCATCACAATGGTCCGATTTTCCTTTTCATTCAAGTTCTGCAAAAGTTCCAATACTTCAAGTTGATGGGCCATGTCCAGATAGGTTGTAGGCTCATCCAAAAAAATGATGTCCGTGTTTTGCGCAAGTGCCAAGGCAATCCACACCCGCTGTTTTTGACCTCCGGAAAGTTCATCTACAGAGTTGTGTCTAAATTCATATGTATTAGTAGACTTCATGGCCCAATCAATGATTTCTTTGTCTTCTTTTTTTAGGCCACCGAACCCTGATTGATATGGAAAACGACCATATGAAACCAGTTCCTCGACTAAAAGTCCTACTGCACTATCCTGTGTTTGTGGCAAGATCGACAGTTCCCTCGCCAATTCTTTCGTATTCTTTTTTTGTATTTCTGCTCCATCAAGAAAGACCTGTCCATTTTGATAGGGAATGATTCTTGTTAAAGCTTTTAATAACGTTGATTTTCCACACCCATTAGATCCTATAATTGTAGTAATTTGGCCATCGGGAATTTCAATCGTCAAGCCGTTAACGATCACTTTTTTGTCGTATCCAACTTCAACGTTACTAACGTTCATTCGCATGTAATCATTACCTCCCCTTTCACGCTGAAATTGATAATCGTTATCAACTACTTAACAATAAGATTATTCAGTATAATCGAATCTTTGTCAAGCGTTTTTAGGAGAAAAGAACTAAGGTACTACCCTCGTTTTTTTCCCTCCATATAACAACTGCAAATAACAGCCGCCCAAATTTGGACAGCTGCATTGCCTTACCCTCTATTCACAAACTCTTCGTATCTTTCATCGTTCGCAAGCCAGGCTACATATTTACGTTTCGTGTATTTTTCCGCTTCCTCGAACGTATCAAACGATTTCTTTATCAGTTTTCCATTCACTTCAATGATCCACTCTTCTTCTTCATCATTTTCATAAATGAAGATATCCTGTTTATCTCTCGTTGAATATAGGCAACCTTCTGGTGAATTCTTCACATTCAATTGGTTCTTATGAGCGTCGCGCTTAATCGGTTCAGAGAAGAAGGTCTTCTCGACGAATTGGCTGTATGCTTTTTCCGACATCGTACAACCTGCGGCTTTTTGATGGCCGCCCCCATCATATTTCCCTGCAACCTCAGCTACATCTACCTCATCATGGATGGTGCGGAAACTGATTCTTTTGCTTCCGACCATAAGGATCGCAATATAATCCAGATGGGAAAATTCTTTTGATAGCTCATTACCCAATTCCGAATGGTAAGACTCGGCATGGACCACCCCAACTGTATGAGGACCGACCGTAGCCTGATACACTTCTCTTTTTTTCCTATTTATGTACCGATCCACACGACTCTCTTCCACTCCCAAAAGAGTCTGTTCCACTTCATCAAACGCGAAGCTTTCAGCTGATGAGAGCTTATGTGCAATCTTCGTTTCGAATTCTTCAATCGGAATCATGAAGAATAAGTCATTCAACCGCTTGGCCGTTACATTATTATTGGCCTGCCATTCCCATGTATCATATTGTCGAACCAATTCAACGAATTCAGAGAAAATCCGTGAAGGCTCCAGCCACTTTTGATCCACCGCATATTGATAGAATAAAGAAGTGGCTGCCGTTTGTTTGCCGTCTTCCTGTTCAACCGTAACAGATGCCCAGTCATGTTCATTCAAATGCAGCGCCGACTTATGATGGTCGATTAAAAGTGCATGTCCTCCATCTTCAACGAATTGCGTAATCATTTTTTCATTATCTTCATTTACCGAAAGATCGGTAACAATCAATGTATCCTCGATATTCGCCTGCTCAAGAAATGCTTCGACATTCTGATTAAGGCGGCCGATTGAATTGTAGCTAACTACCACGTCTTCCCCGAATGCAAGCTTCGCGACGATTCCGCAGCCGACCCCGTCTAAATCATTATGTGTAAAAAGATAGTACACATAAACCCCTCCTAAAAACTAATATATTTACTTTTCCCTAAGAAATGATTTTCAATTGCAATCTTTACAATTGTAGCATAATCACATCCGACTATTTTAACACGGTTCCACCCAAAACCGCTTTGAACGTAAAAAAAAAACGGACACCTTCAATTTTTTTCTTTATTTTGTAATATTTACATCGTAATATAGATGAGTTACTAAATAGAAATCGAGGTATGACAATGTATCAGTTCAGATCAGATCGTGCATCAAGAGAAATAATAAATAACTCAAGACACTCGGCCATCATCATCTATACACTATTCACGATTGCTGCCGGCCTCCTATTTTCATTCACAGTCGGCATACCGACTCTAAACATTGGAATCATTGCCCTTTTTAGCATCATCCCCGCCGTTGTGGCCTCCATTTTGATCAAGCAAAAAAAATGGACACTCGGGGTGCCCTATCTTATCGGCATCACGATCAACCTTTTATTCGCTTCGATCATCATCCAGTCCAGTAGCCCTTTGTCATTGGTCCTGTTATATCTAGGGCTTCTTTTTGCGTCCATTTATTACGATTATTATCATGTCATCTTGTCGATCGTCCTATATTCAGGGTTCCTGATTTACCTGATTTTATGGTCAGAACCTTTTTCCATGGTTTTATCTGAAAAGGGCGTCACTGTACTTGGTATCATTCTTTTATTTATTTTAACTGCCATTTTATCCGTCTTTTTCAGTTTAATCGGTAGTGCTTCGATTAATGTCGCCTTGGTCGAGCTTGCAAAGAGCCGACAAACGGAAATCAAGACAAAGGATATGCTTGACGAAATCACCAAATCCGTTCATGGATTGACCGACTTTTACAATGAGCTGCAAGCCAATGTCCAAGTCACTGGAAATATCTCCAAGGAAATCACGAATGCCTTTATAGAAGTCACAAGGAATATTGAATCCCAGGCATTAAGCGCCAATGAGGTGAAAGATTCCATCGATTCATTCGATGGAGAGGTTCAACAGGCCACCCTTGCATCCGATAAAATGAAAGTCCATACGGTAGAAAATGAATCCAGCACCAAAGATGGACGTCAGGCGATGATCATCCTTGCCCAAGATATTATATCCGTGGGGGAAAAGGCTAAACAGACCGCCTTCTTAATGGAAGAATTGAATCAACAAAATAAGCAGATCCAAACGATTCTGGCAACAATCGAAGACATTTCGGACCAAACGAACTTAATTTCCTTGAATGCCTCCATCGAGGCGGCACGAGCGGGGGAACATGGGAAGAGCTTTGCCGTGGTTGCGGATGAGATCAGGAAGCTTGCTGTAAACAGCCGACAGGCGACCAATCAAATCCAGCAAATCTTACATCATATCTCCATCAAGTCTAATGAGGTGACAGATGGCATGAATCAGAGCTTGGATGTTGCAGGCATGATAAAGAAAAACTCCGAAGATGTCGAACACGTTTTCAAAGAGATGGAAGGAAACACGCTCCAAGTCATGGAACAATCGATCAAACTTCAAACCATGCTTCAAGCTTTGACGCAAAACTCGAGTACGGCAACGAATGAAGTGACCAATATTGCCAGCATCGTACAGGAAAATGCCGCTTCCCTGGAGGAAGTCGCCGCGAGCGTGGTGGATCAGAATACCCTCATTACCCAAATGGAAAGTAACTTCTCCAGTTTTGAAGACCTTTTAAGAAGCCTGGAAAAGCTGACAGTCAGCGAGAAGTAATTTGTTTGTTCAAGAAGAAAGCCGCGGATGGTTGCCCTTCCGCGGCTTTCTATCTAATTTATTGTTCAATCAGTTTTCCAAGGTTCGCCATTTCTATGGCACTGACCGCTGCTTCATATCCTTTATTTCCCGATTTCGTGCCGGCCCGTTCGATGGCCTGCTCGATATTTTCCGTCGTCAATAATCCGAAGATGACTGGAACGCCGGTATCCAAAGCAACGGAGGCCATTCCTTTCGCTGCTTCATTGCAGACATAATCATAATGCGAAGTAGAACCTCTGATGACCGTCCCTAATCCAATCACTGCGTCGTATTTCCCCGTGTTCACAAGTTTCTTGGCAATGAGCGGCAATTCAAATGCTCCTGGCACCCAAGCGATGTCCACGTCATCCTCGTCAACACCGTGGCGTTTCAGACCATCCAATGCTCCGCCCAATAGCTTGCTTGTAATGAACTCATTGAACCTTCCAACCACGATTCCCACTTTCAGTCCCGATCCGATTAATTGTGCTTCGATAATTTTCCCCATGTCTATTTCCTCCTCATTTTTTAAAAACATCATGCATTTTGAATGTATACCTGTTCTTGCGATGATTCCTTTTGCTTACGGTATTGTACCAAGTCCGCAATCGTAATGAATTTCAGGTTGAATTTATCCGCAATTAGTTCCAAGTCGGATACACGTGCCATGCTTCCATCTTCATTCATGATTTCACAAATGACACCTGCTGGAGCAGCCCCACATAACTTGGCCAAGTCGACGGAGGCTTCCGTATGTCCCGTGCGGCTTAACACGCCCCCTGCCTTGGCTATCAACGGAAAAGTGTGCCCCGGGCGTTGAAAGTCCTCGGCAACCGAATCTTCCTTCAAAAGCTCAAGGATGGTAATGGACCGCTCGAACGCACTGATTCCGGTAGACGTGCTTTTATGATCGATACTTACGGTGAAGGCCGTCCCATGATGATCGGTGTTATCATTGACCATCGGATGCAAGTTCAGCTTTTTCGCCAACTGTTCGGTAATCGTCGTACAAATCAACCCACGGCCATGCGTCGCCATAAAGTTAATGGCTTCGGGTGTCGCCTTTTCTGCAAGCACCACGAAATCCCCTTCATTTTCGCGGTCTTCATCATCGGAAATGATGATTACTTTCCCAGCTTTCAAATCTTCAATCGCTTCTTCAATGGTATGGAACATCCTGTACACCTCCATTTATTAGAATCCATGCTTAGACAAGAATGCTAAATCCAGTCCTGGTTTTGATTCGCTGTTTTTCATTTGATGTATGATATATTTCCCTAACATGTCGTTTTCAATGTTTACGATATGGCCTGCCGCCTTCCTGCCCAAAATGGTATCCTGATGGGTCAAGGGAATGAGTGATACAGTCAGCAAATTTCCCTCGATGCCGAATATCGTCAAGCTTGTCCCATCGATGGCAACAGATCCTTTTGGCATACAGTATGTACTGAGCCCTTCTTCCAGTTGGATCACATAATAGACGGCATTTTCTTTTCGTTCTTTTTTCATGATGGTGCCCGTTCCATCAATATGACCTGAAACGAAATGGCCGCCGAAACGTCCATTAGCACTCATCGCACGTTCAAGATTCACTTCTGAACCTGGTTTCAATATCCGGATCGATGAAGCTTTCACCGTTTCAGGCATCACATCGACCGTAAATAAAGTCTGTGTGAAGGAAGTCACCGTCAAACAGACCCCGTTAACGGAAATGCTGTCTCCAAGATGGACATCTTCCAGTACTTTCTTAGAGGAAATGGCCAGTTCCATGCTGCTTCTTCCCTTTTTCATGGAATGAACCGTGCCGATCTCCTCAATGATTCCGGTAAACATAGTTTCTCCCCCTTTTATACACATATAAAAAACCCCTTAGGATGGCCTAAGGAGTTAGCAGGAGAAATGAGTGAAAAAAATGGTATACCTAATAAACCCATCATTTCATATTCTGAAAAAATAGGCGTACGTATACACTTGGATTTCACACGTCCTTCTCCCATCCAGACTGTACTGTCGGCTTTGGATTCTCACCAAATCCTGCCTTTATCAGGCTCGCGGGCTTAGAATTGCTTCATCACCGCCGGTTGGGATTTTCACCCGACCCCGAAGGACTAACTATTTTTTTGAATCTTCCATTATTTTAACACTCTAAAGTACGGATGTAAAACATCTATCCTAAAATGAATCGATAGTTGCAAGCAAATCCTATAAGAAAAGGGAGGAATCCATCCTATGTAAGCGACTATAGCCGTGGTGCTTACATATCAATAGATCCCTGCCATCATACGAATCTCGTATACACGATCCAAGAGAGATGCTAGAATTTTATTCCATTATTTTCTTATTAAATGTACTGAATTATGCTATAATAATTGGAAAATCAAGAATAAATGGGGAATTCAAATGGGAAAGACAAACCTTTTAATGGTTCAGCACAATCATATCGAAAGTGAGCGTATCATCTTACGTCCGGTTTCGCTTGATGATGCTGAGGATATGTATGAATATACATCTGATGAAGAAACGACACGTTACCTTTACGACAAACATAAAGATTTGGACCAGACTAAGAACTTCATAGCGAACTATTTTTTGGAAGAGCCTATCGGCAAATATGCACTCGTGTTAAAGGAAGACAACAAAATGATTGGGGCTATCGAATTCAGAGTGCATGAATCGAACAAATGTGGAGAACTGGGTTATACTTTAAACCGGAATTTCTGGGGTAAAGGCTATATGACCGAAGCGGGAAAATCAATACTGGAATTAGCCTTCAATGTTTTGGATTTGGAGCGAGTATTTGCTGAATGTGATGTGATAAATGCCGCATCCGGGAAAGTATTGGATCGCTTAGGCATGAAGTGTGAAGGGATTCACCGTAAAAGCCACATGACGAAGGGTACATTATTAGACAGCGCCTATTATTCCATATTAAAAGAAGAATATGTAACCCCCGAAAAAAAGGATGAAACGGTTGTTAACGCTAAATCCTAATTTCACTAATTAATTAAACACCTTTAAAGGACCTTGCTGCAATAACAGTAGCAAGGTCCTTATTTTTTAGACGTGTTGTACCTTTATCCCTTTACAGATCTTGAATACCTTCTTTTATCCACCAAGTAAGAATCCTTCCTTCCGATGTGCTAAAAAAGGTTATCTCTCCAATTTAAAAGGAATAAGATAATATGTCCCAATTTCATTCAAAGGAGGAAGACACATGCTAATTGTTCTTATCAACCTTGTTGCCTATCTATTCGTCATCACGATGAATTTCCTGGCTAATTACCTTCCCTTCAACGGCCAAACCTCAGGAGAAGTTTCCGGGAAACTGGACGTTCTTTTTACCCCAGCCGGCTATGTATTCTCGATATGGGGATTGATTTATTTTCTTCTTGCCATCTGGGTAGCCAGACAGTTTATGGGGAAAAACAAAACAAGTCCCGCATATATGGTCTCTTTCCCATGGTTCGCCTTAAGCTGTATATTTAACGGAGCCTGGCTATTAGCTTGGCATTACGAATACTTCCTGTTATCCGTCATCATCATCATTACACTTTTATTGACCTTGATTGTCATTTACACAAACATTATAAAAGTGAGGCATGCCTTTCTCGACTTGATGCCCTTTTCCGTCTATCTAGGATGGGTGAGCGTCGCGACCATTGCTAACATTTCCTACTATCTGACCTATATCGGCTGGAATGGTTTCGGGATTTCCGATGTAGCATGGACCATCGCCCTCTTACTCGTAGCCACGGCTCTGGCATTCATCTTTGCCATCAAAAACAAGGACTGGTGCTACCCACTCGTCTTCGTCTGGGCCATCATCGGAATCGGCGTAAGGAACAGCACGCCCCATCCGACAATCACCACCACATCCTATATCCTGGCCACCCTCATCCTCATCCTATCCATAACCGTCCTGATCAGGAACCTCAGGAAATAATTCAGGAAATAAAAGGGGTCAGACCCCTAAAACGCCTGTTCAAGGTCAGACCAGATGTCATGCCAGGATTCTAGGCCGACGGAGAGCCGTATGAGTTGGTCGGTGATGCCCATCTGCGTTCTTGATTCTTTTGGGATGGACGAGTGTGTCATCGTAGCGGGATGCTGGATCAAGGATTCAGCGTCTCCTAGGCTGACCGCGATTTTTATAAGCTTCAAGTTATTGAGGAATCGTTGGGCATCCTGTTTTGTCCCCTCCAGTTCAAAGGAAATCATGCCTCCACCGGATTTCATCTGTTTTTCCATGATCCGATAATCCCCTGATTCTGCGTCGCCTGGATAATAGACGGCCTTAACCCGTTGATGCTGTTTCAGCATGCGAAAGATCTCCGTTGCATTAGAAGCGTGACGATCCATCCTGACTGGCAACGTCTTCAATCCCCGCAACAGCAACCATGCATCAAATGGCGAAATAATCCCTCCGATATCCTTCTGTGTTGTCATGGCCACCTGATTGATAAACTCCTTCTTTCCGACAATCAGACCCGCCACAACGTCCCCATGTCCACAAAGATACTTCGTAGCACTATGAAGGACGACATCACATCCAAATTCCAGTGGCTTCTGTAAATATGGAGTGGAAAACGTATTATCGACCACAACAGGCACATTATTCTCCTTGGCGACTTTCATGACCAATGCTAAATCGATCATTTTCATCGTCGGATTAATCGGCGTCTCAACATAGATGCAGGTCGTATTCGGACGGATCATGCTCCTTAGCTGGTCCTCCGTTTCCATATCGCAAAAATCGTGGGTAATCCGGTATTTTTCCTCCATCAGTTGAAGAAGGCCGAAAGTACATCCATACAACCCTTTTGAACAAACGATATGGTCATCGGCTTTGGTCAAAGCAAAAAGGACCGCAGACACGGCAGCCATCCCTGAACTAAACGCAAGTCCCGCTTCCCCGCCTTCCAAGGCCGCAATCTTCTCTTCCAGCACCCGAACCGTCGGATTTCCCAGCCTCGAGTAAATATATCCATCTTCTAAACCAGCAAACCGGTTTTCCCCTTGTTCGGCCGTATCGAACGTAAATGTCGAGGTTTGAAACAAAGGTGTGGTCAAGCTTCCTAAATGCTCCTTCGAATCATATCCTTCATGAATCACAGCTGTTTCAATATGCTTATATTTCTCTCCCATTCTAACTCCCCCTATCCAAATAGCTATATCTATCATATGTTAAAAAAACATATTTTGGAAGCGTTTTCAATGTAAGTCGCCTGGGCATTCGTACAGGATCAGTCCTGTTGCCCTTGTTAATCATCCACAAAGCTTGTGAAGCGGCCAGTTTTCCTTTAAAAAGCTTGCAATCTATCAAATAGGAACGTCAAATGAGGATAGCCGGATTACGCTACAGAACATAAAAAAAGAGACAGCCTTCATGGCCATCTCCATTCTTCATGCCTATTCTTCTTCTACGATATTCCCACCATAGAAAGTGACTTTCGTTAAGGGGATTTCAAGTTCGCGAGCCATTTTCTTCAACTCACGCTCTTCTCTTTCCGTCACGATCGAGATGACCGTGCCATCCGCTCCGGCACGTCCCGTTCTACCAGACCGATGAATATATTGGTCAATGTTTTCAGCCATATCAATATGAACGACGGCTGTCAGTCCTTTAATATCAAGTCCACGGGCCGCCACATCGGTTGCAATCAACATCGGTGACTTTCCAGAACGAAGCTTACGCAACGCTTTTTCACGATCGACTTTATTCGACTCCCCGTGAAGTACGCCCATTTCGATGCCTTTAAACTTAAGCTTCTCATGTAACACGCTAAGCTCGGCAATATCGTTCAAAAAGGCCAATGCCTTCACATCTTTCAATCTTGTGATTTTCTCCAAGATTTTGGACTTTTCGCGTCTTTCGACTACAAAATAAAGATGATCGACCTTCGAATCCATTTTTTCACTTTTATCAACCTTGATCAATTCCGGTTCATTCATGAATCCTCGGGCCACTTTTTCCGTTTCTTCGGGAAGGGTCGCCGAGAACACCATGATTTGGCGGTCCTTAAGCGTCGTTTTGATAATATTGTTGATTGTTTGCATATGCTCGGGAATGATCAATTGATCTCCTTCATCGAGTACGATCGTTTTCACTTCATGCATCTTCAACTTCTTTTGGGCAATCAATTCATAGACACGGCCTGGTGTTCCCGCAATCACTTGTGGATGCTTCTTCAGTTTGTCCAACTGACGCTTCACATTGGCACCACCAATGAAGGCTGCTCCAGAAATACCGCTACCTTCCGACCAAATCCGAATCTCTTCATTGATCTGCATCACCAATTCCCGTGATGAAGCCAAGATTAAAGCTTGGGGGGATTTTTTTTCAGGATCTATTTTTTCAAGCAATGGCAGTAAATAAGCAAGTGTCTTTCCCGTCCCCGTTGGAGATTCGGCCATGACGTCTTTTCCTTGTGCAATGACAGGAATCGTTTTCGTTTGTACCGGCGTAAGTTGTGCAAAGCCTGACTTTTTCCAGACTTCCTGGATAAATGGCTTTCTATCGTTCAGTAATACAGGTAATTCGCTCATATCGTTCTCCTTTAATAAAAAAACTTTTCATATCCTTTATAGTACCATTTGTTATAGGGTAGTAGCCAACGGAATCCGAATTGTCACCGTCGTCCCTTTATGTTTCTCACTTTCAAATCGCATCTCACCATTCAATCGATGGACAATTTTCTGACAGATGGTAAGCCCGATTCCCGTTCCCTTTTCTTTTATCGAATAAAACGGTTCACCAATTCGCTCCAACCGCTCCGGCTCCATCCCGATCCCATTATCACTGACCATGACTATAGCATGATCATCGATGATTTGCAGGGATATGTCAATTTTTCCATTCTCATCAACAGCCTCGATGCCATTCTTGATGAGATTGATGAATAGCTGTTTAAGCTCGATCGAATCGGCCATGACTAAAACGGGGTCTGCCCCTTTCACTTCAATGGCCATCTCAATATTGTTCAGGTTCGATTCAGCTTTCATGAGTGTATACACTTGATGCAGGCAGTCCCCAAGGTCCAGCTTACGGAAGGTGACATCCTGTTTCTTGCCAAGGACGAGCAACTCGCTCGAAATGATATTGATGCGTTCAATTTCCTTTAACATGATGTCAGTATGCAACGGGTCGACTTCCTTGGTCATATCCATTAATTGCACGAACCCTTTTAATGATGTTAACGGATTTCTTATTTCATGTGCCACTGCTGCCGAGAGATGCCCGATGACGGAGAGCTTTTCAGACATGATCATCAATTCCTCTTCACGCCGGACCTTGGTAATGTCCCGGACGATGGCATAGATTCCAAGTAACTCCTTGTGGACAATGATGGGCAAAAAGGTGACACGCATGATTCGCTTTTCGTCATCCATCCTCTGGATATTCGTTTCGAAGTGTACAGCTTCTCCCTCCAAAGACTTGATAAAATAATCAGATGCTTTTTCATTTTCGATCAAATCGATGAAGTATCCCGCTTGTTTTGCTTTTAATGCCTCACCTCGGACCCCGAGGAACTTTTCGGCTTTTGGATTAACCGACATGATCCTGCCTTCAAGATCCAATTGTAGAACACTATCTGGATTGTGCTTAAACAAGGATTGATACTGCTCATCCTTCAAGTTGAATTCCTGTTGGGACCGCAACATTTTCCCTGTCCAATACCGGATGATGACATAGAGAATGATCCCGGTTATGAATATATAGATCCACCCCTTCGAATGCTGGAACATCGCATAGGTGTGAACATTCTCTTTTGCGCGGGACATCGAGATGTAATCGGTAACAAAAATCCATAAGGCCCCAATGATCATATATATAATAGCTACTTTACCTGCAATTTTATGTGAATGGTTCATCCCGTATCCTTTATATTTATTTTTTGGCTTATTATTCCCAACTCACTCAAAAAAAAGTCCTCATGCACTACACATAAGGACTTTACAGCTATTGTACCATGTTTTTGCTAATGATTGAAAAGAGAGTGCCATCCATTCAATTGAACAGCGCATTCTATTTAGTTAGGTTTTTAACAGCCTGATCAAAATCTTCGTCTATTTCTTTAGAAGGTTTCGCCGATAACAGACTGAAAATCACGACGGCAAGCGTACCTGCGATAAAGCCAGGTATGATTTCGTAGACTTCCGCGAACTTGTCGATGGATTCCCATACGATCACGGTTACCGTACCGATGATCATTCCAGCCAGGGCTCCCCATTTTGTCATTCTTCTCCAGAAAAGGCTCAGTAATATGACCGGTCCGAATGCCGAGCCGAAACCTGCCCAAGCATACCCAACCAATTTTAAAATGGTCCCGCTCGGGTTGAACGCCAAAACAAGGGCAATCACGGATATCGCCAATACGCCCAACCGTCCAACCAGCACTAATTCCTTATCGGAAGCATTTGGACGAACGAACTGTTTATAGAAGTCATCCGTCAACGCACTTGCCGACACCAATAATTGAGAAGCGATCGTGCTCATGACTGCGGATAGAATCGCCGCCAGCAAGAATCCCGTAATTAGAGACGGGAACAACTCTTTAGAAAGGAGGATGAATACTGATTCTGCATTCGCTTCCCCCAAAGGCGCATTCGCCTTGCTAAAGTAAGAAATCCCGACCAATCCTGTGAACATGGCACCTACAATGGCGAACACCATCCAGCCCATACCGATGCGACGGGCACTTTTCAATTCTTTCACGGAAGATATCGCCATGAATCGGACGATGATATGCGGTTGGCCAAAATAACCAAGTCCCCATGCCAGCAACGAAATGATCCCAATCGTCGACATTCCTTCAAACGCATGCAAAAGGGTCGGATCAATTGATTTTATTTCCGTAAATGTTGGAGTCCAGCCTCCTATATTTACAATGGTGACGACAGGTACTAGAATTAAGGCAATGAACATGATGGTTCCTTGAACAAAATCCGTCCAACTCACGGCAAGGAAGCCACCGAATAACGTGTAAAGAATGACGACACTTGCCGTCAGCCAGATTCCATATCGGTAATCCAGGTTAAAGGCCGTCCGGAAAAGCTCCCCGCCTGCTACCATACCGGAAGAGGTGTAGAAAGTAAAAAAGATTAAAATGACTAAAGCGGATACCACTTTTAAAATTCGGGAGGTATCTTTAAACCGATTCCCCAAATAGTCTGGTATAGTAATAGAATTATTCGCGATCTCCGTATATGTACGAAGCCTTGGCGCCACGAATAACCAGTTTAGATAAGCGCCTACTGACAGACCGATGACGATCCACCCGGCACTTAAGCCATTCAAGTACATGGCTCCAGGAAGGCCCATCAGCAACCATCCGCTCATGTCGGAAGCACCGGCACTTAAAGCGGTTACAGCCGGACCCAAGTTTCTTCCTCCGAGCATGTAATCCGTCAGGTTAGCGGTCCTTCGATAAGCAAGGTACCCGATTAACAGCATACCTGCCATGTATATGACAATTGAAACGATTGCTCCATATTCCAAAAATTCTTCCTCCATTACTTACGAACCTTTCGATAGAGAAGGCTCATTTTATTAAAATAAGCTTATCAGAAAAAAAAACATAAGTTAAGTAGTTCTTTCTAATACCCAATATATTAAAATATACAATTAATAGACTATTCAAAAAAGCGTTCCAAAAAACAAGGAGGACAAAGTCATGCAACCCTATTTCAAACAACAGGATGGAATCTTCCCATCGGTTTGCTCACTTGATTGCCCCGATCAATGCGGTTTACTCCTTCACAAAAAAGACGGAAAAATCGTGAAAGTCCAGGGGGATCCCAAACACCCGGTTACAAAAGGAAATATCTGCAACAAGGTCCGGAATATGACAGCCCGTCTATATGATCCGCATCGTCTTTCGCAACCGCTTATGCGAATCGGTCCAAAAGGAAAAGGGCAATTCGCCCCCATTAGTTGGGACGAAGCGATCGGGATGATCACGTCAAAATGGAAGGCCTTGATAGACCAGCATGGACCGGAATGCATCCTCCCCTACAGTTTTTATGGAAACATGGGAAACCTTAGTGCTGAAGGCATGGATCGTCGCTTCTTCCACAAACTTGGGGCAAGTAGGCTGGAGCGTTCCATTTGTAACTCTGCCGGTTCGGTCGGCTACAGTTATACCATGGGCGGTTCGTTCGGAATCGATCCGGAGGAAACGATCGACACAAAGCTTTTCATCATGTGGGGGATTAATGCCGTGAGTACCAATATGCACCAAGTGACAATTGCCCAGCAGGCCCGGAAAAATGGCGCCAAGGTTGTGGTGATCGACGTCCATAAAAACCAGACCGGGAAGTGGGCTGATTGGTTCATCCCCATCCTGCCTGGTACAGATAGTGCACTTGCCCTTGGCATCATGCATATTTTATATGCCGAAAATATGGTCGATCAGCCTTTCCTAGACGCCTATACGGTCGGTTCTGACGAATTGCGTGAGCATGTCCGCCAATATGACCCGGCGACCGTCTCCACGATCACGGGCGTTCCAATCGAAGACCTTTATACATTAGCCCGGATGTATGGACAGACCGAACCATCATTCGTTCGAATCGGTAATGGCCTGCAGCATCACGATAACGGCGGAATGGCTGTAAGGACCATTGCCTGCCTTCCCGCCCTTACCGGACAGTGGGGTGTTAAAGGCGGTGGGGCGATGAAAGGGAACTCCGGTTATTTGGCATTTAACAAAGATGCCTTACAACGCCCTGAGCTTTTGCGAAACAAGACTACTCGCATCGTCAACATGAATCAAATCGGAGAAGCCCTTTTAGATAAGGAGAACCCGATTCGTTCCTTATTTGTATACAGCTCCAATCCTGCCCTTGTCGCTCCCAATGCAAACAAGGTTAAGGAAGGACTTATGCAAGAAGACCTATTCACGGTCGTCCATGATTTATTCTTAACTGAAACGGCGCAGTATGCCGATCTGGTCCTTCCCGCCTCTTCATCCTATGAAACGGAGGATTTTTATACTTCCTACTGGCATAATTACATACAAATTCAAAAGCCAGTCATGGAGAAATATGGAGAGTCCAAATCAAATGTGGAATTGTTCAAGATGTTGGCTGCTAACATGGGATTCGAGGACCAAGCTTTTCAAGACTCTGAGGAAGACATGATCCGTCAAGCACTCGACTTCCCCGAGAATCCTTATTTAGGAAACATCAACTATGAAGCTCTTTCTGAACATCAGTTTGTGAAAGCCGAGATGCGACCACTCTTCCCAGGGAAACTGCCGACACCGAGCGGCAAAATCGAACTCTATTCCGAACGGATGAAACAGCATGGGTACGAACCATTGCCTACCTATACACCCATCGCGAAAGACAGCGACCTGCCGTTCTTATTCATACCGGCGCCGAACCATAATTTCCTGAATTCGACTTTTTCCAATAACGAGAAACATATATCGATGGAAAAAGAACCAAAACTGCATATGAATACGGAAGACGCAGTAAAACGAGGGATAACAGACGGCGATATGGTCCGTATCTGGAATGCCCGAGGCGAATGTGTATTAAAAGCCGTCATAGGAGAAAATGTCCTGGCCGGTGTCCTAGTCAGCCAAGGCATATGGCCAAATACACCTGGCAGAAAGCAGCATATCAATGCCCTCACGCCAGACCGGCTCTCCGATATGGGAAATGGTGCCGTCTTCTTTTCCGGCCGTGTTGATGTGGAAAAAGCAGTGTAAATGATGATTTTATTTCTCGCATTCACTCGTTTCCCGGGAAATATCCTCGATTCTTGTAATATATTGACTCAAATTCTGGATTCATTCGCTCCACAAAAAAAGGCTGTTCCCTCTGGGGAAGCAGCCTTTTTCGTGGATCCGAACCACCCTGGTTGATTCGAATGCCATCCTCTTCACGTCTTATACAACTTCTTTTTCGATAGCCGCAAATGTATCGTCCAAGATTTCGATCAACTTCCCTACCTCTGCTTTAGTGATGATCAAAGGTGGTGCAAACACTAGTGTATCTTGATCGAATGTAACAGATCGGCAGATTAAACCATTTTTAGCGGCCTCCGAAACGATCCGTGGAGCCAAAGGGGTTTCGAATTTCCCCCCCGTTTGTTTGTCTTTGACGATCGATATACCACCAATCAGTCCTAGCGCCCTTACATCCCCGATTATGGAATGTTTAGCTTGAAGCTTGTTAAAGCCTGCAAGCAATTCCACTCCACGTAGTTTCGAGTTTTCAATTAAGTTTTCCCGTTCAATGATTTCGATATTTTTCAACGCAACGGCACAAGCCATCGGGTGGCCACTGTAAGTGTAGCCATGTAAAAGCGTCCCTTTAGAAAGGGCTATGAAATCCTGATACATCCTATCATTCAGGACAACACCACCCAATTGGGCATATCCACTCGTCACGCCTTTGGCAAAGCACATCATGTCTGGTATGACCCCGAAGTGCTCGATTCCGAAATACGCACCCGTTCTGCCAAAACCGGTAATGACTTCGTCCGTCACCAACAAAATGCCGTACTCATCACAAATCTCCCTGACCTCCTTGAAGTAGCCTTCAGGAGGCATATTCACGCCACCAGCCCCTTGTATCGGTTCCGTTATGAAAGCAGCGATAGTTTCCGGTCCTTCCTGTACAATGGTCTTGCGCAATTCCTCAATGGAGGAGCCATCCACATAACAGAAATCCGGCGCAAGGGAATTCGTGAAGTCGCGGAAAGGCTTCAATCCCGTGGCACTAGTCGCTCCCATCGCCACCCCGTGATAGGAGTTCGAACGGGAAATGATTTTTTGCCGGTTGGGCTGGCCTTTTAAAATCCAGTAGTGACGCGCAAGCTTGATCGCCGTATCACTCGATTCCGACCCTCCGGACGTAAAGAACACGGCATTCAAATTTCCGGGTGCGATGGAAGCGATTTTGGCAGCCAACCGAATGGCTGGTTCATTACTGAAGGTGGCAAAATTAGAGGTGAACGCCAATTTCTCCATCTGCTCCTTCGCCACTTTGGCAATTTCGTCCTGCCCATGCCCGATATTCACATTCCAAAGGGAAGACATCCCATCGATAACCGTCCTGCCCATGATGTCCGTTAGGTATATCCCCTTACCCTCGGTAAAAATGAAACTCGGTCCATCTTGCTGCTGTTGTTCGATCGCTGTTGTCGGATGGATAAAATGCTTTTTATCCCAATCAATCAATTGCTGAATATCCGTCTTTTCTTTCACCATGTAGAAACACCCTTCTCTACTGATATTTTTAATACAGAGATATGTATTCTGTAACAAGATGCATGCCGAGGTACTGTGTTCTAACATAACCATTCAGGAAATAATCAGGAGATAAGTCAACCTCTCTATCTAGTTAATTTTCTGAAATATTTCATTTAACATTGTATTATTCTTGTATTTTTTTTATCCCATAAACTTCGAAAATCTTTAGCCAGGATATCGCTACATGCCATGAAGACCTGCATACCGGGACCCACTAAAAGGCGGGGATACGAGCAAAAAAAAAAAAACTAGCTGCTAAGATGACAGCTAGTTTTTGATTCCCTACCTTTTCATGGTACTTTCTTTTTATTTTATTGTTATCGAGCACTCACTTCATGTCGTCCATCAGCGAGTGCCTATTCGAATTCCTTCAACACATAGGCCAAGTTTTCACTCACATCACTTGCGAGCAGACTGCTCTTCGCCCTCGTTTCACTCCATTGCTCCGCGCTTACCCCGTGACAGTATACAGCATTGGCCACGGCCGCTTTCTTATCTTCATAGAATGAGATAAATGCAAGGATCATCCCAGTCAAGGTATCACCTGTCCCGCCTTTGGCAAGTCCATCATTGCCGGTCGAATTCACCCATACATCGCCATCGGGAAACGCCATCACCGTATTTCTTCCTTTGAGTACAACGGTCACCTTATTCGAGATCGCATATTCAGATGCGAGGCGCAGGCGGTCTTTCTGGATTTCCTTCGTCGGAAGACCCGTCATTTTACTGAACTCACCAGGATGGGGCGTGACGATCGTCATCGCTTCACGCATGGGATAGTCGCGTTTCTTAAGGGCTCCTGCATCGATAATGATCGGCAGGTCCCTTTTCATTACTTCATGTAACGCCCGTTCGATTTTTTCCTCATTATCCAATCCTGGGCCGATTGCCACTCCCCTTATCCCTTTAGGCATCGCTCCAGCCGCTACCTTTTCCAGTCCATCATGTAAAAATGTACATTCCGGCACCCGGCTCGCGATAATTGCTGAAGCGAACCTTGTTGTCGCCACAGTCAGTTTCCCGATTCCACTCCGCATCGCGGCAAGGCTCGCCAGCATGGCACTTCCCGGCATTTCATCCGTACCCGCTATCAACAGTCCCGTCCCGAATGTCCCCTTATGCGAGGCACTATTTCGCTTCGGGAAGCTTGCGGCAATATCCCCTTTGGTCCATACTTGCCAATTGGATGTCTGTGGCAAGCCAATATCGAGCACTTCGGTCTGACCATAATACTCGACACTTCCTTCGAGAAACGCCGATGGTTTGTACCCGTGGAGCGTGAATGTTCGGTCAGCCTTTATAGCCTTTTCCACTTCACCGGTATCCGCCAAAACGCCTGTCGGAATATCGATTGCCATCCGAACGGCCTCTTGCTCATTCATCCAATCAATCAGCTGTTCGATATCATTACGGAGTGGCAACCTCGCTCCGACCCCAAGCAGCGCATCTATCAACACATCATAATCCTCACTGATTTCCGATACCTCAAATCCGCAGTGGAGATAATAGCGGTAGTGGCGCTCTGCAGTCTCAGAAACAGGTTCCCCTAGTGGGATAGCGAGCTCACATATGAAACCATGTTGCTTTAAATAACGGGCGAGAACCACTCCATCTCCGCCATTGTTCCCTTTTCCCGCAAGAATCAAGATTCGCTGCGATTTGCTCACATTTTTGACAATGGCTTCAAATAAAGCCCGTCCCGCATTTTCCATCAGCGTAAACGTTTCAAGTCCATGATCCGCTGCAGTTCGATCGATTCTTTTTATTTCCTCGCCTCGATAGATATACAAAACGAAACACCAGCTTTCTACAAGATCCTTACAAGGTCTAGTTTTGGCCCCACTTATCTTTAAAAATCAAATCATCCATCGACCGTCTCTTTTCCCAATTGGCCGTTTCAAGAATCGGTTTATCGGGATATTGATCGGTATAGCCAACAGACATGAGCGCGACAGGCTCCACGTGTGGAGGGATATCCAAAATGTCCCGGATATCATTCTTCTTGTAAAAACTGACCCAGCCCATCGCCAACCCTTCCGCACAGGCGGCTAACCACATATTCTGAATGGCACAGGCCGTCGATAAAATATCCGTTTCAGGAATGGAGTTGCGTCCAAGCACATGAGATCCACCCCGCGTCGGATCACAGGTCACACAAATCGTATAGGGGGCTTCCTTCAAGCCTTCTACTTTCAAACTAAGAAACTTGTTTTCTTTTTCCCCTTCATAATGAACCGCAAGCGCCCTTCTTTCCTTATCCGCGGCCCAGGCCAACCGCTCTTTAATCTCCTGGTCCGAAACGACAATGAAACTCCATGGTTGCATGAACCCAACAGACGGTGCATGATGTCCCGCCTCCAAAATCTTATGCAAGGTATCCTTTGAGATGGGATCGGGTAAAAAACTCCGGATATCCCTCCGGCTATAAATCGCTTTATATACACCAGCTTGTTCATCATTAGTAAACATACTTCTCCTCCATTATCTCTGTCTCTTAGAGAAATTTATCTAAATATTAATATTCAATATGAATTTTACAGGTAAACCCTTACAATGAAAAGCAGCCTCATCCTTCCTATTCTATGACAAAAACCGGAATCGATGAAGGATAGCTAGGGGAAATGGACTCGGGGTACAAGACCTTCATCCGCGAGAAAGGAAAGGAACGAGACTCTATTCATCTCGTTCCATCCACAATCAGGTTGACCCTATCTCGTGGAAGATGTGCATCGACATAGAGATCTTCATAGACCATCCAGTTATCTTCCCACATGGAACGCATCTCTTCCCCATCACGCTCAATTCCACGGTCTAATCGTTTCTCCCGGGGGCACTCCACCCAAATGGTAAAATTATAGAAGGCAGCCAATTCATAGCGAGTAGAGTATGTGCCTTCAATGATGACAGTCCCACCCACTGGGATGGTATGCCACTCAGCCATTGCATCCGATTCCCAATCATAACGTTGGTAGACCGCTTCTTTCCCAGAGGTAAGCGGTTCCAAAACTTGACTGAAGACACGGGACCAATCGTAGTTCACACCAATCAAATTCCCGACTGGAGGCAACTGGGCCCTTTGAGAAGAAGGAAAATAGAAATCATCCATATGAACAATTGTGACATCCTGACAATGAGCTTTTATATAGGCAGCAAGGGTACTTTTCCCCGAACCACCGCGACCATCTATGGCAACTAAATATGGCCTTCGGTTTCCAGGGGAATTCTGGATTTCAGCAATAAGTTGGGAAATCGTGTGCTGGCCACGAATTGTTGGGAAATTCATCAAACCCCTCCTCTTCCTATATATTTCTCTACACCCTCCCAAGAAACCCTCCTTGGGCGCGCAAAAAAATTGAAAGAAGGTACAAAATATGAATTCCATTCCCTTTGCCGTCATCTTCGACATGGACGGCACCCTGTTTCAAACCAATAGGATTTTAGGTTCATCACTTGAAAGAACGTTCAAAGTCCTTCGGTCAGAAGGAAATTGGCAGGGAGAAGCCCCTCTTGCCACATACCAAAAAATCATGGGGGTTCCACTAAAGGTCGTATGGGAAACCTTATTGCCAAATCACGCCGAGTCTATTCGGAATCAAGCCGACCGACTCTTTCTTGAATGTTTGAATCAAGAGATCAAAGAAGGAAAAGGTCAGCTTTACCCAAACGTCATCGAGACCTTGTCAGTCTTTAAACAACAAGGTATTCCAATATTCATAGCCAGCAACGGACTTGAAAAGTATTTGGAAGAAATCTGTACATATTTTCATCTGCATGAATACCTTACGGACATTTACAGTATCGAAAGGTCATTGAAAGGCTCGAAAACGGATTTAGTTCACATGTTGTTGAGAAACTATAACATTGAAGAAGCCATCCTGGTTGGCGACCGAAAGTCCGATATCGAAGCTGCAAAGGAAAATGGATTAGTGGCCGTCAGCTGTCCATTTGGTTTTGCGACTGTCAATGAATTGGTGGAAGCAGATCTTCTCATCGCGGATTTTTTTGAATTACAAGCATATGTTTTTAAACGAATATCAACGCTCTCTTTCTAACAGATCTTCCTGTTCCGCTAGCCATACCACTATTTTATCTTGGATGTCCCTGATTCCCTTTTCCTCCACGAAGTTGTTCAAAAGAATTGAAAAGATGATGCCTTCCCCACTTTTGGTGGTCACATATCCAGACAAAGTGCTCGTAGCGGAAATCGTCCCCGTTTTAGCGCGGACATTTCCCACGGCCGCCGTCTTTTCCATCCTATTCCTTAATGTACCGCCTATCATCTTTTCTTTAACCCCAGCAACCGGCAGTGCATTGAGATAGGAAGGAAACCATGTTTTTTCCCGAACGGAATAAAGGAGTTTGGTCAATTCGTTCGCTGAGATCAGATTGACCTGGCTAATCCCTGAACCATCCCGCATCATGGTCGATTGCGTGTCCATCCCCATCAGCTCGAGCTTACTTTCTGCTATCTTCAATCCATTCTCCCAACTGCCTTCCCCCTTCGCTGCCTTCCCCATTTCCTTCACCAAAACTTCAGCATGTGTGTTATTGCTCAGTTTCATGAAGGGAACCAGCAATTGTGAAAGGGTCATCGAATCATGGCTGGCAATTTTCCTAGCTTGCGCGGGTGTTTTTCCTTGTTTGGTCGTACCTAACACCTTGATGCCTTGCCGTTCCATCGATTGTTCAAATAATCTTAGGGCATATTTGGTAGGATCAATCACCGCCATATATTCTTTTGTCGGCAAGCCATGTTCCGGCATAGTCCCCGTTACCGTCAAGACATTTCGCTCATGATCGCGTTCGACCTTGATTTTCTGCTTTCCGTCCGGTGATACTGTTATCGCTTCATTAACGACTGTTACATAGTCCGTTTCCGGTTGCATCGTCACGGTTGCTTTTTTTCCAGCCCTTTTCCCTGGTGATATCTCCAGAAGGACTGTCCCGGTATCATACTCCTCATCGGGTGCGGCGGTTAAGGCTGAAACGGCCGACCCGTAGTATTCTTGCTCATCACTTCGTATTAAATCAGGCGAATGGCCTTCATCGTCATACCATGTATCATCGCCGATAAGATCTCCATGAACATAGTGGATTCGATGTTGCTTCAACACCTTCGCCAAACCATCAAAGTCCTTTTCAAGAAGGGTTGGGTCTCCTTTTCCCTTCAAATAGACATCCCCCTGAAGGACGTTCGCGACATGAATGCCTTTTATGTATAGTTCCGTTTGGAAGACATGTTCCTCCCCTAACGTTTCAAGTGCCGCTGCCGCTGTCAGAAGTTTCATGTTCGATGCCGGTCTCATCCTTATATCCGCATCATGCTCATACACCAATTCCCCTGTATCTGCCGAACGGATTGAAATTCCGGCTAAGGCCCCGGTTAAAGCAGGCGACTCATGTACGATACGCTTGATTTCACCAGCCATCGATTCCTCTTCATAAGCAGCCTGCATCGTTTCCCCATTAAAAAAGCACATCAAAAACAGAAAGAAAATAATGTATACTTTCCTTATAAAGGTCAAATCCATTTCACCTACTTTTAAATTTCATTCACATGTCCCTTCATATCAGGCATACACAGTATTCCGTATTCCAGGAAAGCCTCACCTCAGGGACTTTTTTAGCCCTAAAGGGAACTTTTACTAAGAATCATCCGTATAAAAGTAATGACACAGTAAGGAGTGAACATATGTATTCAAAGATTCAAGCGCCCACAAAGAAAATTTCGAAAGAATCCATCAAGGTTTGGCGGATGACGGAAACCATCACCAACCTCATTATTCTCGTCATACTCGGCATCTTATTATTCGTTGATACTTATTTTTCCTGGAAAGAGTGGATTGGATGGGTTTTAATCGGACTGACCATCATCGAATGCTTTTCCGCCATTTGGTCCATCATCATCGCCCCCATTTTATTGCAAAAATATTGGCGATATGACGTAAGCGAAGAATTCATCCAAACGAAACATGGAGCGTGGTACGAATCCCATGAACTCATCCCGATGACGAAAGTTCAATCGGTCGAGCTGAACCAGGGGCCGTTTCTACGGAAGTATGGCCTTTATACGATTAGTATCGGAACCATGGGCGACTCACATACCATACCCGCCATTCCGGAGAAAGAGGCGTATGAACTTCGAGATAAAATTGCGCACTACGCCAAGATAAAGGAAGTGGAATGACATGGCGGAACAATCCAAACGGTTACACCCGCTCAAAATCCCATTTGAAATGTGGAATGTGCTGAAGAAGGAATTCTTTTTAATTATCCTCCTTTATGTATTGAATTTTGGTACGGAAAAGGTTTATATGATCGTGCTGCAACTCATCTATCTCTTATACTTCGTATGGAAGGTCATTTCATTGACTTTGAACTGGTTCACCTATACATATCATATAAAAGAAGGAAACATTCAGATCAAGTCCGGGCTTATTTCCAAGTCCTATCGGACAGTTCCGCTTCACAAAATACAAAACGTCCAACGACGGACAACCGTCCTTCATAAGTTTTTCCACTTAACTTCTTTAACGTTCGAAACGGGAATGACTGGTGACCAAGGTTCTGTCTTGTTTGAGGCGATTTCTTTAAAAGAAGCCCAACGACTTGAAACGGAATTTTCCTCACAAGAAATCCCGGCTGTAGAAGAAGATCATCTGGAAGAGGACAGCTTGAAAGAAACGGGTGCTGAACAAACCATACATTTCACACCGACTAAACGGGATGTGTTAAAAGCTTCCTTCACGTCACTAAGCTTCCTGGCCATCATTCCGATTGTCGCTACGATTTATAAAACACTTGATGATTTTTTCAATCTGGAAAATGCCGAAGGGGCTGTGGCATCATTTTTGAATTCATGGCTAACCATAACCATCGCTCTCATTGTTTTAGTAGGATTAGCTATTGGTTTTGGAATTATTTCCACGTACGTGAAATATGGGAAGTATGAAATTTCATCGGATGCCAAACGTGTGTATATAAAAAAAGGGGTGCTCGATGAATCTGCCTTTTCAATTCAGAAAGAAAAGGTGCAGGCGGTGGAAATCACCCAATCCCTCATCAAAAGAATGCTTGGATTAGCGGAGGTGAAACTGATAAGCGCGGGAAGTACAGGAGATGAAAAACTGGAAACGAATACGCTCTATCCATTTTTATCGGTTGACCGTGCCCATGCCATAATCGAAGAGATTTTGCCTTCTTACAAGGTGGAACGCTCCATGCATCCCTTATCGAAACAAGCTTTCATCGTGCGAATGCTAAGGCCAAGCTATATCTGGATAGTTGTGACGGTTGCCATTTTTATTTTCAAGCCAGCGATATGGTATATTTCCTTGATTCTTTTCGTACTCATTTATACATCGAGAATCATAGATTACAAAAATGGCCGCTATTTATTACATGACGAATTCATTCAATTTAAATCAGGAAGTTTGGAAACGTCCCTGTTCATCACGAAAAGAAGCAAGGTCATTCAGATTAAAGTCGAACGCTCAAGACTGCAAAAACGCTTTGGGCTCGCATCGATCGAAACCATTAACCGTTCCAAACCGGTACATCATACCAAGCTACAAGATGTTTCCCTTGAATATGCCGACGAGTTTTACACATGGTATATTGATCGCACGAAAAACATTCAAGTCGAATAACCAACCAGAAGAAAGAGTTGACTGCATCCAGTCAGCTCTTTTTTTGTAAGTCTAATTGGCTGACAATGGAGGTCACTACTGTTTTTAATGGATTCATCATTCCATGAGATGTCTGCTGTTCGAATCGCTTGGCTGCATCCACCATTGATAATTGAGCAACAGAAATTGCCTTTTGATCATCTTGAACGAGTTGATGTAAGACCTTGATGATTTCAGCATTGTACTCTTCTTTCAATCCTTTCATGATTAATTCGAAAGTATTTTCCATGATCATAATCTCCAAATCCAAGGATTTTTGATGGATTTCCGCATACTTTTCAAGACGCCCCACGGTACCGTTAACTGTTGCTGGGTTCGTAAAAAGGAGAATCTGAGGTTGAGATAGCGTACAGATGTATTCGAAGTAAGGTTCATCAATTTTAATGATGGGCACGGATGCTACCATACGTTGGTCTTGTAAAAGGGCGATATAGTTCGTGCAAGTAATTAGGATAGCATCCACTTCACATTGAGCGATCCAATCCAGTTGCTCTTTTACTTTTTTCTTTGCTTCTGTTTTATCGTAATTCCCAACAGAAGTCATTCGATACATTATGGAAGAGTCCACAAAATGCATGAGATCGATGTCATAGATTGAAAGAGCTCTTTCAATATATTCTATATTTGAATAATGGGCATGAAGGCATCCTAATCTTTTTTTCAACTCACCATTCCCCCTTCATTATGCTTTCTGATTATTCTACCAGTAAAATTCCTTTCTTGGATAATCTTTTCTTTCCTGTTTCAATCACTTTACCTCCTAATATAAGTCATTCTTATGAATTTTCTAAAAAAACTAAAAGATAGGGAAACTAAGCCGAAATATCTAGAGAACTCATAAGAAGTAGATATAAAGGAGCAAACCTATGAAACGTCTGAAAAACTGGTACTTCAATTCTCTTAAAAAACAAATACTGATACCCTTTTTAGCTTTAATTATTATTAGCGGATTTCTCATATCCTACGTAGCCTATGATCAAAGCATTGAACTAACGACAGATGAACTGAAAAATACGACAGAAGGTCAAGTAAAATCAATGAATGAAGTATCTGATCGCTTCTTCCAAGAAAAGGAAAAGAATTTAGACAGGATAAGCAAAGATATGGCCATGACCACACCCCATTCAGACGCTGATTCCATACTTACCGAGTTTACCAATACCCAAACGACCAATGAAGAGATCATCAGCTTGTACATGGGGACGGAGAAGGAAGGACAGACGATCATCTTCCCTAAAGCCTATTTACCTGGTGACTTTGACCCAAGGCAACAAGATTGGTATCAAGCCGCTTTGAAAGGAAAGAATGAAGTCATATGGACCGAGCCTTATACGGATACTGCGACCAATTCCCTTATCATCACGGCAGCAAAAGCAATCTATGATGGCGATAAATTGGTCGGCGTTCTTGGTGTCGACATCGCGATGGAAACGTTACTGAATACGATCAATCAGACGAAATTCGGGAAAACGGGATATGCCATTCTACTGAATGAGAAAGGGTCTATCCTTGCCCACCCTGATCAATCGAAAATCATGAAGGATCTTTCGGCTCAACCCATTTTTCAGCAAATGAAAGGTGAATCAGGATCTATGATCCTGGATTTTGAGGATAAAAGGCAAATCATCGGATACTCATCCAGTCCTACTACTGGTTGGAAAATAGTTGGAGTCGTGGATAGAGATGAAGTGGTGGACCGTGCAAGCTCTATGGTCATGCACAATATCCTGGCCATGATCGTCACTTTTACTTTGGCTACCATTTTTTCCATCTTCATCACACGTTCTTTGACAAAGCCCATTAAACGCCTTCAAGAATCCATCAAGAAAATGGCTGGCGGTGACTTCGCCTCCACGATTTCCATTTCCAGTGGGGACGAACTCGGCAAGCTTGCAGAAGACACCAACACCTTAGCAGAGAATATGAGTGCCATGCTTAAAAATGTCCATGCCCTTTCCAATAAGGTTGCCGATTCCTCCATGTTGCTCGTTGCCAGTGCCGAAGAGAATTCGGCTGCCGCAAACGAGGTCGCCATGACGATGGAACAAATCGCTTCAGGTGCCATTGATCAGATCGAAGTCGGCCAAGATAACGAAACGGCCATAGAGCTCATGGCCGACAAAATCAACAACCTGGAAAATCAGGCAGAAAAAATGTCGCTTGCCTCCGGTGACATGTTCAAGGCATCGGAAAATGGAATGATCACCGTTCAGGGCCTAAAACAACAATTCGATGTTACAGCCCAGATCTCCAATCAGATGAGTACAGCCGTAAAATCACTGGATGTTCGATCCCATACGATTAGCGATATCGTCAAAACCATAACAGGGATTGCCGGGCAAACCAATTTACTCGCCTTGAATGCAGCCATCGAGGCAGCCAGGGCAGGCGAGCATGGAAAAGGTTTCGCCGTCGTTGCCGATGAAGTGAAAAAATTGGCCGAACAAACGGAACACTCCTTAAAGGAAATAGCAGAAATCATTTTTGCCATGCAAACTGATACCGCAAATACGGTTAGCTTGATTGATCAGGTCAACCAGAAAATCGATCATCAGAGTACATCCGTCACTAACACCGAAGTGGCCTTTGGCGATATTGCATCAATCATCTCTACCACATTCAGTAACTTTGATGAAATAACAAGTACCATGCACGAAATGATTGCCCAGATTGCCGTGATGTCAGGCAACGCGAAACAATTAAACTCCGTTAGTCAGGAGGCAGCTGCCGGCACAGAAGAAGTGTCCGCTTCAATTGAAGAGACGAATGCCTCCATGGAACAATTAAATGCCCTGGCTGGGGAATTGGACAGCCTATCGCAGGAAATGCATAAGGAGATCCAGAAATTCAGCTACTAAACAAAAGAAAGAGCAGAAGCCAAAAGGCCCTGCTCTTTTTACATGCTCTAAATTAAAGTGGTCTTCTTCTATTCGTAAGCGTTTCATCCGTTTCAGTAATACCTGTGTATGAAGAGTTACCCCTTTTCGCATCGGCATCCACCAATACAAGCAGTTTCCCATTCTTAACATCCGATTCATATTGAGTGGCTTCACGTTCAGGGATACCGAGGCCAATCAATGTACCGGCCAAACCACCTGTACCAGCTCCTACTGCCGCACCAGCTAATGTAGCTGCAATCGGTCCAGCCGCAAGTACCGGTCCGATTCCTGGAATGGCCAAAGCACCGATTCCCGCTAAGAATCCAGCTGTTCCGCCTAGAACTCCACCAGTGGCAGCTCCAGTAGCAAGCCCTTCCTCTACTTTCGTTCCTGTTTCTTTTTTCACCGTTCTAAGTTCTTCTTTATCTTTAGCAACCACCGAAATATCATCTTGAGTATATCCTTGAGCCTGTAATGCCTCAACTGCCTGAATGGCCTCTGATCCAGTATCATAAACTCCAATTATACGTTTATCCATATCTATCATCCTCCTTAAAGAATGTTGTTTGTCGCTCCCTCTTTACATACCCCCGGAATCCAAAGCACTAAACGCATTTCCACCGGAAAAGATTTATGGTTCAAGCCCATTTATAAGGGTATATAAAATTATAGTTTGCATACTTATAGGAGGTTTTTTTTAATGCTTATCGATTTACTGAAAGATTTAGTCTCCATTGACAGTTCCTCCAAAGAAGGGGCCAATGAAGCAGTGGATTTCTGTGCCGGTTGGCTTAAGGGCCAGGGATTGACTGTGGATGTGATTGAAAATAACGGGTACAAAATGCTCGTTAGCGAAATCGGGAGTGGAGAAAAAACATTGATATGGAATGGCCATGTCGATGTAGTGAGCGGGACGCCTAATCAATTCTTCCCCGAGGTGCATGAAGGAAACTTATATGGCCGTGGAACGGCCGATATGAAAGCGGGGGTTGCAGGCATGATGTGCGCCTTCGCCGAATTGAAAGATAGGGACTTAGGGTTGAAAATCCAGCTACAAATCGTTTCCGATGAGGAAATCGGGGGCTTGAACTGCTCCGGCTACCTAGCGAAGCATGGATATCGAGGCGATTTCGTCATCTGTGCAGAACCCACGCAGTTAGGCATCGGCCTACAGGCTAAGGGCTCCCTTCGCCTCGATATCGAAGTTTCCGGTAAATCCGCACATGGAAGCCGTCCATGGGAAGGTGTCAATGCCATCGAAAAGGCCTATGATATCTATAGGAAAATCAAGGACCTTCCTTTCACACGGGAACATACCCCCCTTTACGCTTCCCCCTCTCTCAATCTCGCAAAAATAAAGGGCGGAGATGTGTACAATAAAGTACCGGATGCTTGTTTACTCAGTCTCGATATTCGTTATCTTCCAACCCAGACAATGGAGGAAATCGTCGAGCAAATCGAAACCGTGGTAGGCAAGAACATCCATATTAACATGTATAGTAAACCCGTTAATACGGAAGAAAACGATCCTTACATCACCCTACTCCGTCCGATTATCGAAAAGAACACGAAACAGGAAGCGGTCGTCTTCGGTCAACATGGCTCCGCTGACACCATCTTCTTTGCAGCGTACGGCATCCCAGCCATCGAATTCGGTCCAAAAGGGGAGAATTGGCATGGTGACCGGGAATGCGTCAATCTCGAATCCGTCGAAGTCTATCAAAAAATGCTCGTTGATTTTGCCTCTGAATTCATTTTACAAAAATAAGTATAGAAAGAAGCCGATATGTCCATCTATCGGCTTCTTTTTTTATAGAAGAATCCATCGTGAACGTCACTTCTAACCTCTTAAAATGGAAAATTCTCTTCTTCCCATATAATTGACAGCCTTTTCTTTCAAAAATGACTCGTCATACCCTCTTAAAATGGCAAAACCATAAAGTAGGCTTTTAAGCCCATACTTTTTCCATTTATTTTTCCATATTCATACAAAATACGTTATGAAATTAAGTAATCTTCCAAATTTTATAGGAAACCGTGAAGTATTTCGTGATAAAAGTTCAAATTAATATCATTCCTTTTACCTAGTTTATTTTTCAATGAAATGTTTTTGTAACACAATTACTATGCCACCGAAACATTATTGTCATATAGACCTGTTATTCTAAGTCTACGCTTTAAAACAAAGGAGAATATTAATTGAAAAAAATACTACTTCCTATTATCACTGCTTTCTTCCTGGTATTTAGTTTTTCCGGAGTTTCATCAGCTGCTACTACTACATATAAAGTTAAAAGTGGTGACACACTATGGGGCATCGCGAGTAAACATAACATAACGGTCAATCAACTAAAGAGTTGGAACAACCTTAAAAAAGATCATATTAAACCAAAACAAGTTTTAAAAGTTAAGAAAACTGCAACGAAGGCAAAACCCAAAGCAAAAAAAGCATCAAAGAAATATAAAACTATCACAGTTAATGCTACAGCCTATACAGCGAACTGCAAAGGGTGCAGCGGGATTACGGCAACTGGCCTTAACCTGAAGAAAAACCCTAAAGTCAAAGCTATTTCTGTCGATCCTAAAGTCATTCCACTAGGAACAAAAGTTCATGTAGAAGGTTACGGAGATGCCGTAGCAGCAGATAAAGGCAGTGCGATTAAAGGAAAAAAAATCGACGTCTTCTATTCTTCTAAAACAAAAGCTCTTAACTGGGGCAGAAAAACAGTAAAAGTGAAAGTCTATCAATAAAAAGTAATCAGCTTGTAACAATTCAGGCTGTTTTTTTTTTGCCTTTTTTTCTTTTATAGTCATTATTTCACCATTCATATTTACTGAAAATTCAGCTAATGGTATGATTGGTCCATCAATCAGAAGCGAGGTGTACATATTGAAGATAGTCGTTATCGGAGCCGGTGCACTTGGTTCCTATTATGGAGGTAGACTACAGCAAGCAGGACAACAGGTTCAATTCGTCGTCCGTAAAAACCGAGCCCAACAATTGAGAGAGCAAGGGTTGAACATAACAAGCCCTCATGGAAACTATGAGTTTAACGAACTTCAATTCACAGAGGACGTACATGACATACAACAAGTTGACTTGGTCCTCCTAACGGTAAAAGGGTTCCACCTGAGAGGGGCGCTGCCTGACTTGAAGGTCCTGGTCGATAAAGGGGCAAAGGTTCTTCCCCTTTTAAATGGACTCGAGCATATCTCCATACTTCAGGATGAACTGGGCGAAGCGAACGTCATAGGGGGAAGTGCCTTCATTATCGCTACCTTAAACGAAAAAGGCCATGTCGTACACTCTAACCGGAACCATGACTTAATTTATGGCCCGCTTCATCCCTCTCAACAAGAGATCTGCGATGAGTTTGAACAAGCAGTTAGTTCAGCCATCATGGGAGCAAGCAGGACAGAAAACATCTTAATTCGTCTATGGATTAAATATATGTTCATTACTGCTTTCTCCGGCGTGACAACAGCATCCAATCTTCCCATAGGGACCATACGCAACTATCCAGAAACGAACCGGGTACTGGAAAAGGCGCTTGTGGAAATGCAGATGCTCGCTAACGCTCATGGCATTGGATTGACGGAAAGGAATGTCGCTCAGGCACTGGAGGACATAGCGGCTTTACCCGACGAAGCTACCTCCTCCATGCATCAGGACCGTCGGAAAAATCAATCCCTTGAAGTCGAGCATTTACAAGGGGGTGCCCTAAGGCTCGCCAAAAATGCCCATATCCAACTTCCTGTGATTGAAACCCTCTACGCACTCATCAAGCCTTTTGAACAATGATTTTTCTTAGGCACCAGTTTTAAAACTGGTGCTTTCTTGTTCCTCCTCTCTTCTCCCTCTCTCTCACTTTCCAAGACCAAAAAGACCAAAAAGAACAATATCACCAAAAGAATATTCTGACTCTTCCTTCTGTTACACTATAGTTAATTAAAGAAAGCGCTATCATATAACAAAGGAGAATACAGTATGAAACTATTAAAAAATCTAACCGTCCAAGTCATCATAGGTATCATTCTCGGTATTACAGTCGGTTTCTTATTCCCTGCTTTCGGTGAACAGCTGAAAATCTTAGCTGATTTGTTTATTAAAATGATAAAAATGGTCATCGCACCCATCATATTCTTAACCGTCGTTATCGGCATTGGCGGCATGGGTGACATGAAGAAAGTGGGTCGTATCGGTGGGAAAGCCCTCCTTTACTTCGAAATCGTTTCCACCGTTGCCCTTGCGATTGGTCTTATCGTGGTCAACCTGTTAGGACCGGGTAAAGGATTTAACATCGATTCAGTGGAAGGCGGAGATGTATCGCAATATACAACCGCTGCTGAGGAAACAGAACACGGTGCCATAGCCTTTATCTCCAATATCATCCCGGACAATGCTGTCGCTGCAATGGCCGGTGGCGACTTGCTTCCTATTCTGTTCTTTGCCGTCTTGTTCGGTATCTCCATGGCAATGATCGGACCAAAAGTACAACCTGTCGTCTCCTTCTTACAACATATAGCGGATATTTTCTTCGGCATCGTTGGGATCATCATGAAGTTTTCACCGCTGGCGGCATTTGGGGCCATGGCCTATACCATCGGTAAGTTCGGGCTTGGTTCTCTAAGTTCTTTAGGACAATTAATGGCTAGCGTATATATTACCATGGCGTTATTCATCATCATCGTCCTTGGGGGCATCGCAAAATTCTATGGCTTCAACATTTTCAAATTCATCGCTTATTTAAAAGAGGAACTTCTATTGGTATTGGGAACTTCTTCTTCGGAATCCGCATTGCCAAGTGTGATGAAGAAGCTTGAGAATTACGGATGTTCAAAATCCGTGGTCGGGCTGGTCGTACCGACCGGTTATTCCTTTAACCTTGATGGCACATCGATTTACCTGTCGATGGCAGCCATTTTCATCGCCCAAGCTTATGGCGTGGATTTAAGCATCTGGCAGGAAATAACCCTTCTAGGGATCTTGATGCTAACGTCTAAAGGGGCTGCAGGCGTAACAGGGTCCGGTTTCATCACCCTTGCGGCAACATTGGCTGCTTTCCCGATGATTCCTGTTGAAGGCATGGCACTTCTTTTAGGAGTCGACCGCTTCATGTCGGAAGCTCGTGCCATCACGAACCTGATCGGAAACAGTGTTGCTACAGTTGTCATTTCTAAAACAGAAGGCGAATTTGATCCAACTCATTCAAACTACAACAATTTGGATGAAGTAGCCGCCTCCACAGATCGATGAAGAACGGACACTAAGAAAGAGGATAGATGGGAAGCAGAACTCTCTGCCCGCATCTATCCTCTTTTCCATATGCATTCTTACTTCCTTACTGTCCCTTGAAACACTTCTTCACTCCGTTTTATTGTCCCTATTGACTGAACCCACCATCATTTCTTAAAACTTATCAATCATATTCATTTAAGATTTCCCGAAAAGTGTTTATACTTTTATATAGCAGATGATATTAGCTTATAGACATTCACTTTAAATTAAAAACAAAATGATACAAAACGGGAGGTTTTATCATGAAAGATTACGGATTATACATTAATGGGGAATGGTCCGATCACGGACTTGAAAAAATCGAAGTGAAAAACCCGGCAACCGATGAAATTGTCGCCACTGTCCCAAAAGGAGGAGCCACGGAAGCAGCCAAAGCTGCCGATGCAGCTTATGCGGCCTTTACTGATTGGGCTGCCCTCTCGGTTTATGAACGTGCGGATTTGATCTGGAAATGGCATAAATTGATCGACGACAATAAAGAAGAACTGGCTAGAATCATGACAGAGGAACAAGGTAAACCATTGAAAGAAGCCCTTGGGGAAATGAACTATGCGAATGGATTTTTATCCTGGTTTGCCGAAGAAGGAAAACGGGTGTATGGGGAAACGATTCCTGCCTCCACTACGAATAAGCGACTTTTTGTAACCAAACAACCAGTCGGTGTCGTAGCCGTCATTACCCCATGGAATTTCCCGGCGGCGATGATTACGCGAAAAGTGGCACCCGCACTTGCCGTCGGCTGTACCGTTGTCATTAAACCGGCGAATCTGACGCCGATTACAGCTTTGAAAATGGCCGAATTGGCTGAAGAAGCAGGCATTCCAAAAGGTGTCATCAATGTAGTGACAGGTAAATCATCGGAAATCGGCGAATCTTGGCTTCAAGATACCCGGATTCGCAAATTGACCTTCACTGGTTCAACGGAAGTCGGGAAAACTTTAATGAAGGGCTCTGCCGAAACCGTGAAGAAGATATCGCTTGAGCTGGGTGGCCACGCTCCCGCCATCGTTCTGGAAGATGCCGACCTCGATAAAGCCGTTGAGGGCATCATTAGTTCGAAATTCCGGAACGCCGGACAAACATGCGTGTGTTCAAACCGCATTTATGTTCATGAATCCATCCAGGACGTCTTCATCGAGAAGCTTGTTGCCAAAGTGAACGAACTGAAAGTGGGCAACGGTTTGGAAGAAGGCGTCGACATCGGACCTCTTATTGACCAAAGTGCAGTCGAAAAGGTACAAAAGCAAATTGACGAAGCCATCAATAGCGGAGCCAAACTCGAAGCTGGTGGGAAATCGATTGGCGGACTCTTCCTTGAACCGACCATCCTTTCCAACGTCAGCGATAGCATGCTTTGCATGAATGAAGAAACATTCGGACCACTAGCACCGATTGCTTCCTTCAAGACAGATGAAGAAGCGGTACAACGTGCAAACGACTCGATTTTCGGGCTGGCAGCATACGTCTTCACCGAGAACATCTCAAGGGGCATTAAAGTCACCGAAGCCCTGGAATTCGGGATCGTCGGCTTGAACGATGGCCTCCCTTCCGTTCCACAGGCACCATTCGGCGGATTCAAGCAAAGTGGGCTTGGCCGCGAAGGCGGACATCATGGGATTGAAGAGTTTTTAGAGGTCAAATATATTTCACTAGGCCTATAATAAATATTGGTACAAAAAAAACGGGACCAACTCTCAAAGAGTCGATCCCGTTTTTTCATTCAATTAAATCTTCCCCGAGTTTTTCCTCTTTCCTGATCCTGATGAACTTAACGATATTCAATACAATCGTTTTAATGACGGAATAAGTCGGTACAGCCAGGATCATCCCAATGATGCCTGCGATGTTTCCCGCAACCAATAAAAGGATGATGATGGTTAACGGATGCGTATTTAGCTTTTTCCCGATGACCAGCGGTGAAATGACATTACCGTCCAACTGCTGAACAATCGTGATGACCACTATGACCAAAAGCGCCTGTGTCGGCGAATGAATCAAGGCCACGATCACTGCAGGAGCGGCTCCAATAAATGGGCCGACATAGGGAATGATATTGGTAACGGCACCTATCAATGCAAACAGGAAGGCATAAGGCAAATCAATGATTAAATACCCCACGAACGTCCCAATTCCAACAAACAAGCAGACTAGCATTTGCCCCTGTATGTATGTCGTAAGGGTCTCTCCCGTTTCCTTAAGAACGGATAATGCCGGTTTGTGATAACGGACCGGTACAAATTTCATGATGGAGCTTGGTAGCTTATCGCCATCCTTCAACATATAAAACAGGATGAATGGAACCGTTACGACTACCAACGTTATATTCGTGACAACGCTGAATACAGAAGACAGACTTTTAGTAATATTGCCCGGTAGGTCCGTCAAGTATCTTTGAAGGGAATCTCCCACTTCTTTCAAAGACACATAATCCTGTTCCATCGTCCACATGAACCATCTTGATTTGGATAAATCTTCGATGAACGTTCTGGATTGATTAAAATAATCAGGAAGGTTATTAATCAAATCCGTGACCTGACGTGAAAGGGACGGGCCGACAAGACCGACCAATAAACTTACTAGACCAAGGAATATCACATACAGCAATAAAATCGCCAATCCCCTCGGCACTCTCCTTTTCACGAGCAAATCGACCGTCGGATTGAACAAGAAATAAAGAAAACCGGAAATGAGTATTGGAAAGAACAAAGTTGAAGTGAAAATTACGATTGGTTCAAAAAGAAACGAAATCTTCGTCCCCACATAAAATAACACGGACAATAGCAATAGCTCTAATGTCCAAAAATGCAGTTTAGCCTTGAACAAGTTATCTCCTCCTATATAACTCTTCTTTTTCTAAAGAAAGATGATCCATTATGTATGTAAAATTTTATAATGCTACCTATCATTGATAGAAGTTTACCATACTTCCATTACCACAACGTAAAATTCTGTATAAAATTTATTTCAATGATTCCCAGGATTTACATTGGGAAAAAATCATCCTTCTCAAGGCAGTCTTTTAGAGCGGGAAACCCTTTTATCGGTCAAAACGATCAATATATCGGTCAAACTTGGCTTTTATCGGTCTATTCAACCTATTTATCGGTCAAACCCAGCACTTTATTGGTCAAACCCCATCTCAGCAAACAAAAAAACCCCGCTGCAATGAGCGGGGTCCATCATCTTATTTTTGATCTTGAAGAGTAGCTTCAAGCATTGTACCGTTCTTGGCAAGGTTTGTATACCAAGAGAATGCTTTTTCAAGAACATGCGGTGTTTGGTGTCCACCAGTTAGAGCGACAGCTTCGTTGAAATAATCACGAAGTTGTTGACGGTAATCCGGATGTGCACAGTTTTCAATGATTGCATGTACACGTTCTTTTGGTGCTAGACCGCGTAAATCAGCGTAACCTTGTTCTGTAACGATAACATCCACATCATGCTCAGTGTGGTCAACGTGAGATACGAAAGGAACGATACTTGAGATTTTGCCGCCTTTTGCATAGGACTTCGTTACGAAGATACCTAAGCGTGCATTACGAGCATAGTCTCCAGAACCACCGATACCATTCATCATTCTTGTACCAGAAACATGTGTTGAATTTACGTTTCCGTAAATGTCACATTCTAACGCAGTGTTGATAGAAATCAATCCAAGACGACGGATGACTTCCGGATGGTTAGAAATTTCTTGTGGACGAAGAACGAGTTTATCACGATATTTATCAAGTTCGCCATATACTTGCTTACCTTTTTCTTCAGCCAAAGTAATGGAGCAACCTGAAGCGAATTTAACTTTTCCAGCATCGATAAGATCGAATACTGCATCTTGTAACACTTCAGAGTATACTTCTAAATCTTTGAATTCAGAATCAATTAAACCATTCAATACGGCGTTTGCAACGGATCCTACACCTGATTGAAGTGGTGCAAGCGATTCAGTTAAACGACCAGCCTTGATTTCTTCGCGAAGGAAGTTAGTAAGGTGATTGGCCATGACAGCAGTCTCTTCATCAGGAGGCACGATTGTAGAAGGTGCATCCGTAACTGTTGCCACAACAATCCCTTTCACTTTTTCAGGATCAACAGGAATACCGATCGAGCCAATACGATCACTTGCACTCGTCAATGGAATCGGTTGGCGTTCACCTTGTTGAGCTGGTAAATATATATCATGCATGCCTTCTAATCCTTCTGGATGAGACACGTTTAATTCGATGATGACATTCTTCGCTTCTTGTACGAAGATAGCTGAGTTACCTACAGAAGTTGTCGGAATGATTAATCCGTCTTCTGTGATAGCCACTGCTTCGATGATAGCAAAGTCGATTGGTCCAACAATCCCTTGACGAACTAATTCAGCCGTATGAGATAGATGTTGGTCGACATAAGTGATTTCATCAGCATTGATTTTATTACGAATACCTTTATCCGCTTGGAATGGTAAACGTTTATTTATGAGTCCGGCTTCCGCCATATGTTGGTCGACTTCAGGTCCTAATGATGCACCTGTATATACGTCAACTTTGAATTTTTCAGTTTTCGCTCTTTCAACTAGAGCCATTGGAATAACTTTCGCATCACCAGCACGAGTAAATCCACTCATACCTAGTTTCATACCATCTTTAATCCATGAAGCAGCTTCTTCTGCAGTGACAACTTTCCCCTTAAGTTGCTCATTGCGGATTTTTTTGAAAACGCTTTCGTTCATACAAAAGACCCCCATTTTCGCTTTTCTTACACCTAATTTTATCAAGTACGTGTAATTGTCACATTCTTTTATGAATGAAAAGCCTTAAAAGGAGCACAAAACAGCATTTTTATTACACGAAACAGAAACCCTAAAAACCAAGTGCTCTTCGGAACTGGCTTGCGTACGTTTGGCTAACTTGAATTTTCGAATGATCCTTCATCACAAGCAAGAATGTAGAGTGAAAGTCAGGCAAGATTTCCTCAATGAAATGAATATTGACAATATAGGAACGGTGCACCCGAATAAACATTTCACTTGGTAAAACGAACTCCAATTCACTTAAATTCAATTTATGGAAACCACTCACGCGTTCAGACTGGATCCTTGTCTTCCTATTTTGCGCTTCTAAAAACATGATTTCCTCATAAGGAAGCGGAATCCATCTGTCTTCCGTCTTGACGGTTAAAAAGGAAGTCGGCAACACGAACGGCTTGGAGGGAAGGATGGCTGTCACGGCGCCCATTGGATTTTCACCTTCCAGGATGGGAACGCTCAAACCATAATACGGGACGCCAAATACATCACTTTCAACTTGAACGGCAATTTTCTTTCGGCTCTGCAATGCCTTGAAAGCGGCCGTCCCTTCACTTATTAAATCTCCAGGTTTAATCCCGACATCGATTTGCTTGCTTGGTTGATAATAGATAAACTGCTCAGAATCAGCCACTGCAATCGAAGCGTTTTTTGGAACAAACTCACTAATGATATTTAAAACGGATTTAACCGTAAATTGATCCATTTTTCCCCACCCCATAAAGAACATATTGATTGATTATTTTCACTCTAAAGAAAAGGACTTTCTTCTGATTTTTCCCATATTAATGAAAAATGGAAGTAAATAAGCGAAAATCGTCGAAAAAAGCCAGAAAACAGGATTTAAATTACCTGTCCCATTTCATTATAGTGGGTACTCCCACCAATTTCTATGGTGGAACCAATAAAAAATCCGTCCTTCTATTATAAAATTCACTTCCAGGATATAAACTATTCAAATACGCTGCCGAAAAGGTTTGCCACTATCTCTAAAACACAGGAAAAACCGTTCCTCTTTTTATAGAAGAAACGGCTTCCTAACTTAGACATCTGCTTTTTTAGACGGGGAATTGGTTCGGAGAAGTAAGATTGATTCTAAATTCTTCAATGGTAATTCTAATAAATAAGACCTGTCAGTAGGTTGGTAAATGTTTTCGGATATTAGTTCAGTCACGATCCTTTGCTTTTTCCTGGCAACAATCTCAATCAGTTTGCCCATCTGCCCCCTCCTTTAATGTTTTCCTCAGTCGTTCTTTAATGCATCGTGCCCTTCTTTTCCTGTCCGGATATTCACCACATTGGCTAATTCATAGATGAAGATCTTTCCATCTCCAGGTTTTCCAGTGCTTAAGAATTTCCTGGCAACATCCACTACATCTTGAACGGGGACTTCACAAACTACAATCTCTATTTTCATCCGGTCATGTAAGGATATTTCCCGATTTCGGCCTCGATATGTTTCGACATAACTCTTCTGTAGCCCAGTTCCTTTCGCATCTGATACGGTGATACCACTGACACCAATCTTTGCCAACTCCTCTTTGAACTGTTCAAATTTGATTGGCCGCGTAATGATTTCGATTTTCGTCAATACCTGAGACATATGAATTCCCTCCTTTAAATTGATTCGTGATAGGCCTTTTCACCGTGGAGTGTAAGATCGAGCCCCGTTGTTTCATCTTCTTCGCTAACACGTAATGGAACGAACAAGCTAATGACTTTTGCGATGACATACGTAACTACAGCCACGAAGATATATGTTGCGATGATCGCTACAACTTGTTTCCAAAGCAGGTTGAAGTCTCCATAGAACAAACCGTTGGCTCCCCCTTCATTCACTGAAGTAGTCGCGAATAATCCCGTCGCGATTCCACCCCAAGTGCCTCCGATGCCATGTAAGCCGAATGCATCAAGTGCATCATCATAGCCCAATTTGTTTTTAAGGAAGAATACACCCCAGTAACAAACCGCTCCGCCAATGACCCCAATCAGGATGGAAGATGCTGTCGTCACGAACCCACAGGCTGGTGTAATGGCCACCAATCCAGAAATGGCACCCGATACTGCACCAAGCAAGGTTGCCTTCTTATTTGTCATGTACTCAACGATTAACCAGCCAATGATACCAGCCGCAGCTGCAACAGCCGTATTCACGAAAACATTCATCGCCACTGCATCGATCGTCAAGGCACTGCCGACATTAAAACCGTACCAGCCAAACCAGATCAACGATCCACCAAGGAATGTTAAAGGTAGATTATGCGGGGCACTGTTTCCTGATTCCTTCCTTTTCCCCAACATGATAGCCAACACTAAACCAGCAACACCTGAAGAGATATGAACGACGTTACCGCCGGCGAAATCAAGCGTACCAAGTTCAGCTAACCAGCCGCCTCCCCATACCCAGTGAGCAACGGGTGCATATACGAATAAAGACCAAAGAATGGTGAAAATTAAGAAAGCGGAAAATTTCATTCGTTCAGCGATCCCGCCTGCGATAATGGAAACGGTCAATACTGCGAATGTCATTTGGAATAGCATGAATAAACTATGAGGAATTGTGTCGCTGTATGGGCCAGGAGCGAAACCGACATCCTTTAAACCTACCCAATCCAGACCGCCTAGGAGAGTATTTCCTGGTGAGAAGGATAATGAATACCCAACCAGCACCCAAAGAATAGAAATGACAGCGAGTGGCATATAACTATGCATTGCCGTATTGAGGACATTCTTGCTTTTTACCATCCCTCCATAAAATAGGGCAATTCCTGGAGTCATAAGCCAAACCATCATTGTCGCTAAAAACATGAATACCGAATCTGCCATCTGCATTTGTTTTTCCCCCTTAAATTTTTAATATGTTATGTTATATAACATTGTTATGTGATGTAATTTATCATATACTTAATTTTCAAAAAATTCAACCATTTTATTTACTTTTTTTGAAAATTCTATGTAATAAGCACCGGAAAACGAACGGTACGAAATAGATTCTTAGTCCTTTCCTCACATGGTTTCATACTCTTCTTATAAAAATCCGCGCAAAAAAGGGGCTGTCCCAAAAGTCAGGAAAATGACTTTTAGGGCAACCCTTTTTTTATGAAATTTATGCACAAAAAAATCGCCCTTTTTAGTAA
>NZ_JBNNST010000009.1:0-186712 GCF_050278025.1 Peribacillus sp. NPDC097197 | reverse complement strand
AAAAACCAATAGAATGGATGGGACAGTTGGAGAACTGTCCCGTCTCATTTAAGAAAGTTTAGAATTGAGAAACCAAATTGGCATTTATTTGCTGCTTGAACTTTGCCCTATATAGTTACGTTTTTACAATACCCAGTAAAATATCGGAGGCATTTTAAAGCTTATTAAGCTTTTTATTTGATGGGTAAACTCAAGTCTGATCAGTCAGCGACAATGACTTTGGAAAGTTATCAAAAGTAGGAGTGAAGATAATTGAGGAATAAAATCACAATTTTATCTATTTTATCATTGTTATGTTTACTTGGTGCCTGTTCGTCTTTAACCTCTGTCAATGATAACGATATACTTATTAAAACGAAAAGTGGAAATATCTCCAAAGATGATTTATATAAGGAAGTGGTAAATACCGAACGGGGAAAGGAATTGGTTCAGGAATTGGTTTATATGCAAATATTGAAAGGTAAATATGAGGTATCTGATAATGAAGTGAATCATCGATTAACAGAGATTAAAGAACAAGTCGGTGATAAAGATGAATTTACAATATTTCTACAAAAACAAGGATTTAATAATGAAAATGAACTAAAGGATTATATCGAACAATCACTTTATTTCTTAAAAGCAACAACAGAAGGGTTAAAAGTCTCGGATAAACAAATAAAAGATTACTATGAACAAAATAAAGATCAATATACAAAGGTGAGAACTAGCCATATTCTCGTGAAAAATGAGTCAGATGCTAAAATAGTAGATGAAGAACTCAAAAAAGGAAATGACTTTACTGAATTAGCAAAAAAACAATCGACAGACAAGGTGTCTGCATCACAAGGCGGAGATTTGGGTTATCTTTCCGGTCGAAGCCAGGAATTGGATCCGACTTTTCTTGCTGCGGCTATGAAGTTAAAAAAAGGTGAAGTGAGTGAGCCAGTCAAGACACTATTTGGTTATCACATAATTAAGGTAACAGATAGAAAGGAGAAACCATTAAGTGAAGTGGAAGACCAAATTAAACAAACACTTATGGAAAAAGACGCAAAACCGGTACAAGAGGTATTAAACAATTTGAATAAAGAAATTGAGATAAAAGAAGATGTATTTAAAGATGTATTTAAGAATGTAGAATCAAAAGAACCAAATATGTCCCATTAAGGTTAAAATGTTCAACTATAATTTTTCACTTCAGTTTACATAATGCATGTTATTGTACTATTCCATAACTGACGGGCGTATAGTTGTTATGAAATGGTTGTATTTTTTGTTATAAGTGTCTAATAAGAGGATTGTTACAATTGAACAAAACTGATCTAGTAAATACTGTAGCGACACCAGCAGAACCAACAATAGATGATGCTAAAAAGATGGTAGAAGAATACTTGAACAGATTTCTACTACCTGCGAAAGAGGAGAAAGTCCAGTTAGTTGGATTGGTACATTTGAAGTGCGTAACCGTGCAGCATGAATGGGGAGGAATCCGCAAACAGGAAAAAAACTACAAAGTGCGGATTCTAAAGTCCCAGCATTTAAGAGATAAAGAATTAAAGGAAAGCTCTTAAATAAATTTATACTTGTTTAAAATCGTCTTGGGACTCATGTATCAAGGGGATTTTTTTCATGTTATTTTAGGTACTTATAGGACAGCCCCCTGAAATTTTGAACAGGACCCATATTAGCATTCCATAGATAGATTAATTAAAACGTTTTTCGCCATTCGTCATCTTCTAATGCCACTCCATCAGTGCTGACGTAATTCACGATGAGTTCACCTCGAACAAGAGCGCGGTCGGTTTTAATGGATTGAATAATACTGTTAAAATCATTTTCATCTGAATCTTGTTTTTTACGGTGAATTGTAAGAAGGATAGATGGTGCAACATCATACTCTTTATAACTTTTTGGATGATTCGGGTCAATGTCTAATTCTCTTCCAATCTCCCTATCAAAAAGGACAACTAATTCACTAGAATCCCCTATTTTAGCCTGGATTTCTTCATAATTGTTACTATCAGTAATTTCTTTCATTTCCACTGATGACTTTACATCCCCAATTTTTTCTTCGATATAGGGCTTTATTTCTTTTTCTGAATCATCTCTCCATTTATTGGAAATAAAGGAATCCTCCATTTTTCCAGTATGCACGTTAGAATACACAAGAAATTCTGTACCATACTTTTCCTCTCTAACTTTAGCGGCGTATTCAAACTCATCAAAGTTACCCATGTTATCGTATAACACGTCGTATACATACGTTTTTTCTTTAAAATTTTCCACTAGATATTGTTCCGCTTGCACCCGGACTTTCTTTTCTTCGTCAGGATCACCCTTCATACCTTGTGTGAAGGAATACATCAGGATGACTACTCCGGCTAATATAAATAGAAAAATTACAAGTAAAATCAATAAAATCTTTTTTGTCTTACTCACGATATGCCCCCTATTATCCATTCTCTTATTTCCATTATATTCTAATGTTTGAGATATACAAAAAGATATCCAAATTTACTGATTTATCTCTTGGAAAAATACCATTTCCTTGTTGCTGAGAATCTCTACATTAGAGCAGTCTTTTGATACAATAGTTTAATCAGTTGTACATAAAGGAGTGCTAAGTCTTGGAAGCCTTCCAAAGGGATTTGAATCATAATCGTGACGAATATAGAAGGATTAAATGGGGAAAACATCGTGAACGGGTAACAGAATTATTTGATACCGTTTTTTTCAAACAAGCTTTTGTAAATAAAATAGGGATTATTGGAGCGGGCAATTGTGATGATCTGGATTTAAATCATCTATCAACAAAATGTAATTCGATTTATTTATTCGATATAGATAAAGAAAGCATGGTAAATGGAATTAAGAACTTTTCAGAAAGTACTCGCAATAAAATTCAGTTAGTTGCAATGGATGTGACCGGATTGGATAAAATAAATTTCGAACAAACACTGACTTCCATGTTGGAGCATGGTGAAAAGACTGAAGACATCATTCAATACGTATTGAATATGAAGGATAAGTTATCAGAAATCGTTCATAATGAATTCAATGATTATATTGGCCAATTTGACATATTCGCAACATCGGCCATTTATACTCAATTATTTTATAATTGGGCGTTAGATACTCTTGAAAAGAATAAACACCACTATGAACAATTTGATTTAGTAAGAATGAAAGATGGATTTTTGGATGTAAGAGATCAGATTGTGCTTAATTTGCAGGTTGTAGCCTTCAAGTGTTGTACTGGAAATGGGTTCTACATAACCTGGTCCGATATCTTGAAGATGGAACCAGAATACATTGAGACTACCAATCAAGGAATTAACGCCATTTTTTCATTAGCTTCCAATGTCGGGTACGGGGCCGCATTAATTGCCATCCAGCATTATATGAGTAAAGTGGATCGGCAAGATTTTTCCTTGCGCCATTGGTTATGGGATTTCGATGAAAATAAGCAATATTTATCAATCGGGCTATTGGGAAAAGTGAAACAAGTTTAAGGAACATCAGAGGACAATAAGGATATTAGCACAGACCTGCATCAAAAAAATCAAAATCCTACTTTCATATAAAGAGATCCTTTCTACTAGAAATCGAATAGAAGGGATCTCTTTATTTTTGAAAAACCTTACTAGTTATCTGCCACATCCAAAATAGGAAATATATTATTTGTAAGATTTTTCATAAACTTTTTAAACCCTCCATATACACACCAGCGAAGTTTGAATCGTTAAACTAGTGATTACTGGTAAAAAGGAGGACGATGATGATGGACTCACGAGAATTAACATATTTCGAACATACTATAGAAAAGCTAAAGGAAGCTTATGAACAAGTTTCAAAAGATATTACAAAACAAGACCACTCCTATAAAGAGTTACAAAAATATATGATTGATTACAAAAGTGAAATCGATAAATTTGAGATATATGATTATAGCCAAACGTTAAATATGATTGACCGACGGGGTTTTGCTCAAGTTACCGAACGAGAGCAACTAGAGAAACTAATCGATTCCCCATACTTTGGTCGATTTAATTTTGTTTATGAAGGCGATGAACCAGATGAAGTGGAATCATTTTATATAGGCCGTTTTGGATTTAGTGATGAAGCCAGTAATAATCTCATCTATGATTGGCGTGCTCCAGTTTGTAATATGTACTATGAATTTGAAATAGGAAAAGCTTATTATGAGGCAAAAGAAAATCATTTTGACGGTGAAATTGTTTCGAAAAGGCAATTCAAAATCGAAAATTCCAAAATTGAGTATATGGTTGAAAGCTCATTAACAATTCAAGATGCTGTGTTACAAAAGACTTTAAGTGAGCATGCGAATGATAAAATGAAAACGATCGTGACCTCAATTCAACGGGAACAAAATAAAATTGTCCGTAATGATTCTGCCTATAATGTCATCATACAAGGTGTCGCGGGATCGGGGAAAACGGCAGTTGCTCTGCATCGTATTGCGTACCTTTTATACAAATTTCGAGATACCCTACAAGCAAATCGAATTTTTATACTATCCCCTAACAAAGTTTTCGGTGATTATATATCTTCAGTCCTACCGGAACTTGGCGAGCAGCCAATCCGTTCCTTTACTATAGATGAGTTAACGGAACAGTTACTTCCTAACCACTTAACTTACGTATCGTTTGAACAAGAGGTAAAAGATATTTTAGCAGATCCCAAAAGTGGCTATGCAAAAAGAGCTTCGATCAAATCAACTTATGCTTTTGTAGAACAGTTAAATGCTTTTTTACAAAGATTGAACTCAACCTTATTTAAAAATGGTACCCTTTCGGTTGCTGATTATGAATTCACAACAGAATATTTGCAGAATCGTTTCAGCAAATATGCAAAAGAACCCGTACTTATTCGCTTAGAAATGATAGCTGACGATGTAATGAATGTTCTCAAGACGAAGCGCCAAGGTGAACTAAAACTACCCAGTAAAAACGAAATCGTAAAACGATTAAAAAAACGGCTACTTATTAACTCCGCAATCGATATTTATAAAGTATTTATGTCGGAATTCAGTGAAGAAACATTCTATTTCAAAAAGCGGCACTTTGAATTTACCGATGTATATCCCTATCTTTATTGTCAGCTTTACTTTGAGGGTATAAAGACATTTGATATGATACAGCATTTTGTCCTAGACGAGATGCAAGATTATACACCCATTCAATATGCACTACTCGAAAAAGTATTTGAGTGTAAACGTACGATTATTGGTGATTTTAGTCAGGCACTTCTACCATACGAAACAATTTCAAAAGAAGGTTTCGAGCAAATTTTTTCAAACCTAGAATATGTTGAACTAACGACTAGTTACAGGTCATCTTTTGAAATCGCAATGTATGCGAAAAAATTCATGCGTAATTCGACAATTCATCCAATCGCTCGTCACGGAGAGGAACCAAAAGAAATCCCCTATAAAACAATGAATGAAATGATTTTGAGATTGCTTGGATCTATTAAAAATGATTTCAAATCTACAGCCATCATTTGTAAAACGGAATCAGACCTTGTTTTGTTAAAAGAACATGTAAACCATTTGCCGATTCACCTAGTAGATGCTCATACAGAAAAATTCGAAAAGGGGATTATTTTAACAACAATACAATATGCAAAGGGACTTGAATTTGACTCAGTAATAGTGCCATTCGTAAATGGAACGAATTATCGGAATGAATTCGATCGTGGGTTACTCTATATTTCAACGACAAGAGCAATGCATGAACTAACCATTTTAAAAGACGAAGTAAATCCGTCTCCTTTATTATAAGTCCTCTAATAATGCGATGATTGACTTTACGTCTTTCATCGCATTTTTTAAATTTATCTCAAGTTCATCTGTAACATGTAAAAATTCATCAGCAAACTTTGGTGAATTTAAAAGGGATTGAATATCCCGTGCGGTTTGCACTTCTTCAATACCTTCTATTAAATGATGTATGGCTGCAATGGAAAAATAAGCAGTACGGAGCGTACGAATAATTAATAGTTTCTGAATATCACGCTCTGAATATTGACGTCGGTTTTGGGAATTTCGTTTTACCGTAAATAAGCCATTTCTTTCCCAATTCCTAAGGGTTTCTTCCGTTAATTGCAGATTATTTGCTACTTCTTTATGAGTGTATGTCTCAGTATGGACTACTACCTTCGTTAAAATCTTTTCAACTATTTGGACAGCACGACAAGTATAAGAATACTCCGCTTCTAAAAATTGCAGATATTTATTTGCTTCTATTAATGCCTCGCTAAACAGCTCACTACCACTTAATCGGACAATTCGGGTAGCTTGTTTGCGCAGGTTATTTTGAATGAATTCTTGTCGAAAAGCATAGCGAGCGATTTGCATTTGAATTAGATGGATGTTTGAATATCTCCTGTATGTATTTGCTTCTCTGGGAACTGAAGAAATAAACCCCCAATCCTCATAAAGCCTTACAGTGTTAGGGTGAACTTTCACTTTTTTTGCTAATTCATTTGTTCGCATTAAATCACTCCTTCCTTTAGCTTTTCCATTATAGTTAACTTTTAAAAATACAACAACATTTCATATCCCTTAGTAAAAAACAATTGTTGGTAGTGTTTTTTTGTTGTTTTAGATAGTAGTAATTGAAAATAGATAAAAGGTATAAAAAACGGTCCAAAGAATTAACTTTTTGTCTAATGAATGTAACAGTCTATGCAAGTATAATAAAAAGAATAATCCGAAAATTAAATTTTATAGAAAGTCATGATGTTTTTTAGTAAGTATTCGAAGGGAGTAGTGCTCTATGAAAAAGCAAAAACTACTGATAAATGGTAAGAGGTTAAGTGACTCACTTGAAAAATTTGCAGATTTCGGACGTACTGAAAATAATGGAGTCACCCGCCTTTCGTTAACTGAAGAAGACCGTTTAGTCAGAGATTACTTTTGCTCTTGTTGTGAAGAATTAGGAATGTCGATTAAAGTTGATGATATGGGTAATATTTACGCTACATTAGAAGGTTTGGAGAATAAACCGCCAATCGTCATGGGTTCACATATGGATACCGTGAAAAAAGGTGGGCGCTTTGATGGAATCCTAGGGGTGGCTGCTGGGTTGGAAGTGGTTCGTACCTTAGTAGATAATGATATCAAACCAAATGTTCCAATCACGATCGTCAATTTTACAAATGAAGAAGGAGCAAGATTCGAGCCTTCGATGATGGCCTCCGGGGTCCTTTCGGGGAAATTTGAAAAAACTACGATGATACAAAAAACCGATAGTGATGGAATTACTTTCGAAGATGCCCTGAACTCGATTGGGTATGCAGGAGACATTGAGTCCCGCCTAAAAGAGGCCACAGCCTTTTTAGAATTACATATTGAGCAAGGACCTATCCTTGAAAGAGAAGCTTTGAAGATTGGTGTAGTGGAATGTGTTCTTGGAATGGTCTGCTACGAAATAGAAGTGACTGGCGAATCAGATCATGCTGGAACCACTCCTATGAATATGAGAAAAGATGCCTTCTTTACGACAAATAGTCTTGTCACAGAAGCCATTCAAAAGTTAAATCTTCTTGATGAAGATTTAGTTTTTACCATAGGGCGGGTAAATGTGCATCCTAATATTCATACAGTCATTCCGAATAAAGTAGTTTTTACATTAGAAGCGAGACATAAGGATCAACAGGTTATTGAGCGTGTAGAAGAAATTATAAAAGGGCTAATACAGTCAGGCTCAAATGATGGGTGTGAAGTCATTGCCACAAAGCTATGGGGACGCGACACGGTTTGGTTTGATGAGTCACTTTGCGATTTAATAGAGCAATCTACTAATTCATTGGGGTATTCCTACAAAAGAATGGTAAGTGGAGCTGGGCATGATGCACAATTCATCGCAAGCTATATCCCTACCGCGATGGTTTTCGTTCCAAGTGTCAACGGAAAAAGCCACTGCGAAAACGAGCTGACATCTTGGGAAGATTGTGAAAAAGGTGTGAATGTCATCTTAGAAACAGTCCTTGCGATACAAGCTAAATAGGCAGATTGAAAAAACACTACTAATATATTACGTGGTTTCCTAAAAGGGCAGATTTCATATGAAATCATGCCTTTTTTTATTGCAACTTACCATGTTGGTGAAATGTATTTCTAAAGATAATGGAGCCTTCCGGATTTAGCTAAATGGAGGGTCGGAAATCTAGAATGGAATAGGAAAAAAATGGTTTTAAAATAGAGAGGATGGGTAATTTAAAAAAACAAATATATTTAGGGTGTTCAATGGCAAGAGGATGCGAAGGAGAGATGGAATTGTTCTTTTCTAAGGAGTTTTTACCAATAGGGAGTGTAGTTGGAGTCCAAGGTGATTCAAGGCGTTTGTTAATCATCGGTCGTCTGGTGTTTTCTGAAAATCATAATGTGGTTAAAGATTATACAGCTATTGAATATCCAAATGGTTATATCCATTCGAAAGAAAAATTCATTCTTTTTAACAAGGATGATATAGACGTTTTGTATCATTATGGGTATGTGGATGAAATGGAAGTAAAAGTTGATCAATTACTTAAAGAGGCGGAAACAAAGGGAGGCGATTCGGAAATTGAAGGAGGCCAAATAAGTGGGGGTATTTAAATTTAATAAAGACTTGCCTGATATGGTTTCTGGAAGCGTCCGAAAATTAGAAGATACGATATTAGCCGTTTATAAACCCATCGTTTTTTTTAGTAAGGAACTTGAGAATCATAGCGGTGAAGCTGTTACAGCGCTTAAGACAAAATTGAGTAATCATATCGAATTTTTTAACAAAGCTAGCGTTGGTTTACTGTATTTTGCTGATACTGTTATGAACTTTGTATCAATGATTTTGAGTACGGATGAATCAGGTTCAGTAGAGACTGTACCTCAGAACAACCGTGCAGTGCAGCAATACGAGTTTTCTTATGAAAATATGAGTAACGAAATTAAACTAAATGCCTACACATTAAAAACAGCAAAAAAAGAATTTTCTTCTAACTTAGATAGCTTAAACGAGTTGTTAAAAGACTTTGAAAAATTATTGAATGATGTACTTTTTCATACGGAGTTTCCTTGGGGGGATGTTGCCGATGTGTGGGAGGAAGGAAAGGTGCAAATTACTTTCCTTTTATCCACGTTTTTAAAAAGTGTCGAAGAACTTAGCACAGACGCGGATGGAATTATTAAAGAGCTTGAACGAGTAGATAATCTCATTGCTCATAACCTAGGGAAGTGTGAATAACCAGGAAAGGATAAAGAACCTATGTATAAAGAGCCAGAAGTAACGAGTTTGATCAATTTACACACTAGCCGCGCAAATGCTACGGTATTATTAGCAAATTCCAAACTTGTAAGAAATGCATATGCAAAGATTTGGGGTTTTATTGATTCAGGCAGTATAACGGAATTGGCTGGTACTATGATTATGTTTGACTTCTCTGATTTGAAAGCTGAAGTGGACCAATACATAAGTGATTTAGACGAGTTAAGGTTGAAGTCGGAGAACAAAAAACTTCAGTTAAAAGGCGATCAGATTGAAGAAGAACTATTAAAACTTACGAATATTATCTCTCAATGTCAGGAAATTTCACTTTATTATAATATGCTCAAAAGTGAAATATCTGAAATTGAATTAGATTTCGAAAATGCTGTCCGCTATTATCGTTCGCCGATGCGACAGGGATTAAATGATATTTCAATAATTTATAATTCCATGAAAAATATTAAAGGACCTATGGGGGACTTTGAAGAAGTATCAGTTTATATTCATGGAATCGAATCAAACGGGAACGAGTTTTTGGAAAGTGCTAAAAAGGCTTCTGTTGAGGGTGACGTAATCGTTCATGTGAAACGTAACGGAAAGAAAGAATATTATGTTGTGAAAATGAATGAATATGGCGAAAAGGAAGTGCTTGCACTAGACGATTTTCAATCCTTACAAAAGGAAGATGCCTTTAAATATCCTGAAGGACGTATTCATTTAGTTTATGATACAGAACAGTCAAATGAACATAGACAGGAAACCAGTGATGATTTAACTAGATTGCTCTCAGAAATGGGGCTTATAAACAAAACCACAAAACTTAATTTGTTTGGTCATAGTTATGGAGGCAGAAGATCTATGCAATTTGCAATGGATTATCCAGACTATGTACAGAGCATTACTACTATCGGCACACCTTATGACAAAAACAAACTAGCTAAAACGGGAAACAGTTTACCTTATGTTGCTGAAAAAATAGGGCAAGACCCACGGCAATTTACAGATTTTTTGGATTTCAATCCAGAAAATAAAAGGGAGGATAATGGAATTCTCCATAGCAATGTCTATACCGATCTATCTAAGGAAGAAATGAAAGAGGACTTACAAAATCTCAAATCTGCAAATCCTGAAGTATATACTAAACTGGAAAAGATGAATATAATAGCTTCTGCCGGTTATCGAATGGAAACGGTATATTATGAGGGTGGGTCTATGGAAGTTAAAAAAGATAGCGACGATGTAGTCTCATTGGAAAGTCAAAATGCAAACAATCTTGAATCATTGATTGATGAAAGACCGCAATATGAGGTAGAGGGTGTTAGCACAATAAAGAATCCAGGTCATGGTAATGAAATTAAAGATGAAGAATTCATTGAACTCATAAGACAAGTTAATACAGACAAATAATTAGGAGCTAAAATCTATGAAAAAGTGTTTCTTTAACGGAATCGTACTTTTAATCATTATTTTTCTCATTGGATGTGGACCGGATCTTTCAACAACAAAAAAACAAGAGGAAGTGAAGGACTTGCTTTATATAAAGGGATTCCCTGAAACGGATAATGAGTCACTTTCTCGATTTATGATCATTTTTTTCGCTCCGAATTATGGTAATCCTCTTTTTATGGAAGACGGCGTTAGCGTAAATGCCATAAGAAAAGGGTCTGAAGAGTTCTCCCCCATTCAATACTTTTCGTATGGTAAGGTATTCCGTGACTTTTACAAGCCCTTGTTAGGTTTAGAGGATGTTTCATCAACATTGAACTCATTACAAAATAAAAATATAAAGCAGGAGGTTTTTCTACCAGTAAAACCACTGCATGAATATAATCTCCCTTTAGTTGAATTGGAAAAAAAGAATAGATTACGAATTAAGACCATGGAAGGTGAGAAAACACTCAATTTGCCTGGCATTTTAAATCGATATAGTTTGACGGAGACCGATCGGCTCAGTTTTAATATAAGGGGATTAAGTAAGGAATCAATGGCAATTGAAATACAACAATTAAATAAAAAAGAAAGTGGGTCAATTTTTCTTTTCGTAAAAAGTGATTTTTCAACGGTAACCGCCAGTAAACTGGTACCAGATGAACTTCAAAACGTCGTTGATTCTGAAGAATTGAAAAACTTTGAAGATTTATTCGTTAAGACTGATCCATCAGGGGAATTCTTTAACATCCTGCATTCCGAAACGATATGGAATAAAAAGGAACATACTGTTTTTAGGATTCATGAAAAAGATGTTCTTCTTAGTGATGATGGGAAGTTTGTCTATTTAAATGGAACGAAAGAAAGCTTTAAAGATGGGATACAAAGGATACAGACTATAGAAAATTATAAAAAAGGAAATGAGAAATACGAAAAAGTATTTAAAATAGATTTTATGGATATAGCAAAAGAGCTTAATCTAAAAGCGGATAGTGTCAACTTTGCCCATATTAATTTTTTTTACGATGACTTAATCGTATTAAGTGTTGATTACGAAGCAAAAGTAGTTGGAACAGCAGGTTTTACGAATGTATTAATTGATCTTAACGAGGATAGCGATAATTCTAAGGCTTATCTGGTGGATTTGGGGGTCCAATAACACCTTAAAGTTGATATATCAATACCCATGTCAAACTTCGATAAGGTAAACTATATAGGCAATTATTTGGCTAACCGACATCGGTTGGCCTTTTATTAGTTGCGATGAAATCCTGTAAATCATAAGGACACCAAGATGCCTTTTTTAGTAGACTTTGCCTGTTTCATTTTTTCTCAATATTCCGTATACTTATATTATTAGGAGTTACAGAGAGAACGTAATGTATCTCAAAATGAAGGTGCATGAGCGGGGGGATTAACATGAAATTTTCCATGATATTGGTCTTTATCATCATGATTGCTGCCTTATTTGGTACCATGGCTTTGGGTGGAAAAAGCGATGAAAATTATTCAGGCGCTGTTAGAGGCAATTTAACCAGGCTAACTTGGATATATGCCGTCCTAGGGATTGTCTTAGCTCTAGGAGTGGGGATTTATATAGTCACTGTATAAAACTAAGGGAGCGTTTCTTCTAACCGAGAAACGCTCCTCTTAGTTTAAGTTGGTATATCCATGCTATTTGTTCATCCTAAATACACGGTAGCCTAAACTATTTCCATAAGTGAGGGTTAGACGATAATGTTCTTCCAGTATTCGGCTGTAGGCTTCATTAGAAGGCAGAGGCTTGACATGTTCCGCTTGAGCATTCTCTAATTCTTCTATAACCGTATTGGATTTTAGAATTTCCAGGTGTGAAAATCCTTCTTTTTCAAAAGCACTTATCCATTCAGATTGTGTCAAGATGGTTTTAAGCTGATAAAAATTCATGATTTCCTCTTTATGTTCACCAGGCAAAATACATTCCGCTGTCATATCTATAGAGATTAACGTGCCTCCAGGTTTAAGGACACGGTAGTATTCCCGAATGGATTTTTGAATGGTAGTGAATGATGTAGATGATTCAGCTATGATAAAATCAAAAAAATCTTTGGGGAAGGGCATTTTTTCAATGGAGCCCATAAATACATTCACCGGTAATTGAACTTGTTGTAATCTTTTGGTTGTCTTATTTACCATTTCCGGATGATTATCCATTGCATAAACCTGACAACCATAAGTTTCGGCTAGATATTGTGAAGTCTGGCCAAGTCCACATCCAGCCTCGAGAATCTTATCATTTTTATGAATGTCTTCATTTTTTAGAATACTTTTGGTTAGTTCAAAACCGCCTGGATGGGCCCCTTCCAATTCATAAAAGACCAAGGCATCTTGGTAAGAGTGTTTCATTCCTGTTGTCTCCTTTTTCCATGTAATTGATTCATAGTATGTCACGGAAGTTAAAGCGGATATGATAATTGCTTTTCATAGTGGGTGTTTATCTATGCAAGCTAGTCCCCTTCTGCATACCATGTAGAATCGAATATAAGGGAAGTGTTTATTAAAGTGGGATATAACAATCAGAACTATTTTCATAAGTGCAGCCAAGGAATTGGGAGACCGGTAGAAATCCGTACAAATAGAGGAACAATCCATAGGGGCATTATTCATAGGGTAACACCCAACAAAGTCTATATTCGCCCATTTAATAATGGAGGTAACCTTGGTGGATTTGGCTATGGTGGATATTATGGGGGATTCGGTTGGGGAGCGGCTTTTGGGTTCGCTTTTGGAGCAATCACCTCATTAATCTTCCTTGCATTCCTATGGTAATAGAAAAGATCCTTTAAAAACCTGTAAGGCGATGGCCACAGGTTTTTTTCTGTATTTGTATTCCCCAAACGGAAATGCAATTAAATATAAGTTAGTATACGTATCATCACTCTAAAGAATAAATCCCCCATAATAAAACGGTAAATAAACTATTATTAGGGGGATCATTTCATTCGAAACATTCTTTTATAACAGCTTCACATAAAACTACAGCCATTTCGCTAGAATTAGATGATGCGGCAATTTTTTGAAGGAGACAGAAACCATTGGAAAGGAAGACCTGCTATCCCTTGCTCACCCTAAACGCACGGTAACCAAGACTATTTCCATGAGTAAGCATAAGGCGATAATGCTCTTTGATGATATCATTTAATGTTCCTTTGAAAACCGTAGAGTCGCTCGAACGTTGGTTGGCAGCAGAGTATCTTTTTAACTCTTCTAAAACTGTACTGGAATGAAGGATTTCCGTATGTTTGAACCCTTGTTCTTTAAAGGCACGTACCCATTCCAATTCAGCCGGAATATTTTTAAGTTTATAGAAATTCATCAATTCAACTTTCAAATTGGCATGCAATGCAATTTCCGCAGTCATATCAATTGAAAGTAAAATTCCGCCAGGTTTTAATACTCTATAATATTCTGCAATGGACTTGTTGATTTCCGTAAAACCTGTGGTGGACTCAGCTACAATATAGTCAAATGAATCGTTGGGAAACGGTAATTCTTCTAAGGAACTCATATACACTCGAATAGGCAAATTGGCTTTTTGAAATCGCTGTGCTGCCTTTTTAACCATCTGTGGATGATTATCCACCGCATAAATGTGGCATTTAAAGGTTTCTGCCAAGAAATGTGATGTTTGCCCTATCCCGCATCCTGCGTCGAGTATTGTGGTATTCGCATCAATTTTCTCATTCATCATGATGTTTGATGTCAAATCGAAACCGCCTGGATGAGCACTTTCAATCCCGTAGAAGGCTAAGGCATCTAGATATGTGTGATACATAACTTTTATCTCCCTTGGTGTAGTCATATACATATTTTATGCTTTAGAATGAAAGGGTGACTAAAACATTCATGTCTTAGGTTGAATATTAGTGGACGTATTAGGAGTTGCCTCAGAAATAAGGGGCGGTTTGTATGTGGAATCGGTGTTATCAAGTTCATTCCGCGAGCTTGCACTAAGGAAATGATCATTAGTTCTAGAATATATACTCGTTGTTTAATTCAAAATCACAGATATTCTCTATCTTTAAAGGTAAGAAATTGGTGTGAAGGCACTTGAAAGAAGGAACATAAATGAATAAGACAATTGGAATAGTGGCACATGTGGACGCTGGGAAAACAACATTTTCCGAACAGCTTCTTTTTTATACGAATAGCATTAAACATAGGGGGCGTGTTGATCATCAGGACGCATTCCTCGATAGCCATGATATCGAGCGGCAACGAGGAATTACGGTCTTTGCAGATCAAGCCATGTTTTCTTACCGAGATTCGAACTATAATCTCATCGATACGCCGGGCCATGTTGACTTTTCACCGGAGATGGAGCGGAGTATTCAGGTGATGGATTATGCAATCATCATCGTCAGTGCAGTGGAAGGCATAGAAGGTCATACGGAAACCGTTTGGGGGCTTCTCCAGAAGTATCAAGTGCCCACTTTTTTCTTTATCAATAAAATTGACCGTGTAGGAGCAGATGTGGATGCTGTAATGAAAGATATACAGTTGAATTTAACCCAGGACGTCTGTAATATCACAGACTCTTTCACAGATGGAGTGATGAAAGAGGAGCTTGTGGAATTTGTCGCTGAACGTAATGAACTCTTACTGGATCATTATATGGATCAAGGTTATAACCAGGATTTGTGGTTTAAGACGATGAAAGATTTGTTTCATGATAATAAAGTATTCCCACTTGCATGTGGGTCAGCACTGCATGGTGTCGGAGTAGAGAGTTTTATGAAAAAGGTTGACCAGTTAACGGCCACGGATTATCGCAGCCAAGGACCATTTTCTGGGCGTGTGTATAAGATTCGTCATGATGGTAACGGAACGAGAATAACATTTATCAAAGCATTAAGTGGAACATTAAGAGTACGAGATGAAATCGAATATGGAAAACCAGAAGATTCCGTCTTCGAAAAAATCACATCCATTCGCATCTATAATGGTAGTACATTTAAAAACGTAAATCAGGTTGCGGCAGGGGAACTCTTTGCAGTCACCGGTTTATCCTTGGCATCAGTTGGGGATGGTCTAGGACTGATTAAAGAAAGTTCCGTTTTTGACATGATACCGACATTAAAGTCAAAAGTTACATTTGAACCTACTGTGAATATCAAAGAAGCATTACAGTATTTTAAAACTTTGAATGTTGAAGACCCCTCATTGGATGTGTCATGGGAAGAACGCTCTCAAGAAATACACGTTCATGTCATGGGGACCATACAGCTAGAAGTATTGGTGCAGTTGGTCAAGGACCGATTCCTATTAAATATCACTTTTGAAAAGCCTGAAATCCTCTATAAAGAAACAATCGGTACAGACGCTATTGGATATGGACATTTTGAGCCTTTAGGACATTATGCGGAAGTTCATCTTCAATTAGAGCCGGGAGAAAGAAATAGTGGGATTACGTTTGATAATAGATGTCATGCTGATGACCTTACTGTGGGAATACAGAACTTAATCCGCCATCATCTCTTTGAACGGGAACATCATGGCATACTTACAGGTTCTCCCCTTACGGATATACATGTAACACTACTTACTGGACGTGCTCACAATAAACATACATCAGGTGGGGACTTTAGAGAGGCTACATACCGGGCATTAAGGCAGGGATTGGAAAAGGCGGAAAATATCTTGCTTGAACCTGTTTACCTATTTAAGATCAGAGTAGACCTGGACCAGATGGGCCGTGTACTTTCTGATATTCAACAGGCACATGGGAGTTTCGATTCTCCAAAAACGGAAGGTGACAAAGCGATTTTAACGGGTCTCGTACCAGTTGCCACATTTATGGACTATAGTAGCCAACTGGCTTCTTTCACCCAAGGGAAAGGGGCCATAAACTTGACCTTCGCTGGATATGACTTGTGTCATAATCCCAAAGAGGTCATCGAACGGACCGAATATAATAAAAATGCTGATCCTGATTACACCTCATCCTCCATTTTCTGTTCCAAAGGGCAAGGGTATACAGTAACGTGGGAAGAGGCCGAGGGAAATATGCATGGACTTCAATAAGAAAAATCATATGGAATTATACAGTTAAAATAAAAAGAAACCAGATGTCGCAGCTAAAATGCTTCATCTGATTTCTCTTCAATGGCAATGGCAGGGGTGCTTTTTGTAAGTGTATCAAGAATCTTTTCTACTTTATCACTATAAGAAAAGTCCCCGTAACAATATGGATAACGGAAATTTTCCTCATTGCCGCCACAGTCGTAGAGTTCAGGGTTCTTTTCAACTTGCAGGGCAGAGAACTGTTTTGCTAGCTCCTCAGTATGTTTGCCGCCGGAATTTGCAACGTAATCAATATATCCAATCCCCATATTATAAGATTGGATGATGGTTGAGAAGTCAACGGCTTTTTCGTTCCCATATTCCATGATTCTCTGGAAATGTTTCACGCCATATTCGATGCTTTCATTAGGGTCGGTTATTGTATTGGGAGCGAGACCGGCGGATTCGGATGCTTGCATGGGATCTCCTCCTTTTCCTCGACTTTCTTGTTGCATCACGGCAATCAATGTTAGCGTTTGATCCTCAAGGCCATATTTCTTCAATTCAGATTGAATTTGGGTGCTATATTTTTCAACGATTGCAAACGAGTTCATCTTATTAAGCGGTGTTGATAGTTTTACTGAAAAAGGTGTCTGCAACACTTGTTTTATAAACAGAAATAAAAAAAGCATCATCGATATTATCAGAATGACCTTTGATTTTTTACGTAATCTTCTCATGTTTTCTCCCTATTATCACTTTATCTTCTCTTATTCTACCAAAAAGAATGAGTAATAACTATTTTAGTATTCTTTTAAACATCCACAGTATATAGAATGAGTCTAGTCGTAGAAAGTAACGTATCAGAATCTATTCGCCTTCAATTATTTTTTTAATTGAAGGGCACGAACGATTTATATTTACCGGATGAAAATATATGTTCATGAAATGAGTAAACCATTGTTTTTTACCGGTGTTTTGGTTGCTTTTTATGTAAAGGAAGGCATATGATAAATAAGGAGTCTCAACTAGAAAAGATAATTTAAGATGAAAGAGGATTTTAAATGATTACATTGAAAAGTGAACGAGAAATACATTTGATGCATGAAGCGGGCAAGCTTCTTGCTGAGACGCATAGAGAAATCGCAAAAATGATCAAGCCGGGCGTAACGACTTGGGAAATTGAAGAATTCGTTGAAAAGTTCTTGGCTGATCATGGTGCAACACCGGAACAAAAAGGCTACCAAGGTTATAAATACGCGACGTGCGCATCTGTTAATGATGTAATCTGTCACGGTTTCCCACAGAAGAAGCCATTGAACGAGGGAGATATCGTAACGATCGACATGGTTGTAAGGCTTAACGGAGGATTAGCTGATTCAGCTTGGACCTATAGTGTGGGTGAAGTTTCCGAGGAAGCACAACGCTTGATGGATGTAACGAAAAATGCTCTTTATAAAGGGATCGAGGCTGCACAAGTAGGCAATCGTCTTGGAGATATCGGGCACGCCATCCAATCGTATGCTGAAGGAGAAAAATTCTCTGTCGTACGTGATTTCACAGGACATGGTATCGGTAAAACGATGCATGAAGATCCAACCGTGTTACATTACGGTAAACCTGGTAAAGGCGCTCGTTTAAAAGAAGGCATGGTCATCACAATCGAACCTATGTTGAATGCCGGAACATGGCATATGAAAGTGGACAAGGATGGCTGGACAGCAAGAACAACAGACGGCAAACTTTCCGCCCAATATGAACATACGATAGTGATTACAAAAGAAGGACCAATCATTCTTACAGAACAATAAGAGATAACAAAAGCGATGACCTAATTTTATGGTCATCGCTTTTGTTGTATCCTCGGTGTAAATTTATTCCAGTAAATACCTCGTCAGAATACTATGAATGAATTTGACAACTAAAATGGACGGAATACATAGTTTAAGTACTAAGGTAATTAGGCACGAAACCCTTTACTAATTTGTGGGTGCGCAGGATAATAAGAAGAAGCTGAACTATTTTGTGACAAACAATATATAAGGGGGGTTGACAGTGAAGAAAGGGGAAAAACTATCTACAACGGTTGAGTCTGTTGGATTAAGCCAGAGAGAATTCTTAACGATTTTTTTACTGCATTCTTTGACGGATAAAGCTAACTATCCACGTGCCATTCATCAAGACCTGAAAAATATGTTTACAGGGAAAGTCCATAGTTATGACTACTTATGTAAAATTTCTAATAATCTCGTCGAATCCGGCCATTTATCATTATATACGAGTAAAGGAAGAAATTATTATCAAATAACAGAAAAAGGGAAAGACCTTTATACATGGTACCAAGAAAATTTCCTGGAACGTTTTTCTGAAGTGAAAAAGGTCATTGACAGGTTTATGTTCGATTTAAAAGGTTCTGGTACGAATCCTCCGGTTGTGAATGAACTACCAGAAGAATACCGCTCTTATTTCTCGAAAATCATTTCTGTGAAGGATCTAGTTCGTTACGTTACTTTGAAGGCCGCTTTCACTAAAAGACCGATTTATATGGGGGAAATTGCCGACTTGTTAAAAAATCAATTCGGCTGGATTGCCTCCAATGGATACTTATATGATTTATCACACGAAATGGAGGAGAATGGGTTACTTGTTGGTAGATGGGAAAGTGAAAAACGAACGAAGCGTTATTTACGGATTACAGATGAAGGACAGCATCACTATAAACAAATTGCTGATTCTGCGGCTTACCAAGTGCAGGAAATCCAAAAGTACCTGGCAAGCGTAGTGACCTTTCTCGAAGAAAAATCCTAACATCTTTCAATCTCCATTTACTTCGTTAAGAACAACTAATGCCTAGTGACTGAAAAGATCAATCATCTCATGTATATGCTTAAGACGAATCGTTCAGGGGTAAAGTTTAATAAAACTGTTCTTAATTAAGGGGGAATCACAATGAAAGAAAAGCGCGATGAAATGAATAGTATATATACATTGATTAAGAGCCAGGTCGATAAACTTCCTATTTCAGAATCTAAAAAGAATAAAATGCTGGACCAACTCTTAAAAGTAAAAACGATGACGGTTGATGCTAGGGAGCCACGGATTGCTCTTGTCGGAAGGCGTGGTTCAGGAAAGTCCTCTCTTATTAATTCGATGTTCGGAGAAAAACGGCAATATGTCAGTTCTGTTAAGTCTGGAACGGGTAAAGGCAAATGGCTGTGGTACCCTAGTGAAAACAATCCAAAAATCCGTTTGCTTGACTCTCGCGGTTTGGGAGAAAGTGAGGCGCCTACAGAGGCGTTTGAAGAAGAAACACCAATGGATGAGTTAATTAATGCGGTTACTGGGGAACAGCCGGATGTGTTTCTTTTCTTGATTAAAGCGAAAGAAACCGATTCACGGATTGAAGAAGATTTAAAAGAGCTAAATAAGCTACGGAAAATCGTGAAAAATAAACATCACTATGATGTACCAGTAATCTGTGTGGTTACCCAAGTCGATGAATTGGATCCACCTCATTATAAACAAGTGCCATTTGATGCCCACCCTAAGAAAAAACAGCATATAGATGAAGCAGTTTCGTTGATGGAAAAGCGATTTAAAGAAAGCGACATCCCACTTTTGAATATCATTCCGATTTGTTCTTATATTGATTTTGATGAAAATGGCAATATCGATTACGACATGAGATGGAACATCGATGAGTTATCTACCTACTTGATCGAGGCCTTACCCAGTGAAGCGAAATTAATGACGGCTAAGGCCATGCAAAGTCACTTCGTCAAGAAGAAATTCGCACGGACAATCGTCAGCACATTTACCGCTATTGCCAGTTTAATCGGCGCTGAACCCATCCCATTTGCTGATTTTCCAATATTGACCGGTATTCAAGGACTGATGATTGTAGTGATTGGATTTATCGCGGATAAAGAAATTAACACAAAAACAGCAAGTGAATTCATCGCCGCTCTAGGCATTAATGTCGGATTAGGCCTCCTTGTTAGGGAAGGCGTGCGTGCCGCAGTCCGTTTGATACCCGGCGCAGGTCTAGCTGTTTCGGGTGCTGTAGCGGGAGCCGTAACATATGGCATTGGTCAGGCTGCCATTACTTATTTCATTGAAGACAAAAGCATGGAGCAAGCGAAAGAAGCATATAAGCATGCTAATAATGTATATGAAAAAGAAGAAATTATCCCTTAATCAATTCGATTAAGGGAATTCTCGAATCATATATATGACTAAAGTGATAAGATATAGGTGAGTTATAGTGATGGATGATACTCGCGAATACTTGTAAGAGTATTTGGTTACATATCTAGAAGGGATGATCGACATGTTTTATCAAACAGACGCGCAAAAAAAATATATAGAAGAATTAGAGCGAGCGATACAGTCCTTCCCGGATCGTTCCGAATCACTTGATGAGTCTAAAGGTTTTCCTTTTGACAACATTCAAGAATTAAAAGCATTCGGTTATCCAACATTAACGTTGGCTAAAGAGTTTGGAGGACAGGGCGGTTCCTTATATGATTTTCTCTTAGCCCAGGAGAAAATTGCAGAATATTGTGGACCAACCGCTTTAGGAATTGGTTGGCATGTTGGGACGGTTTTATCTTTAACGGAGAAAAGGCCGTGGAAAAAAGAGGTCATGGACGAATTTTTCGAAGAAATATCTAGAGGAGCCCTTGTCAATACGGCTGCATCAGAAGCCGGAACGGGTAGTCCCACACGTGGAGGACGTCCTGAAACGACTGCACGTAAGAAAGGCGATAAATGGATACTTAGTGGCCGTAAAACGTTTACGACGCTTTCCCCAGTCCTTGATATCTTTCTTGTTACCGCCTGGGTAACGGAAGAAGAACAGATGGGTACTTTTTTCGTCCATCGAGACGTTCCAGGAGTATCGATAGAAGAAACATGGGATATGATTTCCATGCAGGGAACAGGTAGTCATGATCTTGTCTTAGATGACGTTATCATTCCAGAAAAGTACTATGTCATGCAAAAAAATCCCGGTAAAAGAATACCGGATGCTTGGCTACTGCATATACCAGCTTGTTATCTGGGAATTGCGACCGCAGCAAGAAATTATGCAGTCGAATTTGCAAAGACGTATTCCCCAAATAGTCTACCCGGACCCATCCGCGACCTTCCGAATGTGCAAAGAACAATTGGGGAAATTGAATTGGCATTAATGGAAGCGCGACATTTTCTCTTTTCCATTGCGGAAAAATGGGAAATGCAACCCGAAAATCATGACGAATTATCAAAAGAATTAGGAGCGGTTAAATTATCGGTCGTCAACAAATCCATAACCATTGTCGACAAGGCGATGAGAGTCGTTGGAGCGAAGAGTCTGCAACGGTCTAATCCGCTGCAACGATATTACCGCGATGTACGTGCAGGACTTCATAATCCACCCATGGATGATGTTACGATTACCACACTTGCGAAATCAGCCCTTTATTAAGAAAAAAGCTATTTAGACACTGAAATGGACCATTCGTTTCAGTGTTTTTTACGTTTAGTTATAGGGAAGCTTTAAATTTCTTTAAGACAAAACTTGTGAGGGATTCTCAGAAGAAGAACCTCATTCTTAGCTTTCATGGGTACAAATTAATGGAGATATTTATCACTTCGTTTTAAGTAAATATTCAATCTAGCTTTTATAGTACGTGAAGGTCTATAGGCGTGTTTGAAGGGAATTATCGAATAATTCAGCCTTCTTGACTGTATACGGATTGACGGTATTTCAACAATCCAGTATCATCAAGTTGAATTACCATTTATAGGATGTGTGCATTGATAAACAACTAGTAATAAACTGTTTGATTTTCGATAGCGAAGGGGGAAAATGATATGAAGTCACTTACAGAAGGACAAATCATTTGGGAACCGACACAAAAGCGGATTGAGCAAACGGGATTGACACACTATGCAAACTGGTTGAAAGAAAAGAAAGGCTTGGAATTTCAAGATTATCAACAACTATGGAAATGGTCAGTCGATGAACTCGAGGAATTTTGGGCATCTGTGTGGGAATTTTGCGAAGTGATTGCAACTAGACCATATGATAGGGTTTTAGCGGATCAGACGATGCCAGGTGCTAGGTGGTTTGAAGGCTCGCGGTTGAATTATGCGGAGAATGCCCTATCGAAAGAACAAGAAGGCAAGACGGCCATTTTCTTTCGTTCCGAGCATATAGTCAATCAAGAAATCAGCTGGAAAGCGCTAAAAGAAAAAGTTGCCTCTGTTTCTCACTCATTAAGAAAACTAGGGGTGAAATCGGGTGATCGAGTTGTTGCATACATGCCCAATATCCCTGAAACCGTCATTGCGTTCTTGGCTACGGCCAGTATAGGTGCCATTTGGTCAAGCTGCTCACCTGACTTTGGGGCAAAAAGCGTCATTGATCGCTTCAAACAGATAGAACCCGTTGTTTTATTTGCTGTTGATGGATATCACTATAATGGAAAGTCGTTCGATAAAACATCCGTAGTTGCCCAGTTACAAAAAGAATTGATTACAGTTAAACATACCGTACTAGTTCCTTACATAGATAAAGAGAATCTAGAGCAAAAAATAGAAAATATCATTCCATGGAAAACACTTTTAATAGAATCATCAGAGTTGTCCTTTGAAAGCGTTGCATTCGACCACCCACTTTGGATTCTTTATTCTTCAGGTACCACGGGCATGCCGAAACCGATTGTTCAAGGACATGGAGGAATCATTCTAGAGCATTTAAAAGCCACGCGCCTGCATCAAGATATGACATCTGAAGATACGGTTTTCTGGTTCACAACGACTGGCTGGATGATGTGGAACCTGTTGATGGCCGGACTACTCAATAGGGCGACCATTGTCCTTTATGATGGTAGTCCTTCCTATCCTGACATGGATACACTTTGGAAATTGGCAGAAGATGCAGGTGTGACTTCATTTGGTACTAGTGCTCCTTTTCTTACCAGCTCGATGAAACTAGGCATTAAACCAATCGAAACATATGATCTATCAAAATTAAAATCTCTTTTTTCTACGGGGGCCCCTTTATCAAGTGATGCTTATAAGTGGGTGTATGAACATGTTAAAAAGGATATTTGGCTTAGTTCATCCAGTGGAGGGACTGATGTATGCTCCGGCTTTGTGGGGGGTGTATCCATACTTCCCGTTAGGATTGGAGAAATACAGGGTCGCTCGTTAGGTGTCCATGTTGAAGCATTTGATGAACAAGGGAACTCACTAGTAAATGATGTCGGTGAACTAGTGATCACTAAACCGATGCCTTCCATGCCGCTATATTTTTGGAATGATCATGATGGTGCAAGATACTTCGATAGTTACTTCGATACGTATCCAGGCATCTGGAAGCATGGCGACTGGATTAAGATTGATGATAGAGGCAGCTGCATCATTTATGGACGTTCAGATTCTACCATCAACCGTTCAGGTGTACGCATGGGGACCAGCGATATTTACCGTGTCGTGGAAGCGATGGATGAAGTGATGGAGAGCCTGGTTATTGATAGGGAGGTACTTGGCCGAGGATCATCCTTGCTGCTATTCGTTGTCCTTAAGCAAGGGAACACTCTCGATTCGAATCTGATGACAAAAATCAAAAATGAAATTAGGGAACATGTTTCCCCACGCTTTATTCCAGATGAGATTTATCTCGTCAATCAAATACCAAAAACGTTGAATGGTAAGAAGATGGAAGTGCCAATACGTAAACTACTATTAGGATTCGAATTCGATAAAGTAGTAAATCCCGATTCTATGAGCAATCCTGAATCACTGTCGTTTTTCAAACAGTTGGCAATCGAGTTAAACGAGGAGAGAATCTTTTAAGAAAGATGGGCGGGGTTCAAAAACTCCGTCTTTTATTCGTTTTCTTAATGCTATTTTAATCTATCATTTTGTTAAGCTCATACTGTTGACTGGTAAGGCTTTGCAGACGTAAGGGGTTTAAGTAATATGTTGGGCTCAAATTAGAAGGAAAAATCAATGATAGTGGCTTTATGGCCATTAAAGACGTACCCATTCAAAGTAACGTACAAGTTTATTTAAACGATATTGGTATTGGAAGGTTCAGACTAGATTAAGAGTAAGGACATCTACTTTGGAGATATGAATACATAGGGAGAGGAGTTAAGTGGGTTTTGTAGAGTACATTCATGAATAATTGAACTCGTACCTGATAACACGGCGGACTTTCATAATCTGATGAAAAATTATTTATAGTTCTATACTTCATTAATGGAGAATTGGAGCAACTTTTCATATGAATTAACGTCTATGTAATTAAGGTGGGGATTCTATATGAAAAAATGGTTAGCATTATCATTCTTTGTGCTTAATCTAATGGGGTGTTCAAACAGTAATGAAATGGATGGGGAAAAGCCCCCAAAGGTTCAGATTGAACTGGCTAATGAAGCATATGAAACGAAACTAGGTACTTACTGTTGGAGGGATAGCAAAGTAAATACTTGTGTAGATATGGCAGGACCAGTGGAACTATTAGCGGATAAAAAGCCTATTGAGGCACTACCAGGTGAGAAGGTTACCATAAAGATGGATTATGAGCCTAAACCAAATGAAATGTATATAACACTGTTTAATGCGAATGAGAAAAATAAAGAAACAGATATTCATTTAAGGAATGATCAGTTTACTGTTCCTAAAGAAAAAGGCATTTACTATTATTCATATAGCGTGTGGTGGACGGATGGAGAGGATGCTACTGTGTCCAAAGGTGATGCTTTGTATGCATTTGTACTAAAAGTTAATTAGGAAGGGGATGTTGGTTGATGATACCTATATTCTAATAGTGAAAAACCCAAACCAATAAATACCTATTAGTGGTTTGGGTTTTTATTTTGGTAAGTATCAGAACTAGAAGAGTGAATACATTTCTAAAAAGAAACAGGAAGTGAATCAAGACTTTGGGATGAGAGTGAAAACTGCCACTCAACTTTCTCCTTAGGAATACTTAACCTTAAGTTGGGCATTCGTTTTAAAAGAGTAGTGAAGGCAATATCTCCTTCTATACGAGCAAGCGGAGACCCTAGACATACGTGTAGGCCATGTCCAAAGGCGAGGTGACGATCTATCTTACGTTTAATATCTAAATCTTCTGAGTCAGTAAAGACTTTCTCATCACGATTGGCGGCTTTCACCATCACAAGTAGTAAATCTCCTTTTTTGATTTGCTGCCCACCCAATCGTGTATCTTCTTTAGCAAAACGTGGTCCTACAATCGTTGATGGACCATTGAATCGCAATAGTTCTTCAACAGCTGAAGGAACTAAAGTTAAATCAGCCTTAAGCTTTTCTAGCTGTTCTGGATGTTCAAATAACATCATAGTCCCTGTTGCAATTAAGTTCGACGTTGTCTCATGACCTGCAAAAATAAGTAATGTGATCATCGAAATCAATTCTGACTTATCAAGACGCTCACCTTGTTCTTCAATGGCAATCAACTGGCTAATTAAGTCATCGGAAGGATTCTTCCTTTTTTCTTCAACTAACATTTCAGTATATTCCCCGAACGCTTGTAAGTGCTTCCCAACTGTCGGATCTTGTTTACCCAAACCTAGGCCATTAGCGATTGCGGTGGACCAAACTTTAAGCTTTTCACGATCTTCATGGGGCACACCTAACATTTCTGAAATTACGTTTATCGGTAAGGGGTAAGCATAGTCTTTAACAATGTCCATCTCACCTTGAGACTGAACTTGATCCAGTAATTCATCGGCGATTTCTTGAACGCGAGAACGTAACCCTTCCATGTATCGAGGTGTAAAGGCTTTTGAAACTAACATACGTAATCTTCTATGATCTACACCATCAGCAAAGAGCATGGATTTCCCAGTGAAAAAGGTATCGGGCGACGATGAATCTACATCATTAGCCATTTTATCCCTAAAGCTTTTGTCATTCTCAATCGTTTTTGGGTCTACAGTATATATAGCGTGCTGTTTCAAAACTTGAATCGCTTCATCCATATGTACAACTAGCCATGCTTTACTATCTGTTTGGCCAAAAGGGTTTGGAATAGAAATGACAGATCCCGCTTTACGTATTTGCGCGAATATAGAAAATGGATTCTCTTTATTTTCTCCACTTAATAGATTTAGAACTTGCTCTGGCATCATTTGATCTGACTTATTCATGTTCTATCATCCTTCCTAATAAATATTGGTTATTAGTTCATACTCGTGTAAGTTGTCGTAAAGCAAAACTATTTCATTCAAAGAATCCAAAATTATTAATTAATTTGCAGTTTAGTAATAAGTACATGTACTATGATTACTTATTTCACTAACCTCCTTAATTAGAACTTCATCTTACTCAAAACACATTACTTTAATTTGAGTAAGATATTATTAAAGGTTACAATTGATTTTTTTCTTAGTCAATGCGAGTAAAGTACTTTACTGATAGTAGGTATAATGGAGGAATGTTTAGAAATATAGTTTTAAATCTGTATAACTTTGCTTATAAAAGAAATCTATATCTAACTAATTAATTGACTAAAGTATGTATTCAATTAATTAGTTAGGAGTGACACTTGTCCATTTATACTCAGCGAACTTATTAGTGAACGTATTAACGGAATTGCTATCATTCGTAACAAAATCAGACTGGAGGGAAAACGGAAAGGAAACATAATTATCATTATCAGTTTAATTTATGGAAAGCGGCTACAGTTATATTTAACAATTGGGAAGGTTGTGATGTTGAAAAGAATTTATAGATATTATTAGTGTTAAAGTGGAAATCACTAATAAATTCGAATGAATTTATTATTCTGAAATACTTTTATTGAAGTGTTAACCCGTGATTTTTATCATTTTAGTTATATTTATATATATTGATATAGTAATGGGCGTTTTAAGAATATCTTGTTCATTCGTTATACTTTTGATTGATCGAAGCCAGTGAAGTAAACGGATTTTACTAATATATATAATACGAGATAGAAGGGGAAGGGCGGGTAATATTGATAGTGGGTTTAAAAACAATTCAAGTCAATACACATCCAAAATTGAGAGATATTACTCGTATGGTAAACCAAAGTTTACATAACAATAAAAAAGTATTTTGGATGTTGTTTCATTTAGAATTAAAGACTCTTGGCGGTTTGCTGTTATAACGTATGGTATGGGGATAATATACAGGCTTGATACAAAATGTGATACAAACGCTTGTTATTATCTGGTAAGTAATTTAAAGCGAGACTAATATTAATAATATAAGCAGGAGCTCATATGAATATATTTCTGTTATGGAAATAAAATAACACTGGAGTTTCCAGATTACATTTACTGTGAGTGCATTAAAATGAATGAAAATTGTAAGTGATCCTGATCAAAAATAATCAATAATAGTTTTATAAATTATTTACATTAAATCTTAAATCATTTAAATAGATGAAAACTTGTATGTGTTATAAAAATCATAGTTATGTTAGAGCTTTAAATAAAAACATAAATTTTGATTCGGTCTCACTTAGTTAAGTATTCTTATGATATGAGACACAGATTGATATTATTTTATAACTTCCTATAATATATATTATGTAAACTAGAATTATTCATTTTGCTCTGTGACAGACTTTCTTCCCTAACCTTTCATGTCTGTTATACTTTAATGTTGATTTCAAGCATAGCCACTTTTTGTGATTTTTTTATTAATCTAAAGCTCCATTAGTTCCCGTTGAAAATCAAAATAATTCTAAAGTAATTCCTGCATTTCATAACACTATGGTAGCTGGAACTTTGGACAGGTAATTAATGCTGTTCTTTCAGAATTGGGATCAATGTTACAAGGTTATGTATAAGCATATAATGAAAAAGCAGAATTAATTGCTGTTAAACGTTCAATTGGCTCATGAGAATAAAAAGCTCGGATAACCTTAAGCCCAACCCCTCCTTCTCTTTCTAATTTTGTATTATTTGCAAATCATGGATGTTATTATAATGAGAATACCAATACATACATAAATTAGGATTGGAGGATACCTATGAGTAATAATCAAAAGTTATATTTAATATTGACCTTGATACCTTTAGTGATCGCTCTTGTTATTGTATTTAATCCCGACTTTTTAATACCATTAGGGTATGAACTAGGTGTCAATGGTGTAGTCATTTCAAGAAATCTTTATGTCTTGTTTATCTTATACTTGATAACTAAGATCGGTTTTTATTTTGCAGAAAAGAAAAAGGATTAGCCATATAAAGCTAGTCCCTTTTACTTTATGTTTGACATCTTATTTTCCTCCCTTCCATAGAAAGGTAGCCATTTCCGGCTGTATTTTTTTATTTCTACATATCTACGAAAGAAGGAATACATATGGCTAAAACTAAAAAGAAAACAATTGGCGAACTAACAAATAGTAGAATGTGTTGGGCTTTCGACCCCTCCACTCGTGTAATCAAGAATAAGAAAGGAAAGAGTTCTTATAATCGTAAAAAGGTTTCCGTATAAAATGCTACACAGGTTTCGCTCTTTAATGCACCAAAAATTTTATAATGCACCAAAACGATTTAATGAGCGGAGCTGAGATAATAAATAAGAGCAGTCCATTTAAGGCGCTGCTCATTCCTATAATATCTATACTAGTGAAGTTTTCTTCTTCCAGTTCCTCATAATGACTTCTCCTTCTCAATGTCCGATAATCTCTCCTTTTAGTAAAAGGAAGTGCCCGACTCGTTATTGAACTAAAGCCCCTATTTGCTCAATAAGTGTATTACTTTTTTAGGATTTTCCATTATTCTTTGAATTCACAATACGTTCATTTCCTCTTTTAAAGTTCCCTGTGATCTTTGCCAATATCAGTTGCACTGCTTTTTCATTTTCAGCAATGTTAATCTTTTCTAAAATTTTTTCAGCATCTTTACCTTTTAATAATTTTACTTGTTTTCCCTTATAATCGATAAAAACAGTATTACTTTTGGTAATTCTGTAACTAAACGGAGCTTCATCTAATCGTTTTCTATTATCAATATTGCCCACTTATAAACCTCCCTAATAAACTCCGAATCTACATTCCATTTAATCTCATTCGATTCCCGCCCCGTGCTCAAAGGCAATTATTTTGCCCCATTTTCTTTTTCATAAGCATTTCACAGAAAAAGGCCAATCCTACTTGGTTCAGGAATCCTTCCAAAATCTTTTAATATGCAAATACCATTCGAAATATTTTACAGATTTCCTTTTATTGAACGACAATATATTGTTGCTGTCGAACGTAGTTCTGAATTTTTTCATTATATGTTCAAAGGATCTCCAAATAGAATGAAATTTTATTTGGAGACCAATAATAGATACTATTTCATATGATGTACATGATTATGTGAGACAAAGTGTTACTTTCACCTTGTCTGAATTCTTGTCTGATCCCAAAAACTCTACTGTTCGACGTTCTACTATTGGATCTAAATTCTTTGGACTTTTCAATTTCAGACAAAAAAAGAATCCCATGAAGAATGGAATTCTTAAATCATTCATATTTAAACCTTCGTCTCCATTGGCTGCACCGGTATTTCCTCGATCTCTTTATTACCAGCAGACTTTTTTGACCAGTATGTCGCAAGAATGGGTCCGGATATATTATGCCAAGCAGCCGCCAGAACGCTTGGGAGCGCTGCTAACGGTCCGAAATGAGCAGTTGCAAGGGCAACGCCTAATCCAGAGTTTTGCATGCCTACTTCAATTGAAATCGCCCTTCTATTCACTTCATCAAGCCCAAGCGCTTTTGCCGCAAAGTAACCAATCAGAAGTCCGAATCCATTGTGAAGCATGACTGCCGTGAAAATAAGGAACCCAGATGTAGCAATACTGGAGGCGTTTCCTGAAACTACTGCGCTTACAATCGTGATAATAGCTACAACGGATATAAGCGGTAATACGGTTAAGCTTTTCTCTACTATAACAGGGAAAAACTTTTTAATGATCAGACCTAAAACAATGGGAAGAATGATGACTTGAACGATGGACATGAACATTGATGAAAAATTAACCGGCATCCATTGGCCTGCCAGCAACAGCAGAAGCAATGGTGTCATAATTGGAGCCAGTAAGGTTGATACCGAAGTCATAGCAATTGACAAGGGAACATTCCCTTTTGCTAGATATACCATAACGTTCGAGGCGGTCCCGCCTGGTACACAGCCAAGTAACACCAACCCTGCAGCCAATTCAGGTGGTAAATTCATGACTTTCGCAATAAAGAATGCCACTAATGGCATGATGACAAACTGTGCGGCAACACCAATGATTACGGGCAGAGGTTTTGTAATGATGATTTTAAAATCAACTGCCTTTAACGTAAGACCCATTCCGAACATGACAACGCCTAACAATATCGTAATATATCCTCCAAGACCCAAAAAGGGATCTGGAAACATAAAGGCAATGACGGATATTAAGATAACCCAAACAGCAAAATATTTTCCGGCTAACGCACTGAGAGTTTCTAGAACTTTCATCTCGTCACTCTCCTTCTTGCATGAATATTTTACTTGGATTTAATAGATTGTCAGGATCAAGGGCTTTTTTTATTTTTTCCATCACCAAGAGTGACTCCCCATGTTCTTGTTTCTGATATTTTTGTTTACCGACTCCCACTCCATGCTCTCCCGTACATGTTCCGTTTCGTTCAAGGGCGTATAGAACAATTTGTTCATTTAATTGTTTAGCCCTTCCCACCTCTTCTTTATTTTCGTTATCGATCATTAAGAGGATATGATAGTTGCCATCGCCTACATGGCCAACGATTCCACCGGTCAGACCTAATGAATCCACCGTTTCCCTGGCGTGGTGAATGGCTCCAGATAGCTCCGATATCGGCAGGCAGACATCCGTTACCATCAGTTTTTTCCCAGGATGGCCGTGAATATAAGCATAGGCAAGATTATGGCGAGCTTCCCATAGGCGGTTCCTAGCAGCATTATCTGTTTCGAATTCAATATCGAGGCAATTATGTTCTGCTACTATTTCTTTTGTGAAAGCTACATCTTGTTTCAATCCAGCTTCATTCCCATGAAACTCCAAAAATAGCGTAGGGCCTTCGTTATAGCTTGTTTCGCTATGGAGATTCACCTGTTTCATGGATGGCTCATCCACTAGCTCTACCCTTGCGATTGGAATGCCAGCCTGTAATATAGATACTACGCCTTCAACTGCATCATTCAATGAAGGAAAGGATGCTCTTGCGGCCATAATATGCTCAGGAATTCCGTAAACTCTAAGGGTTAATTCAGTAAAACATCCTAGGGTCCCCTCAGAACCAACGAATAGGCCGTTTAGATGGTAACCTGATGATGATTTAGCGGCCAAATTACCGGTATGTATAATTGAACCATCCGCAAGAACCACTTCAAGATCACGGACCTGGTCTCGCATTACACCATATTTAACTGATGTAGTTCCACTAGCATTGGTAGCAGCCATTCCTCCTAGGGTAGCATCTGCTCCCGGATCGACGGAAAAGAATAAACCGTATTTTTTCAATTCTTTGTTCAGTTGAGAACGAGTCACGCCAGGCTGCACCTTTACAAGAAAATCATCACCACGTACTTCCAATACTTTATTCATTAGTGAAAAGTCAATGGTGATACCATGTTGGTATGGGATGACATGCCCTTCTAAGCTAGATCCCAATCCAAAAGGAACCACTGGAACTTTATGTATACTTGCTACCTTTACAACTTCGCTCACTTGCTGCGTTGTTTCCGGAAATACAACAATATCCGGAAGGCTTGTAGCATGATAGGATTCATCTCTGCCATGCAGTTCTCTTACTGTCAGGTTTTCGGTTACTTGACTTTCCGATAGAACTTCTTTTAAAGCCTTTACTAAACCTACGCTAGTTGCTTCCATCCCCATCTCCCACTTTCTACTCAAATATCTGATTGTAATAAAGTAAACGATTTCATAAACGAGTTATTTGTCCACGAATCATTATGAATATTAATAATTGGTCCAACCAGTTTTCATTATACTAAATATTTTGATTTTTTCAACAACTTTTCGTTTTCTTGAAATTAACGCTAATAAAACACATATTTATTAAAGATTAGTGGGTTCCGCCAATATCACCATGTATGAAATCTCTCTTTTATTTAGGGAGGAATTTATCAACATTGGTCTAACCAGTGTTAATACTCGTATTTATTATGTAAAGTGAAAATAACATTCCACTTATCCGCTTGCTACAATGAGAAATGCTTGTTAAAATGAGTCCACTTATAGTGGGATAAGGATGTGTAATGAGTAATGGATTCTATACCAGTTAAATCGCCAAAAGTATACGAAATAATCTTCAATCAAATTAAAGAATCTTTTATTACTGGGGAACTCAAACCTGGTGATAAATTACCCTCTGAGCGGGATCTATCCATACGGTTTAAGGTGAGTCGAACTTCAATCAGAGAAGCTCTTCGGGTATTGGAGATTAACGGAGTCATAGAGGTAAGACCAGGCGATGGGAGATTTATAAGACATTCTGAAGTTCAGTCACTGATCAATCAGTTATCTACCACCATCACTGATGCTGAGAATGATATGGTTTATGAAATGCTCGAAGTTCGTAGAGTAATTGAAACGGAGTGTGCATTTTTAGCTGCACAGAAAGCAACCTCGCTAGATTTACAAAAAATGCTTAAGGCTTTAGAAAATATGGCGAATTCAGAACACGATGATGAATTGGGTTTACAAGCAGATCTGTTGTTTCATAATAGCATTGCACAAGCTACAAACAATTCCATATTTGCAGGACTGGTACATACCCTTAGTGATCAAATGAAAGAAACGATTCAAGCGACTAGACAGCACCGTTTTTCAAAACCAGGTCACTTTCAAGAAACCCTTCAAGAACATAAAGATATCTATATTTCTATCGCATTAAAAGATGCCGACAAAGCCAAGCACCTCATGGATGTCCATATTAAACGTATTAGAGAACAAATGGCCACAGCTACACTTGATAGCATTGGAAATAACGGAGAAAATAAGCTTCCAATTGTTTAAAAGAATCGGAAAGGATATATTTTGTATTATCGTCCCCATTTTCGCTTCCTACTTCATTTCATATAGTTATTGGAAGATCAACTATCTACTTTTTTTGTTTAATTTTGGAACCAGTAATATCAATTTCATTATATTTACTCTTGTAATATACTTTGTCCCCTTTATAATAGATGTTCTTTTGTTCAGTAGTCATCACATTACCATCAGGCAATTCAATTATTAACATTTGATCACTTTCATTTGAACTTCCCCCAGCTGGAACGAAAGTATTCTTCTTATTGGCTACCTGATTCCATGTGCCGAGAAAAAGGATAAGAGTAAAGATTACTATGGCTATATATAAAGTCCATTGACGCTTTTTTAATCTATCACTTCTGTTCAATTTAGTTCTCCTTTAGTAAGTTTTTCATAAGTCACAAAATAATGTACTCCTTAAAAGGAACGAGTTCAAGAGAAAGGGTTTGGAACTTATAACCAACCTCCGAAATCAGGAAGCTATTACCCTTTTAAAACCTCATAGTATCAGTAATCAAACGATATCTATCCATATAGAATAACGTTTTGAAAATAGGATAGCGTGCTTTGTCTTCATTTCATTTTCTCATTTCCAAAGCCAATGCCCTTTTCCTATATATTTTATGACAGTCTGCAAAAAGCCCTACCGCTTCCAGGTATTCCTACATAAAGTATTATAGCTAATCCCTCTTAGGAAAGAAGGCGGTATTTTGAACAGAAGTAAACGATTAAATCGAGGTTTTTGTGTACCAGGGTATAGATGGTGTGGTCCGGGTTGTTCGGGACCTGGTGCACCTACTAACGCGGTCGATTCGTGCTGCAAATCACATGATATTTGTTATGAAAAATATGGACCTTCAAAACACTGTGATCGAATCTTCCAGAATTGTCTTCGTCCATACATGAATACACGTAACAAAATGGGTAGGGATGCTTCCTTATTTTATGGAATTACGAGATTAAATAATAAATTCAGGTGAAGGCACGGCTCACCTTATGATGTAATTAATATAGGGAAAAATCTATTTTATAACCCATGTTTTTTCACTATTTGTCTTACCTGTCGCTCTCTACCTATTATGCTTAGGTTATGAAAGAAAGGGATGGCTCACTTGTCACCTAGAAATAATGCTCTCTAATCAGGAACTCTGGTTAAGCAGGGCTGTATTTAGTGGATACCTTCTGATCACGTGTCTGTCACTTAATTGCTCTTCCATTGAAGAGTCCAATATTACCTGTCACTTTGGTCCATGAAGTGTATGAAATAAGAAAGGTAAAGCCATTTGATATGCTTTACCTCTAAATTTCTATAAAATGATGACAATTCCTTTTTTAGTTTATTGGTCCGTGGTTTTTTGTTGAGTGAAGAAAAAAATGAAAAAAATTATTGGAAGAACTATTAGAAATACATTGTACCTCGAATTTTTTACGGTAGGTATATCAGTTAATGACATTATACTCATTCCCTCTTAATTTAGTTACCATTTCTGGAGGAACGTTGTAATGTTTACTTACGATTTTATTGAAAAAGTCATAATCTTCAAAGGGCAGTGCGGGGACAACTTCTGGGTAACCAAAAATGGGGCCTGAAACATTAATGGAGAAGTCACCGGATGAAACGAATGTGCCCGTAACATGTATGACGTTATTGATGAGTAATATAGCTAAAATAATATCAAGTATATCGATGAAAAGATTTCCCACTTCCTCATGATTCTTTCCCTCTAAACGATGCCCTCCAAAAAGTGGCCCACCTAAAGAGAGGCTAAATCTACCCGGTCTTACAAACACGCCAATAATTGTGATTTGTCCGGTCAATAATAGGATGGCTGTCGTAATTTCAATACTACGCTGAAAGGAGTGAATTATTGTTAAATTGGTATCCTTCTCACAGGATTCATTCAATATCATCACTCCCCATGTAGGCATTTTATTCAGGTAAACAGAAATCTGTCACTTCATTCAATGAATTTTATATTGTGTATGGCTGAATGTATCGCTTCTTCAATTTCTTTGTACCCGGTGCATCGACAAATATTAGAAGAAAGCCATGTTTTGATTTTCTCAGGGGTTGGGTCGTCGTCATTAAGAAGTAAAGCCGTAGCATTCATGATAAATCCAGGTGTACAGTACCCGCATTGAAAAGCAAAATGCTCAACGAATGCCTGTTGTATGGGGGTTTTGTGAAGACCTTCAATAGTAATGATTTCTGTATCATTGGCTTCAATCGCTAATACTAAACATGATTTCATTGGCTGTTTACCCATGATTACCGTGCATGCCCCGCAATCACCATTTAAGCATCCTGGCTTGGCTCCCGTGAATCCTATTTTTCGCAATACATCTAGTAATAGATCTGAGGCCAGTATCTCTCTCTCGTACCTCTCCTGATTAATTTTTAAGCGAATTGTTGTATTTTGATTCCCCAAATTCCTATTCATATTCTTCATCACCCAACTTAGACAAAATAGAAGTTAGCGTATTTTCCAATACAAATAGTCGATATTCATTAGATCCTTCAATGTCATTTAAAATTGAATTAGGCAAGTATTCAAAAGATGCCAAAACTCGGTCTTTATAGGATAAATTCTGGTCATTGAGGGTTTCTTCCATTGGGATCGAACGAAAGGGAAATGGACAAACTCCGCTAAATGCAAAACGTACATAACCGTCTTTTTTCAGGGAAGCCACGGTCAAAAGTGGATATCCCGTATCCCATTGTTGCCGTTTCTTAATACTCAGATGGGGAGCAGGAAGATACTCTTTTTCTGTAAGGATTTGCACTAGAAATTCACCTTCTTCCAGTTGTAATTCTTTATGAAAAACTTTGCTTAATAATAATTTTCTTATTCCTTTAGGTCCTGCAATAATTACAGCACTATCCGCTAATAAGAATGGCAGAACAGACTCCCTATAAAAAATGTTCCCACATATATTCCCACCAATGGTAATCTTATTTCTTGAAGTATAATCTGCAACTTCCTTTGAAGTCTTCGTTAATAAAGGGAAAAGCATTTTCTCTTCAAAAGCGCTTAGGCTCACTGTAGAACCAATAATGAGTTCATTATTTTGGAATTCAAATATATTACATTCGTAAATCCCTTTTAAATCAATAATAGCATCGGCATATACAAGATTCAGTCGTCCTAATGTTATAATCTCTGTTCCTCCACCATAGTACAAAGGAGTCTTCCCTAGACCTTTTAATGTTTGAAAAAGGTCTAGAGCTTCTTGTATGGATTCTGGTTTATAATAATCAAAATGGAAGGGTAACATCAGTGATGCCTCCCTTCTTTCTTCCCTTCCCAAATTAGTTCGGGAAGTAAGGGTAAGTGATTTAAAGGTATACCCGCAGCAAGGGATAAACAGTTACCTAATGCAGCTGGCATTCCTAACAGGCCATGTTCACCGAGACCTCTTGCCCCATATGGTGCTTCTAGATGCGGTGTCTCTAAAAACTCACAAATGTATTCGGGATTTTCACCATATCTTAAGGGTCGGTACGTCCGGAATTGCGGGTTAAGGACCCTGCCTGCATGGTCGAAATAGAACGTTTCACGACCAGCAAAGGCTAAGCCCATACTCATTGCCCCCATTATTTGACCTTCTGCCGTTTTTTGGTTCAGCACTTTCCCTGCATCGATGACGGATATGGCTCTTACTACCTTATAGGTATATTCATGGGTATCATATTCTACTTCAACCCCTTGTACGCCTACTGTCCATTCAGGTCCTGGGTTCCCTGCTCCCGTTTCGGAATCTAATTTGGAAATATGGGGAGTTATATAATGTCCTCTACCGATGATTTGTCCTCCAATGGCATTTCCGTTTGGATAAGTATATCCATAAACTAGCTCCTTGAAAGGAATGCGTATTGTTGGATCACCCTTGAGATATACAATTTCCTGACCGATTTCAATGTCTTCCAGGGGAACTCCTAATACAACCGAAGCAAGTTTCTTGATTTGAAAGATAGCATCTTCAGCAGCTTGGATCGCTGCTCTTCCAGCCATGAACGTTCCACGACTAGCGACCGTCTTCCAATGCTCAGGAGTACTTAGCGTATGGACTCCCATCTGAACATTCACACGATCGACTTCTATCTTCAATTTATCTGATACAATTTGTGCCAACACCGTTTTCGTACCTGTGCCGATTTCCACTACTCCTGATATAAGGTTAACACTCCCATCAGGATTGAATGTTAAAATCACACCGGACCCTGCGTTTGTATCAATGGTGGAATTTTTCCATACGCAAGCTATCCCCTTCGCCAATACTGTTTTGTCACTTTTTCTAATGAACTGTCCTTCTTCCCAATTCATTTTTTTCTTGAGGACATGTATACATTCAGGAAGATTCCCTACGGTACTTGAATTCAACGTAACTTGAGTTGGAGTAGAATGTCCAGGAAGTATCGCATTCCGTTCACGAAGTTCAAGTGGATCCATGCCAAGTTTTTTTGAAAGAGAATCCATGGTCCTCTCAAAAGCAAACAAAACCTCTGCATGGGCAAACCCTCGATATGGAGAGGCGTATGGATGATTTGTATACATACAAAAAGAATCACACCAAACATTTTCAATGTGGTAGGGTCCCGTGCAATCCACTGCTCCAGCACGACTAAGGTCTGTAGCCTTGTCAGCATACGCTCCCCCATCCCAGAGATAAGTCAATTCAGCTACCTTAAGGACCCCAGACTGTGTGCATCCCAGTTTCACTGTTGCATCTAAACCTATATGGCAAGGGGATGTAATAATATCCTCTTCACGACTATTTTCCACCTTAACCAACTTTCCACCGACCGCTTTAGAAGCGATATAGGCTAATAGCTCAAGTTGTACTGAGGCTTTACCGCCGAATCCCCCTCCAACCAAAGGAGTGTTTACGACGACTTTTCCGATTTCAACGCCAAAGTAATCGCTTATCAGCCGCTTGATCATGAAAGGAGCTTGCGAAGAAGAAGTGATAAAGACTTTTTGATCTGCATGTATTTCTGCCAATGAACATCTTGTTTCCATAGCAACATGATCAGAAGGAGAAAAGGAAAACTTTTCTTCAACGATTATATCGCTCTCTTGCCATCCAATTTCTTTATCACCTTTTCGGATTTTCGAATGATTTGCTATATTCGTACCTGGTTCAGGATATACCTCGGATATTTTTGTATATGTACCTAAATGGGAATGGAGTAGAGGGGATGAAGGGTCTATGCTTTCAGTCGGAGAATTGACAACAGGCAAAGGTTCATAAACAACTTTTACCTGGTCAGCAGCCATTCTTGCTTGTTTAGGCGTGTCCGCGACTACAAGTGCGACAACTTCACCGTGATAACGGACTTTGTCTTGAGCTATGGGATAACGATCTCTAATCTCTTCTCCTGTTAACGGTAAATTTCCACCTGTTATGATTGCACGGACCCCACCGATTTTTTCAGCTTTCGATATATCAATCTTTCTAATTAGTGCATGAGCATAAGGACTGATTACCTTTTTAACGGAAAGGATATTTGCATGATGATGATCTCCTGTATACCTGGCTTGACCGGTCACCTTATCCCACGCATCTTTACGAATCACACCTTTTCCAATGATATCCATAGAAATCCCCTCATTATCTGTTTGATTCTACGTGTTTTTTCCAAAACAAGTACTCTTTCATACAATCAATGTCAGTAAACAGTTGTTCGTCATTAAAGGGTAAAAGAATTCCTTGCTCCATTTGCTCCTTCAATATCTTTTTTGCACCTTGATCTCCTGTTAAGTGAAGTATCTTGGAAAAAAGCTGGTTATCTAAAAGAATGGGTGGCTGGATAATATCAAGAAAACTAGAGGCAACAAAGGAGGTCGTAGGTTTTTGTTTATATATTTTAATGAGTTGATTTATCATATCTGTCGTAATAAAAGGTTGATCGGCAAGTAAAATGATGACTGCATCCGAATGTAAGATGTTCGCTTGTTCTATACCGACTTTAAGTGAGTGAGATTGTCCCGCATTAGATTTGGTAACTTCTACTTCCATTACTTTTTGGGTGCATAATCCAGATAAGTCTAGTCGATTTTGGTGTTGAGAAATGAGGATAATATCATCCAGATTTGAATCGAGGGCCTTTTCTAAACCCCATCTACCTATTTCTTTATTACCTAATGTTAAGGTTAATTTATTTGTTCCCATACGATAACTATTACCAGCAGCCAAGTATATACCGGAAATTCTCATTGACCGGTCTTCCTTGTTTTTATTTGAATTAGTTCAGCTATGATACTTACTGCAATCTCATATGGTCCTACAGCTCCGATCGATAAACCAATGGGTGCATGTATATTCTTAGGAATTTCATCATCAAATAGACTTGCCGTTCGCTTTCTTGAACCTAAAATGCCTAAATAGAATAATGACTCATCTTTAACAAAAGAAAGGATTTCCTTATCTCTTTTAAAGTTATGGGTCATTATAATGACATAATCGTCTTTTTTGAAGGAAATTTGTTTCTCGATTTCTTTTGGGAAGCCAATTATATACTTATCCGCTTCAGGTATATTATGTTCGTTACAAAGTGATTCTCTCCAATCACAAACTGTAACCGAGAATCCGGTTTGGGAAGCTAAAGAAACAACTGGATGTGCATCTGCTCCAGCACCAAAGATAATTAATCGAGGTTTTGGCGAGAACTTTTGAGTAAATACATAATTGGATGTTTGACTATATCTAAGCGATTCGTCTTTGAATGAATCTTCTGGTGAAAAATAGGATTCTGATAAGTTCCATTCATTACTTAGTACTCTTTGATAAATGCTATCCTTGCCCTTGGTGATTGTGTCGTTGATACATAAAAGATTTTCTTTTAACTTATGATCTACATATTCAAGTAAAATATATAAGATTCCATTACAACCTGTAGATACTCCCCAATCCAAATCTTCATTATTTTCCATGTTATAGACGACGGTTTCCGCTTTTTTACTTTCAAATATTCTTTGAGAATGATGCAATAAATCGGTTTCCAAACAACCAGCACTAATAATGCCTGTGAATGTGCCATCTTTTTTTATGAGCATCGAGGTACCTTCACGCAAGTATGCCGAACCCTCCACCTGAATAATTGTTGCTAAGACACACTCCATAGAAGTGTTTTGCACTTCTTCCAAGATTTCGAATAGTTGATTCATGATCCTCCCCCGGTCATGTATGAATTCAAATAGGGTATTACTATCATTATGTTGAGTTATGAAAAAAATGAATCTTAGTGGAGAAAGTAGGATTACTTCTTTTTATGATTCGATTTACAAGCTCTAGGAGGTTAGGCCTTTCAATGGTTTATGAATGTTTAGAATATGTGACGAGATGCATAATCAAACTAATATGTATGCATAAGAAAAAGGAGCAAAATGATTGCTCCTTTTCTCTATGCTATGAAACTAAATCGAATTACTTTTTCGATAACCCTTCCCAGGTAGACTGAAGCCACTTATCGAAGTCGGCTCCCTTTTCGCCTTCGTAGGCATCATATATATCAATTCTCATCTTTTTGAACTTCTCTTTGAACTCGTTATACGCATGGCCTTCAGGCAAGCTCTTTTTAATTCTTACCAAGACTTTGGTTACCCCTTTAAACAATTCACCTTTTTTCTTTGCAGGTAACTGGACATCTTCGCCTAAACCTTTTAATTGACGGTAGGCTGCCTCTTGTACTTTATATACAGCATCGTTATTCATAATATGTGTTAGAATATCAATTACTTGTTGGTTTTTCAGCTGTCCTAACTCTTCGATAGCATCTAACCGTTCTCGCCAGTTCGCAGTACGGTGTGCCGATTTTTTTAATTCCTCATAATTTGCTGGTAATTCGATTGCTTTTGCTTCTTTATTATTCAAACGTATCAATTCTCCTTCTGTCTGTATGTAAGAATCAAGTTCTGACTAAATGAAACCATTCTTACATGTGTTACTAAGAATATATATATTCTTATCTATCTAGTATACCCTTTTCTTTATGTTAATATAGGAAAATTTTATAGACTGCCTAAGTAAATGTCCTAATCTGCACAAAAGTATAAACAATATTCACCATTTTGGTTTTGTTACCTTACATTCTGCTTCAAATAGTCTAATGCAAAAAGGGATCCCCAAAATGAGAATCCCTTTTCTTTAGTCATTTAATTCTTCAATAGAATCGATATCCATATAGGTTGGTACCACTAACCCGAGTTTCGTACCTTTCAAGTTTGGCCCAAGATCTACAATATCTCCTTTGTATTCTTCGTAATATTCAGCTGAAGTGGTTGGTAGCCAGGCGGCAACCATAGCATCAGCGCTACCATTTGCGATTCCTGCGAACATAGGACCTATCTCTACTTGCTGTAAAGTAACCTTGAACCCTTGTTGTTCCAGAACCTTTCCAATTACATGGGTGCTAGCGATTTCTGATTCCCATGCTACGTAAACTAGACTGATACTTTCTCCATTTCCTTTTTGTGCCCCGTCTGTCCACTCTGCTACTTGTTTTGGATGTGCCGCTATCCATTTTTCTGCAGCTTCTTCGGGTTCGATTCCAGTTGCTGTATCTGCCATCACTTCTTCCATATCACTCGATTTCCAGAAGAATTGATCCAGTACGGTATGGGCTCCTTTCGCATCCTTTTCAAGGCCTTTTCTAGTAATGGTATGAATGTCTTCATCTTTACCATAGGAGTTTTTGGGGTCTTCAAGATATTTCAAGTCGAATGATTGAAACATCCAGTGCGGTGTCCAGCCAGTTACAATGATGGGTTCTTTATTGCCATAAGCTTTTTTCAATTCCGCGGTCATGGCAGCTGATGATCCTTCAACAAGGGTCCAATCATCCAGGTTATAATCTTCCATAGCCTTTTTGGTGGATTTCATGATTCCTGCTCCTGGGTCAATACCGATAATTTCATAATCGGTCAGACTGCCTACACTACCTGAATTCTCCTCGGAAGGGTTCTCTCCTTGTAAAGAAGCAAAAATACAGGCACCTAGAAACAAGACACCAAAAACTGAGAAGACGATTCGTTTACTCAAAAAATTCGTATAGGCAGGATTTCGTAGGTTTTGTGTAATTCGGTCTAGGATAACGGCGATTATGACAATAGACAAACCCGCTTCAAACCCTTGTCCTACTTTGATCTGAGCTACAGCACGATAAACTTCTGCACCTAGACCTGGTGCTCCTACCAAGGAAGCTATAACAACCATGGAGAGAGCTAACATAATGCTTTGATTAATGCCGGCAAAAATGGTTGGCGCAGCCAATGGTAATTGAACTTTGAGTAATTTTTGATTATTTGTTGAACCGAACGCATCAGAAGCTTCAATTAATTCTTTCGGAACTTCCTGTATGCCAAGATTGGTTAAGCGAATTGTCGGTGCAACTGCAAAGATAATCGAAGCGAAAATACCAGGAACAACCCCAATTCCAAAAAATAAGATGGCTGGAATCAAATATACGAAAGCTGGCATTGTCTGCATGAAATCCAGAGTTGGAATGATGATTTTTCTCGCAGTAGGACTTTGGGCAGCCCAAATCCCTATCGGAATACCAATCGCAATCGTTAAGATCGCCGATGAAAGAACGAGGGCCAAAGTTTGGACACTAGCTTCCCAATAACCCAGATTATCGATTAACAGGAGGGCTAATACTGTAAAAAGGCCTAACTTCCATTTACTCGTATAGGCAACTAAAAGCGTCAAAAATATAATTAAAACCAGTGGTGGCCCTATACTCAAAGCATCAACAAGGATATTTAAAATCCCTTCGATTAATCGTGTTAGAAAAGAGAATAAACCAGCGAATGTGATGGTGATCCAATCAACGATTTTATCAACCCAATTGCCTAATGGGATTCTTGTGATATTCATGTATTCACTTCCATCTCGTTCAAGGAATCTTTATTACCAGCCAAAGCACCAATGACGGCTCCACGGATAATGACTCCTTTCAATCTTTTCTCTTCATCGACTACAGATATCGGAAGTGTTGAAGTGGACATCACATCTAGTATTTCAATGAGTAATTGGTCTTCCTTAGCTAGCGGTATATCAGTTGTCATGACCTCTGATATAGGTTGATGGCTGTCTATAGCTTTAAGGGCCTGCTCAGCTGTAATGGCGCCCAATAACCTTAGCCTTCGATCTACTACAAAGATACTTGAATATCCTTGCTTCCGCATAATTTCCAATGCAACCCTTGGACCACGGTCCACACTGATTTTCTCTGCTCTTTTCATAACATGGGAAGCGGTTAATACCTTCGATAAATCTACATCTTCAACGAATTTCTCAACGTATTCATTTGCAGGGTTCATCATGATCTGTTCAGGTGTCCCGAGCTGGATGACGCTTCCATCCTTCATCAATGCGATTCTATCACCAATCCGTAAAGCTTCATCCAAATCATGTGTGATGAAAATGATGGTTTTCTTAAATTGGTCTTGTATCTCAAGTAATTCATCTTGCATATCTTTTCGAATTAGCGGGTCAAGCGCACTGAATGCTTCATCCATTAAGATGATATCAGTATGGCTAGCAAGTGCCCGGGCTAAGCCGACACGTTGCTGCATCCCACCGCTCAATTGGGAGGGTACCTGATTTTCATACCCTTTTAGTCCCACAACCTCTAGGGATTGCATCGCCCTTTTTTCTCGTTCTTCTACCGGCACTTTTTGTATTTCTAATCCAAACTCGGTGTTTTCCAAGATCGTTTTATGAGGGAATAAAGCAAAGTTTTGAAACACCATACTAATTTTTTTTCGTCTAACTTCCCTTAAACGAGAAGCATTCATTTTAACAATGTCTTCATTATTGATGAGGATTTCTCCCCTAGTAGGTGAAATTAAACGATTGAACATTCGAATTAAGGTGGACTTCCCGCTTCCAGATAGCCCCATGATCACGAAGATTTCACCCGGATAGATTTCGAAGTTCACTTTATTGACACCAACTGTTTGACCAGTTTCTTTTAAAATTTCCTTTTTGGATTTCCCTTTCTCCAATAAATCGATGGCTGCTTTTGGAGACTTACCGAAGATCTTTGATACATTCCTAACCGTTACAATTGGTTCTTCCATCAACTCACCTCTTCATTCATCATGTGTTCTTAACGAGTTATGTATAGAATGTGCTTCCAAACCAAATACATTCGTATGCAACTAAGTATGTACAATCATCCCATCGAGGATTCAGGAACTTTTTAGACCCACCGGATGTGAAAAGGAATGTTCTATAAGGCTATGTTCTTATCTGGCATACGATAAAAAAACACAGCAAGTACACTGTGTTTAAGAAATTTCCACTATATTTTCTCAATCCCTCATGTTAATAATTACTGTCCAGAAGAAGCAATAAAGGTACGCAGAACTTGTTCAGTCAGCATCTCTAACAGTTCAGCTCCACGTTCCATAGCTTCTTGTAGTGACATAGGTTCGTTGACAAGGCTATGCACACTTGTAAATCCATGTTGATATAAAGCATCAACTCCTTTGCCTATTGAGCCTGCTAGGGCAAATACAGGGATTCTTAGTTTCTTCGCTTCTTCAGCCACTCCCATTGGCGTCTTCCCTGATGTCGTTTGAACATCGATTTGTCCCTCTCCAGTAAAAACACATTGTGCTCCCGATAACTTTTCTATAAGACTTGAATATTCCATGACGATATCGACGCCTCTTCTCGTTTTAGAAGGAAAGAAAGCTTGAAAGGCACCACCAATCCCACCCGCTGCACCAGCCCCTGCTTTATGGTGTAATTGGACACCTGTCTTGATTTCCACCAGATCCGCCCAGGTCGATAAAGCCTCTTCCAACATTTCAACCATGTCTGGGGTTGCCCCTTTTTGCGGACCGAATACTTTAGTTGCCCCATCGGCTCCAATCAACGGATTTTGGACATCTGTAGCAATGATGAATTCACATTCAGCTATTCTTGGATCGAAATCATGCATCTCAATCGCTGTAATGCGTGATAGTTCCGCTCCTCCATATCCGATTTCTACCCCTTCTTTATCTAAAACCTTCAGCCCTAACGCTTGGAGCATACCGACACCAGCATCATTTGTGGCGCTACCACCGATGGCTAATATGAATTTTCGATACCCGTCATTTAGCGCTTGATGAATAAGCTCACCCGTTCCATAAGTCGTCGCAATTAAAGGATTCAGCTTATTGGGTTCAACTAGACATATACCGGATGCAGTAGCCATTTCGACTACACAGGTTTCTTCATCTCCTAAAACCCCATAGGCAGCTTGTACTTTGTTTAATAGTGGTCCATTTACTAGTACGTCAACTCTTTGACCATGTGTCGCAGCTATTAGACTTTCCATCGTTCCCTCACCGCCATCAGCCATGGGGACTACTACTGTTTCTGCCGCAGGCAAAACCCTTTTAACGCCACGCTCCATTGCCTGTGCCACCTCAGGGGCCGTCAAACTTCCTTTAAAGGAATCTGGTGCAAGAACGATTTTCATAATTCCATCTCCTTCCTAAGCGGTTTATATATACAGTTAATTATAAACTTAATAGACGGATTATTCCTTCTTCTATTGAATCACGCAGTAAACGGGGACCATGAGGAAAAAATGAAGCGCATGTGCCCCCATTGGATAATTGTATAAATGCAGGAAGGACCGCGTAGATTAAACGATATAGTTCTGCATATAGGAGGGGTAAAATGGATGTCATAGCCAATCTTTTGATTATCTTGGGATTCGCTCTTGTCTTTATCATTATAATTATGGCTGTCCTGATGTTGATTTACATGATTTTCTTTGACCGAAACCAGAAGCATCATGCAATACTTAGAAACTATCCCGTACTCGGAAGGGTTCGCTATTTCTTGGAAAAAATCGGACCAGAAATGCGGCAATATTGGTTTAACAGTGATAATGAAGGGAAACCTTTTTCCCGTGATGAATACGAGCATATGGTTAAAGGTTCTAAATATTTAAGAGATGTGGTAGGGTTTGGTTCAAAACGTGATTTTGATGAGGAAGGTCTTTTTGTTCGAAATAGTATGTTCCCAAAACTAGCCGAAGAAGAGAAATACGATAGGGAAACAAAAGTGAAAACCAAAAGGTATATCCTCCTAAAAGATCCTCTCTTTTCGCAAAGAGAGGAAAAATGGGAAGATGAAGAATCACTTGCCTTTTTATTGCACGACAATGATACGGTAGTTATAGGCCCAAACGTAAAATACCCATTTAAATTAAAAGGTCTTATCGGAATGTCTGCGATGAGCTATGGATCTCTGGGTAAGAATGCTATTACAGCTTTGTCTGAAGGGTTAGGCATGGCTAAAGGTACTTGGATGAACACGGGTGAAGGTGGTTTGTCTCCTTATCATTTAGAAGGTGGAGTGGATATCATCATGCAAATCGGCCCCGCAATGTTTGGCGTACGGGATAAGTTTGGTGAGATGGATTGGGATGAACTGAAAAGGAAAAGCGAAATTCCACAAATCAAGGCATTTGAAATAAAATTAGCTCAAGGAGCTAAAACTCGCGGAGGACATATCGATGCAGAAAAGGTAAATCTTGAAATTGCCGAAATACGAAAAGTTGAGCCTTATAAATCGATAGATAGCCCGAATCGTTTTCATCAATTTAGTGATGTAGGTACTTTATGTGAATTCATTGAAAAAATCAGGAATCATACAGGGATACCAGTAGGAATCAAGATGGTCATCGGGGGAAATGATAGTGTCGAGGAATTGGCTAAATATATGAAAGATACTGGAAAAGGGCCTGATTTCATTTCATTGGATGGTGGGGAAGGCGGTACGGGAGCTTCATATCAGGAATTGATTGATAGCGTAGGATTGCCTATTAAATCGGCGTTACCCATTCTTGTATCAACCCTTGAGAAATATGGAGTAAGGAATCAGGTTAAAATCATTGCCTCAGGAAAATTATTCACCCCGGATCGGATAGCAATTGCTTTAGCCATGGGAGCTGATTTGGTCAATATTGCCCGGGGATTCATGATAGCGATTGGTTGTATACAGACAATGAAATGTCAATCCAACGCATGTCCAGTCGGAGTAGCGACAACTGACCCAGACTTGCAAAAGGCACTGGTCATTGACGAAAAGAAGTACCGGGTCGTTAACTTTCTTGTCACTTTACGAAAAGGTCTTTTTCGTATATCGGCTGCTGCTGGTTTAGATTCACCTGTCGATTTTCAACCAAAGCATATTAGCTATAAAGATGAAAAAGGCATCGTAACTTCATTGGAAAATATCATGCACGAAGTAAAAGAAAAAATAGCCACACAATAACGTCTACTCCTACACTTTATTTTCATAAAAGAAAAGGGCCTCCCGACGAGAGACCCTTTTCATATATATATCAAGAATTAGGCATTTAAACGAAAATCCACTTTTTCCTCTTCAGGTTTCTTGTTCTTGTCTACCAACTGACCATGGCGATAATAGACATACACCGCAGAAATAAAACCTATTATTGAGAGAAAAGCATCGAAAATGAATATGATAGATATATTCCCACTTTTCGACATCATCCCTGTGATAAGCGGCATGACAATTGATGCCAATCCAGCTGCGGTTGCAACAAATCCTGTAACGGTCCCTTTTTTCTCCCAAAAGAATTCAGTCATAATTGTAATGGCTAATTGGAAAACGCCTGCAGTAGAAAGGCCAATAAAAAAGGCTGTAATGGACACGATGATAGGTATCTTAACTAAAAGGATCGTCAAAATAGAAATAAAGGTAATAATCGGATAAACCATGATGACGGTAATTGGTTGTAAAAATTTCTTTAGCAATACAGATAGAACCAAAACGGAAATGAGAGCACCCAAACTATAATAACTTAATAGTTTTATTGAATTGGCCATACTCATGCCTACCGTTTCCTGTCCATATGATGGAAGCCATATTTGGGAAACGGTGAACAAGCCAGTCGATGTAAACCCAATTAAAATAAGGGCAAATCCCTCTTTCCTCAACACCGGTTTCCCTTTGAACTTGCTCTTCTTTGTATTATTCTCGGAAATGCTGGCATTACCTTTTGGGTTACTCGGGAAAGATACAGTAAATAAAAATAGCATATTGATTAAATAAATAGCAGCAGGTATAAAGAAGGCGTATCCGTAAAACATATCATGATCTGAGATAAATAGAATCATGAAAGGAAGAAGGAATGCTCCTGCAGACATAAAGGCTTTAACTAAAACACTAGCAGAGCCAGCTGAATTAGGAAAAATCTCGATCAGACCCGGATATGAACCGGCATCCATCGATGAATTGGCAACACCTGCGAGTATTGCAAAAACAAAAGCCAATTGATAACTCGGGGACAGGGGAATCCCGATTAGAAAAATGCCCATACCGAATGCAGAGGCATAGACTAGCGGTTTCCGCCCGATTTTATCTGATAAATAACCAGTATAGGCATATGTAAGCAATTTCCCTACTCCGATAGCAGCAATAATATAACTAATACCAGCACTATCCGTATCCCATTGCTCCGATAAATAAGACATATTCGATGCCAGCATGATATTCACCATACCAAGCAAGAAATAATTCATATAAACTCCTGTTGCGGTATTCAAATGCCTGTTCTTCATTCTCAAAACTCCCAACTAATTAGTGACAGAGAATCAACTTTAAATTTTCTGAATAATATAATTATATAACACTTTCCATCATATTACGATACCCCGTCATGTAAATAACGCCATATTTCATATTTTTAATGAGTATGAATAATCTCCATCTCTTTAGTGCTGTCCTATTTTCCTAACTTAAAGAATTATACGTATCGATCAGCAGATTAAGTTGTTTAATATCCTCTCTTCCTCTGATTCCTCTGCAAAGATCCGCCATCTTTTGTAACATGATTATTTGTTGTTCATATTTAAAAGCTTTATTATTGCTCTCCACTCTACTAGTCTTTTTATCGACATTCGAAATTATTAATCCTAAAAGCCGGTTTTTAATTTTCATTTGATTAGTAAGCTCTTTAACGAAATGTTCTTTCTTTGCTTTATCCCAAAATAATACTTTGTCCACGGAGTACCCTCTTCCTTTCACTTGATTATTAGTATAAACTTCGAAACAAAAAAAGAATAATGGTAAATCTCAACTTCAATTGTAAGATTACAATGGGATAGAACAATGTTGGCAGTTTTTTAATATTGAATATATTGGGTCAAAACGATAAAAAAGCTCATAAAATGAGCTTAATCATTAAATCGATTGGTAATACCAAATCCCATCTCTTTTATATTTTCGGCATTTTCCTTTGGAATGGAGATACTCTAGGTGAGCCAATGTCTCCCCAATTGCAAACCGAGATTCGTGAGTCGATAGGTGTTTGAACAGAATCTTACAAGCAGCTTGTATAGTGGTCGGTTCTTTCATATTTTCATAGGCTACATGTAACCGTTCTTGGTGGTGATCTAATAATTCCGTAATTCTTTTATTTGCGTCTTTGAAGGGCTTTCCATGTGAAGGAATCACATAGTCTACATGTAACTTCTGAATTTTCTTTAAGGAAGTAAAAAAAGCCTCCAACGGATTGCTGATTCCTTGAAACCAATAAGATATGTTTGGAGAGATTCTCGGCAATATATGGTCAGTAGAAAAAAGAATGCTGTTTTCCTTATTGTATAAAGTAATTAACCCGTCTGAATGTCCTGGTGTAAAAATCACCTCATACTCTAGCTTGCCAAATAAAATCTTCATTCCTTCCTCAAGATGATGGTTAACCGTGGGATAGGGCTTTACCTTTGGAATAAAGCTGCTTTCATCACTAGATAAGGCTTGGGCTAAATCCTCTTCCATACCGCATGATTCATAATTAGATTTCAGGAAATCGAGTGTTTCAGGTTCCCAATAGGTAGTGCCTGCTTTTTCATCCACTTCCGTCATCCACACATCAGCACCTGTTAACCGTTGTAAATGACCTGCATACCCAAAGTGGTCGGGATGATAATGAGTAAGGATAATATCCCCTATTTCATGTTTTTCGATTATCGGTTTCCATATATCACGTGCTGTTTGGTTGTTTAATCCTGCATCGATAATTGTCCACCCATTCGCTCCTTCGGCTAAAAAACAATGCACGTGATCTAACCTAAAAGGCAATGGAATCGTCACTTGTGTAACTCCCAATTCATTCAGCAAATATAATTACGCTCCTTCTAATTCCGGATTTTTTATATTAAATAAAAAGAGTACTAAATAAAATTTCAATGTTATTTACTAATTCGGCACTTTTTCAATAGTTCCTTTAATTTGGTTATGACAAACAAAAAGAAAAGGATGCACATGAATGACCCCCATCATTGTTTGATGGGGGTCATTCACCTATTTTATTGTTCTTCTTCGATTGTTTCATTGAGGTTAAAGAGAAAATGGTAAGTTAGTTGGAACGCCTCGCCTAACGTCATCTCATCCTTAAATCCTTGTACAGCATTCAAGGCGAAATTAACATCCCATAGGCCGTCACCTTGGTTAAACATCATGCTGAATGTCCCAATATCTCCTTGAAGTTCTTGATTGAAATAGGCTTTAAGTGCATCTCCCATTTTTTTCTGGAATTTCAAACCGAACATGGCGTTATAAGTGCCGAATACATCATCTACTTCCAAAGAAAGTGCCTCAACTCCAATTAAATCAAACCAAGATGATTCAAAGTAAAGGAATTCATTTTTATTCATTTTTAAGTATTCAAGAGGCTGAGTTAGAAATGCAGTGGTTTCTTCCTTAATCAATTCTTCGGTTTCTTTATCACTGAGTTCGATATACGCATCAGTAAAGCGGGCTGTGCTATCGATATCTACTATAGTTATATCATCAGCGACTAACTGATGCTTTTTTACATATGCCTTTTCTTCTGTATATAACTCAATCGTATCTCCATTCAAAGTCTTCGATATGTATGTTTCCATTTGTTTTCTTAACATCGGTATTCGTCCTCCTAATATCTTTTCAAGCCTTTTCCTCTTAATCATAGCATAACTTATAGAGATAAAATAACTGTGTGAATAATCAAATACCATTCAAGATGTAGCAATCGGATAGTGACTTCGCTATAGTTATAGAAGAACGTTTACACATATGAAAGAAATGGGATGTTTATATGCAAAAAATCATTATAGTAGGGGCGGGGATTTTAGGAGCATCCACTGCCTACCAGCTTGTGAAAAAAGGCGCTGAAGTAGTCATTATAGATCGTCAAGATAATGGGCAAGCCACCGCTGCTGCGGCAGGTATCGTTTGTCCTTGGATATCGCAGAGACGTAATAAAGCATGGTACCATCTTGCTAAAAATGGGGCCCGCTTTTATCCAAGTTTAATTAAAGAGCTTGAAAATGATGGGGAAACAGAGACAGGCTACGCTAAAGTAGGGGCCATCAGCTTACATACTGATGAAGAAAAACTGATGGGCATGCAAAAAAGAGCGACAAAGCGTAAGGAAGACGCTCCTGAAATTGGTGATATCACTATGCTCAGTGTGGAAGAAACACGTGCTCTCTTCCCACCACTTTCGGATGAGTATGCTGCGGTTCATATAAGTGGTGCGGCACGGGTTGATGGTCGCGCGTTACGAGATAGTCTATTGCGTGCGGCACAAAAAAATGGAGCGACATTGATTCATGGTGATGCTTCACTGAACTTCGAAGAAAATTCTGTAACTGGTGTAATGGTTGAAGGCAATAGCATGGTTGCGGATAAAGTAATTGTCTGTGCAGGTGCATGGGCGTCTCATTTACTTGAACCATTAGGAGTAAACTTTCAAGTTAGCTTCCAAAAGGCGCAGATTATCCATCTAGCATTACCAAATAGCAACACAAATAACTGGCCTGTCGTAATGCCCCCTAGCGATCAATACATATTAGCTTTCAATGAAAATAAAATTGTAGCAGGAGCCACTCATGAAAATATGGAGGAATTTGATTACCGAATGACGGCAGGAGGTATGCAGGAGGTTTTTGATAAAGCTTTACATACTGCGCCAGGTTTAGCCGAGAGTACATTTACTGAAGCAAGAGTCGGCTTCCGTCCCTTTACCCCTGGCTTCCTTCCGGTCATTGGCCCCCTTCCTGATTGGGATGGCATCATCGTAGCCAATGGACTTGGTGCTTCTGGTTTAACAATGGGACCTTATATTGGATCTCAACTGGCGAACCTTGCTCTTGACAGGGAATTAGACATTGATTTAGAAAACTATGACGTAAAGGGTGCAATAATGTAAATCTTCATTTCGACTTAAGTAGAACAAAAAGACCAAGGAATAGATTAATTCCTTGCAGTTTGTAGACAAAAGGGGTTCGGAATGGTTTCATTCCGAATCCCTTTTGATATTTTCTTGGAATTTTGCTCAAGATTAAGAGCTTGGGTCTCTACGAGCCCACTATATTAGGCCATTTTTGAATCTCGCCATGTCCAATTGGCCATCTTCTTTAAATTCATGGCAGCGAAAGTAAGCATCGCCTGCATCGACAATTTTTTAAGTCCCCTTAAAGTAGTCCAACGCATACCATGCTTTTCTTTTGCATCTGCGAATACACGCTCAATCGTTTCCTTGCGTTTCGCATAGATAGGTTTTACATCTTGATGATGACGCAGGTGATCTGCTTCTTCCATATTTTCTTGCCAAATATGGCGCGTCACCACTTTTTGATGGTCTTTGCTTTCTGTACACTGTGATAAAAATGAGCATGTCTTACAAATGTGTTTGGGAGATTTATACTCGCGATATCCCTCTTTATTTGTTGTTGAGTACCTTAAAACCTCGCCCGATGGGCAAAGGTAACAGTCAAAATGTTCATCATATACATACTCATGTTTGCGGAAGAATCCTTCTTTTGTCCGTGGTCGTGTATAGGGTAAAGCCGGCGTGATTTCTTTGCCAAAAAGATAGCTTGTAATGGCTGGTGTTTTATAAGCTGCATCTGCGGCAACGGCTTCAGGTTTTCCAACTTTCTCAATCACTTGTTCAACCAGTGGCTCTAACATATGGCTATCATGCGTATTTCCAGGTGTTACAATTGTCCCTAACACAAAACCATTACGGTCTGCAGCCGTGTGAAATGAATAGGCAAACTGTTTTGTACGTTCATCTTTCACGTAGTAACCACTCTCAGGATCTGTTGTACTTTCTTTTATTTCTTTGGTTTCTTCCTTATCAAATTTATCTGGTGGAAAAGGTTTCTTTCCGTGATCTTCACGATCCTGATTTATTTCTTCTTGAAGGCGTTCTTGATATGCTCGTGTTTCCTTGCGAACGACTTTCTTTGCAAACTTTCGTTTATTTGCACTGGCTTTCACATGAGTGGAATCAACGAATACATGCTCTGCACTTATTAACTTTCTTTGGGCAGCTGTCATTAAAATGCGATAGAAAATCTGTTCAAACAAGTCAGTATCTTTAAAGCGTCGCTCATAATTTTTCCCGAACGTTGAGAAGTGAGGTACTTTATCGTGGAAACCGTAACCTAAGAACCAACGGTAAGCCATATTTGTTTCAACTTCTTCAATTGTTTTACGCATAGAACGAATACCGAAGGTATATTGAATGAATGCAAGTTTAACCAAAATAACTGGATCGATACTTGGGCGACCTACCTCAGAATACATATCTTTCACCAAATCATAAATGAAAGAGAAATCAATGGCCGCCTCAATTTTACGAACCAAATGGTTCGCTGGCACCAGTTGATCCAATGTAATCATTTCAAGTTGATCTCGTTGAATAGAATTATGTTTCGAAAGCATCCTCATCACTCCAAGTTTTAATACTTCTATTTTAAAACAAAAAAAACTGTAGGCAAAGTCGATTTTCATCGAGTTTGTCTACAGTCTGAACCCTAGGCCTAGCCTAGGGTTTTCTTTTCTACAAAAGAAAAGCTGTCGAGATTTTCTCGACAGCCTGACGAACTTGCTGGCATAGAAGTTCGTTTTTCTATTTAATGGAGTTATGATCCTGTTATTGTTACATGCTTTTAACTAGTAAATAAATAAAATAAGGTGCTCCCAAAATGGAGACAACGATACCTACTGGAAGTTCCATAGGGGCCAGGATGACTCTGCCTATCGTATCAGCGGATAACAGAAGAAGACCGCCCAATGCTGCCGTCATTGGCAGTAATCTCGTATGCCTTGGTCCCACTAATTTTCGGGCTATGTGTGGAGCAATCAAGCCTAAGAAAGTAATACCGCCACCAACGGATACACACGCGCCTGCTAAGGCCACTGAAATAAGCAATAATAGTCTGCGTTCTTTTTCGATAGGGAGACCAACCCCTATGGCAATTTGGTCACCTAATCCCATAACATCAAGTATTCTTGATTTATAGAAGGTTATCGGAATCAGGATGAGCAACCATGGTAATAAAGCCCAAACAAATGTCCAGTTCGTCCCCCAAATGGTCCCTGCCAGCCAAACGATGGTCTTCATGAAATCATTTGGCTCCATTTTCATCTGAAAAATGACCAAGCCTGCCCCAAATGCTGCATTTATACCGATACCGACCAACAATAACCTTACAGGTGTCACTCTTCCATTTTTCCACGATAGTACATAGATTAAGAAAGCGGCAAGAAATGCACCAAGTAAAGCGGTGAAAGGCATGATGAATATGGATGCCCAGCCCGTTAAGAAAGTAGTTCCCCGAAAGAAGAACATATACAATACAACGGCAAACCCTGCGCCTGAATTGATTCCGATAATCCCGGGGTCTGCTAAGGGATTTTGGGAAAGTCCTTGTAAAATGGCCCCTGAAATGGCAATTCCCATTCCGACAAGTATTGCCATGACTATACGCGGCAAACGAAATTCAAAAATGGTTAACTCGTTCTGAGGGGTGCCATCGCCCAATAGAGTTTTGATAACATCCCCTAAAGGAATTTTTATGTAGCCTGCATTAATGCTGATGAAAAAAACAAGTACGATTAAAAGGATGCTTGTAATAAGCAAAGACTTAAAGTGATTCCCCTTTTTGTACATTACATTCCGCTCCCTTCTTTACGAGCTAAATATAGGAAGAAAGGGACACCTATGATGGCCGTTATGGCTCCAACAGGTGTTTCAAACGGCGGGTTAACCAAGCGTCCTAAGATATCCGAAATTAGCAATAAGGTTCCGCCCAAAACAGCAGAGCAAGGAATGATCAAACGATAATCATTTCCTACTAAAAATCGCACAATATGCGGGATGACCAATCCAATAAAGCCGATCATTCCGGCAATCGATACTGCTGCACCTGTTAATAATAACACCACAATCGTACCAATGAACTTTATCAGGGGAATGTTTTGCCCAAGCCCTCGTGCCACTTCCTCACCCAGGCTAAGGATGGATATGGAACGTGAAAGGAATAAAGCCAACAAAAGCCCTCCCAGAATAAAGGGTAGAGCAAATGAAATGTGCTGTGGTTGGACGCTCGAGATGCTCCCTACAAACCAAAAGCTAATATCTTTTGAGACGTTAAATTTGATACCAATCGCTGTGGAAAGGGAACTTAGTAAGGAAGCAATGGCTGAACCGGCCAACGCCAACTTGACTGGAGTACTTCCACCCCTGGAAAGCGATGTGATTCCGAAGACAATGGCAGCACCCAATCCTGCACCAGCAAAAGAAAACATCATTAAACCTATATAGGTCATGCCAGGCAGAAAAGCGAGGGCAATCGCTATTAAAAAGGAAGATCCTGCGGTTACTCCCATAATGGAAGGATCGGCCAATGGATTTCTTGTCATACCCTGCATAATGGCTCCAGATACGGCTAAGGCAGCTCCTACGCATACTGCAGCAATGGCCCGGGGAAATCTTAATTCTCTAATGATGACATGAGATGAATTATTCTGATCAAATTCAAATAAGGCATTAAACACATCGCGATAATTTAAATCTGCAGCTCCAAAATTAACGGACAAGATAATGGAAATGACCATACCGCCCAAACCTACTAGTAAGATAACCATACTCACAAAGAGATTCTTATTCGTATGAAGCAATGTGGTGTGTTCCTTTAGTTTTGAATCCATATTAACAACTACTCTCTAAAAAATGATTGACAATATTACCTTTCTATAATTAAATTAGTTGATAACAATTATCATTACCAAACAAATAATAGTCTATCATATCTCTAGGGGGATTCAAATGTATAATGTCATGAGTAAGAAAAAAATCATTCAATTACTAGGCGCCGGCCTATTAGCAATATCTTTAGCTGCATGTGGTGACGATGATGCAACTAAAGACGATGTTTCGACAAGTCAAACAGATGAAACATCAAGTAAAGAAGCAGTTAAATCAAAAACACTGACGGATGCCATGGGAAATGAAGTGGTCATTCCAGCTAATCCGAAACGTATCATCGCTTCATATCTTGAAGATAATTTGGTGGCTCTTGGTATCAAGCCAGCCGCTCAATGGAGTGTAAGTGATGGAGCAGAAGTTCAAGGATATCTACAAAGTGAACTAGAGGACGTTCCAACCATTCCATATGATCTTCCATTTGAATCCGTACAAAAAGTGGAACCGGATTTAATCATTATGGATTCTGCCACCATGGTTGAAGGCGGTAAATATGACCAATATAATAAAATTGCACCTACATATGTAATCGGAAACGAAGTTAATAATGACTGGCGAGATGAATTGAAACGCGTCGGGGAAGTATTCGGCAAAGAGAACGAAGCCAAAAAGGTTTTGACGGATTATGATAAAAAAGCAAAAGAAGCAAAGGGAACCCTTGAGGAAAAAGTGGGGAATCCTTCTGTAGCTGCAGTTTGGTTAGTTGGCGGGAAATTCTTCATTGTCAGCGATAACCTTTCAAGTGGAGCTGTCATGTACGGTGACTTAGGGTTAAAAGAACCGGATGTTGTGAAGGAAATCTCCGCTAACGCAACTGGGAACTGGAGTGAAATTTCTTTAGAGAAACTAGTTGAGTTGGATGCTGAACACCTATTTTTGATCAATAGTGATGATTCCGCTGGTTCAAAAGCTTTAAGCGATACGTTATGGAAAAGCGTACCTGCTGTCAAGGCTGGGAATGTTCATGAGTTCTCTCCTAATGAAAGCTGGTTGTATACAGGTGCCATTGCTAACGGGCAAATCATTGATAATATTTTAAAAAGTTTAGTAAAATAGTATAGTGTAATAAAGGCTATCACTTTTGCGAGGATAGCCTTTATTTTTTGCGGAAGTGTGTAATTGCTCTTCCTGTTTTTGTGAGTGAATATCTACTGAAAGAAGGTCATGATATGGGCCACTTATTAACAAAAGATTTGTATGTAGGCTACCAAGATCACATCATCGTCGATAATATGAATCTTCAATTCAAGAGTAACGAAATCACTACTATAATTGGGCCGAATGGATGCGGAAAATCTACATTGCTTAAGGCTATCACTAGAATCATTCCTCATATGAGAGGAAGTGTGTTGCTAGATGGTCAGTCGATAGCAAAGGAAAATACTAAAGAATTGGCAAGGAAAATGGCCATCCTGCCGCAAACCCAAGATGCTCCTGTTGGTTTAACTGTCCAGGAGCTCGTTTCTTACGGGCGTTTTCCATACCAAAAAGGGTTTGGTAAATTATCTTTAAGAGATTATGAAATAATAGATTGGGCCCTGGAGGCCACGAATACGGCAGAATTCAAATTTCGCCCCGTCGATTCTCTTTCCGGTGGACAGAGGCAACGTGTCTGGATTGCGATGGCATTAGCTCAGGAAACGGAAATCATCTTTTTGGATGAGCCGACAACATATTTGGATATGGCACATCAACTTGAGGTACTCGAGCTGTTGAAAGATTTGAATGAAAAGCAAAATCGGACGATTATAATGGTACTGCACGATCTAAACCATGCCTCGCGATTTTCACACAACATGATTGCATTAAAAGATGGTGTCCTTGTAAAAGAAGGGCTGAGTGAAGAAGTGATGAAAAAAGAAATATTGAAAGAAGTTTTCAATATTGATGCGGAGATCGTAGAGGATCCTCGTACAGGAAAACCATTATGCATGACGTATGATTTAATTCGGAATAAATGAGGTGATAGCATGTTTTTGGTCATCAAGCGTTTTTTTGCTTATTATAAACCCTATAAAGGACTATTCATCATTGACTTTTCAAGTGCCGTTTTCATCGCCCTTTTGGAATTGATATTCCCTTTGGCCGTAAACCAGGTTATTGATGAATTACTACCGAGCAATAACTGGAGGATCATCATCCTATCTTGTGTAGGGCTCCTTGGTATCTACTTGTTGAGTACAGGGTTGCACTATGTCGTAACATATTACGGACATAAACTTGGAATTAATATCGAAACGGACCTTCGGAAAAATTTATTTTCAAAACTTCAAAAACAATCTTTCACATTCTTTGATAATAATAAAACGGGTCATTTAGTTTCTAGGATGACGAGTGATTTAATGGATATAGGAGAAGTTGCCCATCATGGTCCTGAAGATTTATTCATTGCATTCATGACCATTTTTGGTGCATTCTTCGTCATGTTTCAAATCAATTGGCAGCTAGCGGTCATCGTATTTGCCGTTGTTCCTTTTTTAATCGTTTTGTCGGTATACTTCAGCCGTAAGATGACTAAGGCGTTCCATTCCATGTTTGGTGACATTGCAAATTACAATGCCCGTATTGAAAATAATATTAGTGGCATTCGTGTTGTTCAGTCTTTCACCAAGGAATCTCACGAAATAGAGTTATTTAACCGCTCAAACTCAGAATTCCGTCATACAAAATTGTTAGCCTATAAAATCATGTCATGGAGTACCTCGATAAATTTCCTTCTGATGAAATTGGTCGCCCTAACAGTATTGGGCTGTGGTGCGTGGTATGTGATTCACGGGAAAATGACGTACGGTGAATTTGTAGCCTTTATTATGTTATCCAATATTTTCGTAGCGCCGATTCAACAAATAAGCGCCATTATTGAAACGTTACCAAAGGGGTATGCAGGGTTCAAGAGGTACCTCGAATTGGTTGATATGCTGCCGGACATCCAAGACAGGGATGGGGCAGTAACCATCGAGGGGGTTAAAGGTGATGTGACATTTGAAAATGTTTCTTTTGGGTATGACTCAAATAGAAACATCCTAAACGATATTACCTTCAGTGTGCCAGCTGGGGAGACGATTGCCATGGTAGGACCATCTGGTGGTGGAAAGACCACGATAAGCAGTTTATTGCCTCGCTTCTATGATATTCAATCAGGTAGCATAAAAATTGATGGCATGGATATCAGGGATTTCACATTAAGTTCTTTACGAAAGCATATCGGAATCGTACAGCAAGATGTATTCCTTTTTGAAGGAACGATTCGTGAGAACATCATGTATGGGAACACGAATGCTACAGACAAACAATTGAACAAGGCAATCGAGGATGCTCAATTAATGAGTGTGATTGATAATTTGCCTGAGGGGTTGGATACGCTAATCGGGGAGCGCGGTGTGAAATTGTCAGGTGGGCAAAAGCAAAGGGTTTCAATAGCCCGTATCTTCCTGAAAAATCCTCCCATTTTAATACTTGATGAAGCCACCTCGGCATTGGATACCGAAACAGAGAAGGCCGTTCAAGAGGCATTGGAGCGTCTTTCTATAAATCGAACGACCATTATCATTGCACATAGGCTAGCGACGATTAAGCATGCTGATCGGATAATCGTCGTCCAAAACGGCCAAATAAAAGAACAAGGAACTCATGAAAAATTAATTCATCACGAAGGAGCATATAAGAAATTGATTCTTGCTCAAACCGTATAATATAGCGCTCTAAAAAAGGGTTCACCAGGATATTGGTGAATCCTTTTTTTTTGATTGCAAAGAAAAAGCATTTTGTAGTAGAACATTTAAATGGGAATCACTTTGATTCCTATTAAATATGCGGATTATTGAAAATAAACAGAAATTAAGGTTGTAATTTTGAATGCAGTATAATAAAATAACTTAAAACCAACTAAACTAATTGGAATATTTATATATTTTAGGAGGATAGCTCTTGCAACAGCAAATCATTGAAGTAACCAATGTAAATAAATCGTTTTTAACTGATAAACAAACAATTCATGTTCTTGATCAAGTCTCTTTCCATGTGGAAAAAGGGGAAATCGTCACGTTACTCGGAAAAAGCGGATGTGGAAAAAGTACACTTCTCAATATGGTTGGAGGCTTTGAAAAGCCGGATGAAGGAAGCGTGATTCTAGATGGTAAATCTATAAATCGCCCAACTAAAAAGTGTGTCATGCTGTTTCAACAAATCAATCTCCTTCCATGGCGTTCGGTTCTGAAAAATGTCGAGCTTGGTCTTACTGGAGAAAAGCTATCTAATGAGGAAAAAAACGAACGGGTGATGGAAGCATTGAAGTTAGTAGGGCTTGAAGCACATCTGCATCAGTTTCCACATCAATTATCTGGCGGGATGCAACAGCGTGTTGCGATTGCACGTGCACTTTCCATTGCACCTGATGTCATTTTAATGGATGAGCCTTTCGCGGCACTGGACACATTCAACCGGTATCATTTACAAGACGAACTTCTTCGAATACAAGAAAAGAAGAAGACGACGATTTTACTTGTTACTCATGATATAGATGAAGCTGTCTATTTGTCGGACAGAATATTGATCATGGAGTCACACCCAGGGAGAATATTTAAAGATATTCCTATTAAGCTTGTAAAACCACGTGATCGGGCACATGGGGATTTTCATTATTATCGAAAGAAGATTCTAGAAGAATTCAAGTTGAGTGGTAATCAATTCGTTCCGGAGTATAACATCTGAGAGGGAGTGGGGTTTTGAGCAAGAAAAGGTGGGGTGCTTCGATACTAATGGCTTTCATTTTGCTGTTTACGACTTCATGTGCACAGCCTACACAGCAACCAGCAGGCAAACCAACTATTAAAATTGGCTATCTTCCCATTACTCATGCTGGTGTTCTCTATATGGATAACCACCTGTATGGTGGGGAGTTTGCAGAGTACAATATCGAGCTTGTTAAGTTCAGCTCCTGGCCCGATTTAATGGATGCCTTAAATACGGGTCGGGTGGAAGGTGCCTCTGTTTTAGTGGAGCTAGCTATGAAGGCGAAAGTGAAAGGTATTGATTTAAAAGCTGTTGCACTCGGTCATAAAGATGGGAATGTTATCATTTCATCGAAGGAGATTGAAAGTACAAAAGATTTAATAGGTAAAACATTTGCGATTCCTCATAAATACTCGACTCAGAATATTTTGTTGAATAAAATGCTTAAAAAAGAAGGATTGAACTATGAGGATGTGGACGTTGTCGAGATGCCTCCTGCTGAGATGCCGGCAGCACTGTCCGAAAATCGAATTTCGGGTTATGCAGTAGCCGAGCCGTTTGGAGCGATGGCCGTTCAACTTGATAAAGGGAAAGTGCTACACCAATCGGATGAAATATGGCCTAATTCGTATTGTTGTGTACTTGTTTTGAGGAATGACTTTATTCAATCCAACCAAACCGCCACCCAATCACTGGTGACACAATACGTAAAAACCAGTGAACAGGCAGAACATAAAGATAAAGATTTATTTAATTCATTTGATCAATATATGAAGGTAGAGAAAGAAGTACTCGACTTATCACTTGAATGGATATCATTTGATGGATTACGCATTGAAAAAGATGAATACAATAAGCTCCGCAATTCAGTGATCGAGATGGATTTATTTGAAAACCCGCCATCTTTTGAAGAATTCGTGGACAATACATATATTGATAAAGCGATGTGATTATGATGATGGAACTATTAAAAAAACTAATGGATTTTTTTATCGGAATGGTTGTATTAGTTCTACTATGGCAATTGATCATTTGGATAGGGGGGTATGAAGAAGCCCTCTTACCTACACCTTTAAGTGTTGGTAAAGCGATCGTTGCTCTCATAGTTAATGGAACGTTATTTGTCCACCTAAAAGTGAGCCTCGGGAGGTTTATTGCAGGTTATTTATTGGCGGTCATTCCAGCGGTTCTTTTAGGAATGTTCCTAGGTAGATCTCCTCGTCTCTGGAATATAGTGGATCCCATCGTACAAGTGCTGAGGCCGGTTTCACCGGTAGCCTGGTCCCCATTTATCGTCCTATGGTTTGGCATCGGAAACATGCCAGCAATTGCGATCATTTTCATAGCAGCGTTTTATCCTGTACTATTAACGACTGTAGCGGGGGTCAAGAAAATTGATCGTTCTTATTTGAAAATCGCGGAAAACCTAGAAATCAAGAAGCTGCAATTAATGATGAAGATTATTTTTCCAGCGGCTTTTCCTTCCGTCGTGAGTGGTCTTCACCTTGCGCTTGGTACGGCCTGGATTTTCTTGGTTGCAGGTGAAATGGTAGGTGCCCAATCAGGTCTTGGTTATTTAATCGTGGATGCAAGGAATACATTAAATCTTGATTATGTATTGGCTGGAATTGTCTTCATCGGTGTTTGCGGCTTTCTATTGGATCGATTGATTGGTTTGTTTGAGCGCTGGGTAGGCAAGCACTGGGGAAGCTTTTCAAATTAAACAGTGATTATAGTTCAAAAACTGAAAGAAACGCTAGCCCAGTGCTAAGCCTTTCTTTCAGTTTTTTCGTCTATGATATTCTTAGTGATGGTGCTGCTCAATCTTTTCCTTTTCGTCAGACGTACCTAAAGTTGTAGCTACTGTGGATACGCCTAGTATTAATACAGCCAACGACACGGTCACAATAATTGTGGAAGGAATGGCTTTCCTGAAAATGGGGTATTCTTCTTTATTCCATAGCCCGATTGCCATGATTACGCTCGCAATATAGATTGTTGTAAAAAATACAATACTTAGTTCTAGATAATTTGTTGTCATAAAGCTAAGCATTGCTCCCATCATCGCTCCCATAAATAGTGCCCCTAGGCTTTCGATGAATATTTTTACAGGCAACTTATAGGTTAATGCTATAACTAAAACCAAGCTTCCTATCATAGCGATTATGGTGGATAGCACCATGTCTGGAATCCATATAGCTACTAAAATTCCGATAATTGTACTCATGGTCATTGTCACAAACATAGCTAAACAACTAGCCATATGATTTTGTTTATAATGTTGTCGAAAGGTGAAGCCAGTTAACACCGTTAAAATTACAACAATACTAAGACTGACTAGTCCTATCATAAACTTCCTCCATTCAGTTTGTGTAAGAAGTGAAATAATGGTTTCTTAATGTGAACAGGTTGAAGAAGTATTCTTGACGGAACATGAATTTTGTTTTGCGGCACGCGGTACATCAAGCGCGGGGTTACGATCAAAGAAGCCAACAGGTTTCAATTGGAAATTTATATAGGCAGTAGGCATAACCGGCCAGTCTTCCGGACGTGTAATATGATGATGTCCCATTGTATACCATACAACGATATCCTCATTATCGATCGATCGATTTGCTTGAATATATTTGGGGAGCCCGTCTCCACCTTTATGTTGATTGGGGTAATTTCCTGTTGCATACAATTCATTACGGTTAAATTGTGTTACATGTAAATGATTTTTGATAAATCCTGCGCGCTTGATGACGCTTGCGCTTTCATGCGCAAATGGAAGGCAGTTCTCACCAGCCATAATTTTATAACCAACCGGCTGATTAACGACATTCTTTGAGTTTTTATTGATGATTTTCCATGTTCGCTGGGTTGGCATATCTAAAATACGTACAGCTTCTTTTTCATGTTGGAATGTACGTGATACTGGATAAAATGCATTTGAATATGGATTGTTCGGACCTTCTGGTTCAGCAAGTGTTTCGGTTTCCACCACTGAATTTTTCACACCATCGAGCAATGTATCCAACCGGAAGTTAAAGAAATGTTGATGATGTACAGCGTTTAAGCCAGGGGCAATTTCCGTACCGTATTTTGATTGCCCGGTTTCGTTAAATGTACCGGTATTTAATATACCTGTTAGCTTAACTTCAACCTCAATCGTACCATCTTGATAGAAGCTCCAATAGAAACCATAATCATAATTTCCTACTGTACAGAAGAATGAAATGACTAAGCGCCGTGAGCGACGTACCTCTACATGGTCAGTACGCCAGTCTGTATGTTTCCATCCGATTCCATAATCTTCTTCGTGTAGGCAAATTGCATTTTTAATCGTACGAGGACTGCCAGCCCCATCCGTTAATACCGCGTCGAAATAATGAATGTGTCCTAAACAATCACAACCTAGCTCAAGCGAATTAGCTAATTGACCCATTCCATATTCTCCGGCATCAAAAGCATTTTGTGTGTTATGTGCAAAGGATGCATCTCCATAAGGAACGACCATTTCAGACAATGCTCCGCGATATAGGATGGGCCGGTCCTTTCCTTTATCATTGTAATTCACAGTGTAAAGCACAAGTCCTTCGCGAGGGGTAAACCCGTATCGGAAACTCCATTTTTGCCATTTGATTAAATTTCCTTCTACCGTAAAACTTGCACCTTCTGGCTGAATGATCTCTAGTGGCTTCAGGTCCGTTCTAAACTCTATTGAATCACTTGTTTCAGGATAATAGTTAGCATCAACAGTAGGTATCTCACGTACACCGTAGTCTTCGATACGATCAACTTCCATTTTATTCAAATCAACGTACGCGACAATTCCTGTTAATGGATAAGCGTACCCATTATCATCCGCGAATTTTTTCTGCCAACAGATAGCACGAGCGATCCGTTTACCCTCATTTTCAGGAATATTAAAGTATCCTGCCGACCATGGGTCTACCATGATTAAATCTGGGTTATCAATTCCCCGTTTAGATAAAGCTACTTTAAAGTCAGGGTCTGCCTTAACCAAATTCTCGCATTCTAAGAACTCATCAAGCATTATTCCCGGCTGTACACCTGGGATTTCTTCAAATCGAACAATGGACGATGTATTTAATGAGACAACGACTTCAAACGTTGTCTTTAATTCGTTATCTAGTAATACTATAAAAACTTCTCGTTCGAAGTCATCTCCATCAGTGTAATTTAATACTACTTCTTTTAAAGGCTCATGTAATGTTACTGTTGGGAAGCGCACCTTTTCGCTTAAATTCTTCTCGATTTTCACTATGCTCACAGCTTTTTGAATCTCTTCAACGGTAAGTGGTGCTAACGGGTGATTTACCTTTAAAGTTTTTTCTTTTAAAATATCCACATGTAACATCTCCTTTCGTATATAAATTTATTATATAGTCAGAATATTTAGTTTACAATGTAAAAAACGGAACTAATAGTATCTAATAGTAGATTGAAAATCCCAAAGAAAATAGTCAGTATTTTTGACATGAATATAAAATTTCCTTAAAAATATATTTCTAGAGGGGTATAACCTATGGATACAGTATTTAAGCCTATTCAACCTGAGTGGAATCAAAGATTACAACATATCAACTTGCTCGAACCTACATTATTTTTAAAAAGTTCTGTTGCATATGTATACCAATTTAAAGTGTCATCAAATGTAGACCAACCGTTTTATTACCCGGAATACCTGATGGGTGTGTCGATATTATCTTTAATATGGAGGGGGATCAGGGCGATTGTTTCTTGATTCCAAGTCCCAAAATAAGGCAGGCCTATAGCTTTAAAACAAACACGACATACTTTGGCATTCGTTCACTTCCACTCCAGACATTGTTTTCTTTTGTATTATCTATGAAAGAAATCAACCAGTATATTCAGTTAGCCTTATTTGAGGTTGCCCCTTCCTTTTCCGTACTTTATAATCAACTCCTAGAAATTTCTACATTAAAGGAAAAACTACACACACTCGAATCATTTCTTCTAAGTAACTGTACTTCCCATTCACCTAATAGTGCTATTGTGAAATGTTGCATGGACATTAGCATACGTTCGAAAGGTAATATACACGTCAAGGATTTTGAAGCGCATACAGGGTACTCTGAGCGTTATTTGCGTACGCTTTTTCAAAATGAGGTCGGGATCCACCAAAACTTTTTTTGGAACTGTTGAATTTCCAATACACGCTTCAAGAAATCTATAGTGGCACATTTAATCTAGAAACGCATATTGCCGAAAGCGGTTCCTATGATACTTCTCATTTCTATAAGAAATTTAAAAAATTCACCCAAATGACGCCTTTCGAATATAGAAAGCTACTAAAAGAAGTTATTTCTTAAAGTGGTTCTTTCAAAGTGTTCTATTATTCTTTTTTTATGTAAATGAAGTCTAGCGTGTTATACAGCACTTAAGTGTTGTAGAAGAAAGATAAATTGAATGTATAGCGGGAAAATAAAGGTTGGATTAAGCCAACGAGAGATTGGCTATTTGGGGAAGATAAAAAGAGAACGTCCTGATACTTTTCAAGTGTTAGGACGTTCTCTTTTTTTATGGTGATGGATAAGTGCTTACCTTTGAAATTCTTTCTCTACTGGAACAACTTTTATGTCCTGAACTAGTTCTCCCGTTTTTTTAGAATAATAGCCTATGCTCACTTCGTCGCCTGTTACAGGGTCGATTAGTTGTTTATAGCATTTTTGCAGATGGTGGCTTCCCCAAATGATAAGTGAATTGAAGACATCTTCTAACTCTTCGCCACTTTTAGTCAATGTATAACGGTAACGAGGAGGGTGGTCCGTATAAAGTTCTGCTGTAACGAGACCTTCCTTTTCTAAGTACTTCAACCGTTCTGATAAAAGATTGGAAGAAATTCCATTTAGCGCTTTTTTTATTTCGTTAAACATGGTATGCCCGTTTAGTATTTCATGTACTACCAATAAGGTCCATCGATCACCGATGATATTAAGTGACTGTGCGATATTACAAGGCAAATCGTACCTAGTTTTCATAAGTATCCCTCCAATGTTTGATTTGATTTTACCATAGTTAGTTAAAAAACAACAAAGTTGCTTTTTTTAACTAAGTATAATAAAATAACCTTATAAAGATTTCCACTTAAAAAATACAAAGCGAGGGTTTTATCATGGGACTATTTTTAATTGAATCATCATTGAAAGATATCGTGTCAAGTAAAGAAGAACTGGATCAAAAGGTGTCAAAACTTCAAGCGGATTTAAAGGAGAGAAACGCTTCATTAGTGGAGCTTCAACTATCGAAAGATTTCTCCCGTTCATTCTTCATTATTGAAGGGGAAGACCAAAATGCTGCAACTGAGACATTAAAAGGTTCAAGTATTCCTGTGGAACTTGTGAAAGAAGTTCGCCTAGTTGGTAAGGAATTAGAAGATGTGAAGAAAAACAATGAAGTCGTCAATTATTTAGTTGAATGGAATATCCCGGAAAATCTTACGATGGATCAATACTTGGCAAGAAAGAAAAAGAATTCCGTACATTATCAAGAGGTGCCTGAAGTGGCATTCTCAAGAACGTATGTGTGTGAAGATATGACTAAATGTCTTTGCTTCTATGATGCACCTGATGAAGCTGCAATTAAGCGTGCTCGTGAAGCAGTACAAACACCCATTACTTCCATTACCGAAATTCATACAGAAACTAAATAATTTTTATTTGAGAAACGAGGGACGCCTAAACTTTAAGTTTGGGTGTCCTTTTTTACTTAAAATTATAATCTGAAAATTTTGATTGGATGGTTGCAATTTTATATACAGTATAATAAAATAACCTTAAACCGACTAAACTAATATGAATAAGTGTTTTTCCAAAGCATTTAAAAAATACAGGTTAATATAGTCGTCCGATCCTATACATAAAAGAACCATCATTAAAGTCATTACTTTTAAGGTTTTATACAAAGGCGGAATGAAAATAGGGGAGTTGTGGTCATGGAATCATGCGTAGTGGATAAAAAACCTATGATCGAACAATTAATTGAAAAGGAGTTAAGACCATTCGTAAAGAAAATAGATGCTGAGGCTTTTTATGCTGAAGGATTTTTGAAAAAGCTCGGTGAGGCCGGTCTGTTTTCTTCCACTAATAAAACGGAAAAAGAAATTTTATTAGATGAAATGTATGTAGTTAAAGAAACAGCTAAAGTATGCATGACAACAGCGTTTTGTCTCTGGTGTCATTTGGCTGCCTTAACCTATATCCGAAAAACCGATAATGTAGAAATGAAAACTAGGTTATTATCAGCTTTTGAAAACGGTGAAGTCCTAGGGGCAACAGGTTTATCCAATCCAATGAAGTATTACGCGGGGCTAGAAAAACTGAATTTGAGCGCGAAACCGACTGAAGGTGGCTATATTGTTAATGGTGTATTGGCGTCCGTTTCCAATCTTGGAGAGAACCATTGGTTTGGATTAATCGCAGGTGTTAGCGAAAATGAACGAATAATGGCCGTGGTTCCTTGTAAATTAGACGGCCTAAAGCTAAAAGAAAAGGTAGATTACCTGGGGATTAACGGGAGTTCTACATATGCATGTTCCTTTAATGATGTATTTATACCTAAAGAATGGGTATTGTCTGAAAATGCCGATTTGTTCGTGGGAAAAATTCGTCCGGCATTTATTGCCTATCAAATTCCTCTCGGCCTGGGCGTCACCCAATCATCTATCATGGCGATTGAAAAGGTATGTCAAAAGCAGAATGGCTGTAATCAATTCTTGAGAACCCAATCAAATGAACTGCAAGAAGAAGAGCGACACATACAGGAAAAGATTTTAACCTTATTCAATAATGATTCACTTGACTGGAAAGAGATTGCAGATATTCGCCTTAAAACCGCTTACCTAACCCTTAAGGCTGTTCAAACGAATATGCTTCATAATGGGAGTGCCGGTTATCTGAAAGACAGCGCACCATCGAGGAAACTTAGGGAAGCGTATTTCTTTGCAAACTTGACACCGACAGTTAAACATTTGGAAAAAGTCCTTACTGTATAACCTAACCCTCATGAGATTTTCTACTCATGGGGGTTTTTAGTGAAGAAAACAACTCTATTACATCTTAAATGGGTATAAAGGCCCGGCATTTTTAAAAAAGATAAAGGATCAGAACTAAAATAGTACAAGAAGATTAGTGTGGTAAATGGGAAAATGGGTTATTTTAATTTTGGGAATATTATCTAATTTATTCCCGAAAAGGGGGATGTTTCATTGAAAAAGTATTGGAAAAGTATATTTTGTGCGTTAGCCGTCCTTGTGCTATCGCTAACGAGTTTGCAACCTGCTTTAGCAGCGACGGATTTGAAAAAAGCGAAGACGATAAGCCTTGACAAAAACTATACGGGACAGCTATCTATTACTAATTATGAACAGGTTTTCAAAGTCAAACTCAAGAAAAATGGAAATTTGAAAGTTTTTGTTAAAACGTATAAAAGTAGAAGTTGGTATGTTGAAGTCTTGGACAGCGAGGGCAGCCGACTTGATGACTATTACACAAAAACAACCAATGGTACCGAAACCAACGAAATCGGATTAAAGAAGGGTACATACTATATTGTCATCTCCGGAAATAAAGATAAGCCTTACAAGGTGCAAGCTAAGTTCAAAGCAAGCGAGTATTATGAAAGGGAAAGTAACAATACAGTAAAAACAGCAAACACGATAAAAACAGGTAAAAACTATTATGGTGCCCTACAAGAATTTACGGATAAAGATTATTTGAAGTTCACCGTGAAGAATAAAAGGAAAGTGTCAATCACTTATAACAATACACCCAAAGAACAAAGAGATATCTTGATAGTGAATGCGAAGGGGAAGGTCTATAAAACGGTACACACCGACTATCATGTTAAAAAACCTAGTACTAGTTCATTCAGCTTGTCTTTACCAAAGGGGAGTTATCATGTTCTGATTCAATATGGGAGCGGAGCATATAAAATAAAGGTGAAGTAAACAAACAAAAAAACGGTGCAGTCCAGCTAGTGGCTGCACCGTTTTTTCTTAAAACGGGTGTTTACATATCGTGACTACTGTTATGTTTTTGTCGAGAGTGCTGTCTGTTTTTCACTTTGTGAGAACCACTTAGAGGTTCAGGCTGACCTGATTTTTTTCCTTGATTCTTTTGCATGCCTTTTCCATCATTTTTAGTCATATGATATCCCCTCCTACTTATTAAGATAATCAGTTCGTTGAAAGTTATTCACAAGCATATTTATAAAAGCATCGTACATCCTAAAGATGAAAACTTATTGAGGAGCTGAATTTGATGCAGGACAAACAAGATAAGCGGAGATCTTTTCAAGAAGCCCAGCAAAGCTACAAACAAGTAAATGATGCCTATTCTTCGATTGAAAAGACGGCACCGAATTATGGAACGGAACTGAAACATGTGAAACAGGAAGTGAATGAAGCTTATCAGCAAATTCAATCTGCTTTAGTCAACGCATCTGAACACCAGCGTGAACAATTGAAGCAGTATGAACAGGATATACAGGAAATCGTGAACGAAGTCAATTCAGATGACTATTGAAAAAGGAATCCTATAGGCCCAGATTTAGATGTGCGTTTACCTAATAAAATGGGCTTTTTGAAGATTAGCACCTTCAAAAAGCCTCTTTTATGGATTCCTTCTTATTTATTGATTCTTCTTGCGCTTTTTATTGTTTTGCCTTTGTACCTCGGTTAAGGGTGGTTCATTACCTAATTCATCATTGTAGCCCACGCCATTGCCTTGTGCTTTTGCTGCGTTCATTCCCGGTATTACATGATTTGCTTTTTGCTTTGCCATTAGATCACCTCCATTTCATAGAGTGTCATAAGGAACGATGATTATGTATTAACTTCAAATATGTTTTGTTGGAATAATTTATCAGCTTGTTTTTGCGAAAAGCTAAGAATGATGAAGCCTTTAATGGGCGTGCTATGGGCATCTTAATAAGAAGTAAGGGATTTCACATAAGCTAAACTTATCAAAAACAATAACTTTCTTGTTATTTACTTATGCTGAATTCTATATTACTATTAGGTAGAAGGAAGAGTTAGGGTGGGAGAAGAGAGATAAATTTCATCAAACTAACTTTTTTACTTATATCCATTGTAAACATGGTTTTAATGACCAGGTTTTACTTTTATGTGCAGAATTGTTCTGACAGTTTAATAGGGGGTAATATTCATGACAAAGAATGACGTATATCAAGCGCGTAAGTCTTTTGAAGTTGAAGGACAACGCTACAACTACTACAGCTTAGATGCTATTGAAAAAGCAGGGGACGGCAAAGTATCACGCCTACCATATTCCATTAAAGTCCTACTTGAAGCGGTACTTCGCCAAGTGGACGGAAGAGTTATTACAAAAGAACATGTTGCAAACCTTGCTAAATGGGGAACAAGCGAGCAACAAGATATAGATGTTCCATTCAAGCCTTCACGCGTTATCCTACAAGATTTCACTGGTGTACCAGTAGTCGTAGATTTAGCTTCTCTACGTAATGCATTCGCTGCACTTGGTGGAGATCCTGATAAAATTAACCCGGAAATTCCGGTTGACCTTGTAATTGACCACTCAGTACAAGTTGATAAAGCAGGAACTTCTGATTCTCTTGATGCCAATATGGATCTTGAATTTGAACGTAATGCAGAGCGTTACCAGTTCCTAAGCTGGGCTCAAAAATCATTCAACAACTACCGTGCTGTTCCACCAGCAACTGGTATCGTTCACCAAGTAAACCTTGAGTTCCTTGCGAACGTAGTCCATGCTGTTGAAACACCAAACGGAGACTTTGAAGTATTCCCTGACTCTGTATTCGGTACAGATTCACATACTACAATGATTAACGGTATCGGTGTTCTTGGATGGGGTGTCGGTGGTATTGAAGCTGAAGCAGGTATGCTTGGACAACCTTCATACTTCCCAGTTCCAAAAGTAGTTGGAGTAAAACTTACTGGTCAACTTCCTAACGGAACAACTGCTACTGACCTTGCATTGAAAGTTACTCAAGTTCTTCGTGCACACGGCGTAGTTGGTAAATTCGTTGAGTTCTACGGCCCAGGAGTTGGATACCTTCCACTTGCTGACCGTGCAACAATCGCTAACATGGCACCAGAATACGGTGCTACAGTTGGGTTCTTCCCGGTTGATGCTGAAGCAATCGATTACATGCGCTTAACAGGCCGTGATGAAAAACAAATTAAAGTGGTTGAAACATACTGCAAAGAAAATGGATTGTTCTATACTCCTGAAAACGAAGACCCAGCATACAATGATGTTGTGGAAATCGACCTTTCAGCTATTGAGCCAAACCTTGCAGGACCTAAACGTCCACAAGATTTAATTCCACTTTCTCAAATGAAAAAATCTTTCCTTGAAGCAATCAATGCACCTATGGGTAACCAAGGTTTTGGCATGACTGATGCTGAATTGGATAAAGAAGTAACAGTTAAATTTGCTGATGGCAAAGAAACTACTATGAAAACAGGTGCGATCGCTATTGCTGCAATCACAAGCTGTACAAATACTTCTAACCCATACGTAATGCTTGGAGCAGGTCTTATTGCTAAAAAAGCGGTTGAAAAAGGCTTGACTGTTCCTGATTATGTTAAAACATCATTAGCACCAGGTTCTAAAGTTGTTACTGGTTACCTTCGTGATGCAGGTCTTCAACCATACTTGGATCAATTAGGATTCAACATCGTTGGTTACGGATGTACAACTTGTATCGGTAACTCAGGTCCATTAGCAGACGAAATCGAAGCAGCAGTTGCTGAAGCAGATCTTCTTGTAACATCTGTACTTTCTGGTAACCGTAACTTCGAAGGTCGTATTCACCCATTAGTGAAAGCAAACTACCTTGCTTCTCCAACATTGGTTGTTGCCTATGCACTTGCTGGTACTGTGGACTTCGATCTTAATAATGATTCTCTTGGTAAAGACAAAGACGGTAACGATGTTTACCTTGCTGATATCTGGCCATCACAAGAAGAAGTTAACGCAGCTGTTAAATCAACAGTTACACCGGAATTATTCCGTAAAGAATACGAAACTGTATTCAACGATAACAAACGTTGGAATGATATCGAAACAAGCAATGAAGCTATCTATGCTTTCGATTCTAAATCAACATATATTCAAAATCCTCCATTCTTTGAAGGATTATCACCTGAACCAGGTTCAGTTAACCCACTTACTGGATTGCGCGTAGTTGGTAAATTCGGTGATTCAGTTACAACTGACCATATCTCTCCTGCAGGTGCAATCGGTAAAGATACTCCAGCTGGTATCTACTTACGTGAAAACGGAGTGAAACCACGTGACTTTAACTCTTATGGTTCTCGTCGTGGTAACCACGAAGCGATGATGCGTGGAACATTCGCCAACATCCGTATCCGTAACCAAGTTGCTCCAGGTACAGAAGGTGGTTACACTACTTACTGGCCTACAGGCGATGTAATGGCTATCTATGATGCATGTATGAAATACAAAGCTGATGGAACAGGTCTTGCTGTCATTGCTGGTAAAGATTACGGTATGGGAAGTTCTCGTGACTGGGCTGCAAAAGGTACGAACCTTCTAGGCATTAAAACAGTTATCGCTGAAAGCTTCGAGCGTATTCACCGTTCTAACCTTGCATTGATGGGTGTTCTTCCTCTTCAATTCAAAGAAGGAGAAAACGCTGAGACTCTTGGCTTAACTGGTAAAGAAGCGATTGCTGTTAAGATCGACGAAACAGTTAAACCTCGCGATATGGTAACTGTTACAGCTACTGATGAAGCTGGCAACGTAAAAGAATTTGATGTATTGGTTCGTTTCGATTCTGAAATCGAAATCGACTACTACCGTCACGGTGGTATCCTTCAAATGGTATTACGTAACAAACTTAAAGGTTAATTAACTTTTAGAAGACGACAAACCTGCCTGTCAGGTTTGTCGTTTTTTTTGTGTCAAAGTTATGAAATATAACAAGGGACTTCGATTTTACCTTTTCTGAGCATGATTTTATTGGTAAGATGATGTAAGAGGCTGACAGATATGGAATATGTACTATTTCTTTTGGCGAATGAATATTTTTATTGTAACGGAATTAGGGGGACGGGGTCATGTTAAAGAAAATTATTGCCTCGGTTGTCTTACTATCGCTGATAGCGGTGGCAATCGTTCAAGCAATGGATGATAAACCTGATAAAAATGAAGAAGGAAATTCGATGGGGGGGCTGAAAATTGGTGCCAAAGCACCTGATTTCACCTTAGAAACTTTGAATGGGAAACAGGTGAATTTATCTGACTATAAAGGAAAAAAAGTGATGTTGAATTTCTGGGCAACTTGGTGTCCTCCTTGTAAAAAAGAAATGCCAGATATGGAGAAATACTCAAAGCAGGCTGGGGAAGATGTCGTTATATTGGCTGTTAACATTGATCCAGAAAATGATGTGCAGGCATTTATTGATGATAATGGGATAACATTTACCATTCCATTGGACAGTCAAAGCGCTAAACAACCGGTAAACGATCAATATAAGGTTATGGCCATACCTACAACATACTTTATTGACAGTGAGGGCATTATTCGAAATAAAATGGTTAAAGCGATGCAATTTAATGAAATGGAACAAAACATCAATAGTATGAAATGACGGAATCAATAAGATTCCGTTTATTTAGTAGGATTTAAAAAATGTGTCTAATTTGTCACAAGTTTTTAGAAAAATCAAAAAACATTGCAAAAAATAGATTACACTCCGCCAATTTGGGTTAAAGTATAGAAGACGCGTGAAATGAGTTTGGTACGAACTAAAATGACTGATTATTCAGACTTTATATCAGACTGTCTGTATAGTCATAATTTTACGTTAATTTGGAAAAGATGGAATATACACTATATAGTAAGAAGGTGAAAATATGAAGAAAAGAAAACGATCTTTTGAAGAACTGATTAATGAAAATAAAAAGGAATTGTTAATGGATACAAAGCTGATGGAGAGACTTGAAGAACGACTTGAACAAAAACATATGCAAAAGGCTGAATAATAGCATAAGGGTATGAAAAAGAAGGGCTAGCGATGAATATTTCATTGTTGGCTCTTTTTTACATGCAGTGGTAAAAACATTTGAATTCTCGGAAAACCACTCAAAAACTGGAACTCATGAATTTCATTTTTAAAACCATCCTAAAAATAGGAGGCGATTTATAATGAGTAACCCAAAAAAAGATTCACAACACTTTAGACCGAGCCATCTGGGTACACAACCGAGAACAGGTGGAGGAAATAAAGGAAAGCAAATGCAAGATACTTCAGGAAAGCATGCCCAAGTCATTCAAACTAAAGGTGAGTAAGTAAGAATTCATGTCTTTAAAGGCTAGGTGGAGAAGGGAGTTATTCTTTCTCTACCTTTTCTATTTCAATAACCGAATAAGAACGGAGACGCTATTCTTTAAAGGTATTCTGCAATTATGATAAGATGATGACAGTACGATTGAAAAGGAAGTGGGGAAACAAAATGTGGATAGCAGAAAATGAAATAGAGGTTCGGTATGCTGAAACGGACCAAATGGGAGTCGTGTATCATGCTAATTACTTTGTATGGATGGAACTTGGCAGGACGAAATTAATTAATGATTTAGGTTTCCGTTATGCAGATATGGAAGCGGAGAACATCCTTTCCCCCGTGATGGATATACAGGCTACTTACAAAATACCTGTACGTTACGGTGAAAAAGTACTGATCAAGACATGGATTGAAGAATATGATGGGCTCCGTGTCGTTTATGGATATGAAATCATGAACCAGGATAATAAAGTGGCGGCAACCGGCCAATCTGTGCATGTTTGCGTAAAAAAGGAAAACTTTAAACCTGTGTCCATCAGAAGGCTATTTCCAGCGTGGCATGAAGCCTATGAAAAAAATAAAAAGTGATATTTACATAACCGAGGTGAACAGTATGGCGTTCGGGATTAAGCGGGTCGACGTTATTAACTGGAAACGTCAAATCGACCAAGGAAAAATTGCGTTTTTAACTCACTATTGGCTTGATGATCGTTTTCCTGGTTGCAAGACAGTGACCAAAGTCGGCTGTAAGGACATGGATCGTTTAGCGGAGTGGGGAGATAAATATGGTTTGAGAAAAGAATGGATTCATCACAGGAAGGATGGTTATTCCCACTTTGACCTGTTGGGGGATCGGCAAAGAGACATTCTTAAAGCTGAGGATATCAAAGAAAGATTAGTCAAGTAAAAGGCGAAACAAGGGAAACTGACAGCAGCAGGGTTCCCTGCTGCATGGTCAAGCTCCTTTTTTGTATACGAATTCAGGTTCAGCAGATTTCTCATTGAAAGTGATTAATAAATCATGTCCATCGAAAAACCATGTATCTTTTTCTTCTACATAAAAGGTGATTGATCTCATTGTATCTGAAGCTGCTATGGCTTCAGGTTCTTCCTGAATGATACCCAATGAAAATCCGCTTTGGACAGTACTTACCCCTCCGTATCGTGCATGAAAGCGCAGATAAGCCCCTTCAGGCAATTCTAACTCATCGATATACCATTTGGCAGCCCGGTCGGAAATTTGTAGTTTCAAAAAGTGAACCTCCTCCCTTTAATTGAACATGTTCATTATAAGATAAATGCAGTAAAGATGCGAATAAAGTATGTTGTGGAGGAAAATCAAGAATGAATATACCCTATACGATTTGTTTTATTACCCGAGTAAGATCAGGCAGGGTCGAAATTCTTATGCTTTTGCGTAATAATGAACCTAATAAACATAAATGGAATGGCGTTGGTGGAAAAATCGAGGAAGGAGAGACCATCAATGACTCGATAGCTCGAGAAATAATCGAAGAAACAGGGCTGAAAGTGAACAATCTGTGTTTCCGTGGTATCGTAACATGGAACGAGACGAGTGGAATGTACGTTTATCGGGCCGAAGACACAGGTGGAGAACTCATTGCTTGTGATGAAGGTGAACTTGCCTGGAAGCCCTACGAGTGGGTCATGGAGACTGATGAAGCTGTGTCGAATATTAAATATTATTTAAATGAAATTTTATTTGAGCAGTCTTTATACGAATTTGCTTTGACATATGAAAATGAACGACTACTTTCCTTTGAAAAAAAATCCTTACCTGATAATTATCCGCTACTACTTACTAAATAAAAGAGCATTTTTTATTTATGAATCATGCACTAAAATGAATTTTCCTGTACATATGTAGATGAATATAAAAGTAGGGGTAATGAAGAATTCCTAACATCACACATGGGAGTTAAGGGTACGGAGAAGTGAGAGATGAAAAAACGGTGTTTTTATAGGGATGTATTTTTCGGAATCGAATTATGTAATGGATATTGATAAAGATGGCATGCTTTCCATGCAAAAAGAAAACATGCCTAAATCGTACCTGCGGATCATGCTATTTTTTGTTTTCTTTTTCTTCGGCCTCGGCTAGTTTCTTTAACAAGATGGGTGTAGGCATATGCATAATTTGCTCTAAAGGTAGGTTAAGTGTCTCAGATAGCTTTATTGCGGTATCTGATGAGATTTGTAAAGGTTTCACGGTTTCTCTCCTAATCTTCTATTCAATATTTAATGGTGAAAAAGTGATGAAAAGCCCATCTAATGGGCTTTTTCTCTTGCTGAATTATAGCCATTTCACTTTCGGTTCCGTCTTATCGATAATTCGTTTAATATTGGCACGATGACGGTAAAAAATGAAAACGGTCAGTATACCGATCACGATGATAAGAGCCCAGTCGCCGAAATGGAATACTAGGCTGTATATGAGGGCCAGTAGGCAAGCAATCATTGATGATAGTGATACATATTTGGTTATGTATAAGGATATAAAAAATATGAGAACGGCAAAAAGGAAAAATAAAGGTTCATAAGCCAGTATGACACCAGCTGATGTTGCAACTGCTTTTCCACCCCGGAAATTCGCAAAGATGGGGAACATATGACCGATTACTGCACAAATTCCAGCTAGTAATTCAGGCATATCCGCACCTAGGAAGAATGGGAGGAGCGTGGCTAATGTACCTTTAAGTATGTCCATGATCGTTACGGTCAGCCCAGCCTTGACACCAAGCGTTCTGAAGGTGTTCGTGCCACCTAAGTTTTTACTGCCATGCTCCCGAATATCAATGTTGTAAAAGGTTTTTCCGATTATCAAACCTGATGGAATCGATCCGATTAAGTAGGCAGCCAGAATAATGATGATTGTAAGCATTCGATAACCCTTTCTTAAAGAAGAATATTCATATTTTATCGTGCATGAACAGGCTGAAAGTGATAGAAGGACCAAATCAGCCTCAAATACCTGATAAGTTTATCTTATTGTAACATTTTCATGATAAAATGGCATGGCTGTCTGGAAAAATCCTTATGAATTTTTTTGATATATCTTCGAATTCTATGATTTGAATGGTTTATAAGAAGGGTTTATCGTTAATATAAGAAATGTAACATGTACTTCCATCCAAGTATCGGGATAACCATTCCTTTATGTCTGAAATGAAATTAATCGACGAAATATCTGTTCGGTAAGAATGAATTTTTGTATAATGGTTTTCTTAATAATGGTATTAAACTGCTTTTCTTTGTAAAATATTCTTAATGAGGCAAAACTATTCGTTAGTATTGTATTTTATATTAAAGGGGACTGATAAAAGTGATTGAAAATCCTAGTAGGGAAGAAATGGGCAAGATGTTAAAAAAATCGAAACGGATTGCTGTGGTAGGACTATCGAATAATCCTGATCGAACTTCATATATGGTTTCAAAAGCTATGCAGGATAATGGATATGAAATCATTCCGGTCAATCCTGCCGTATCCGAAGTGATGGGGGTTAAGGCGGTTGCATCACTAAAAGATATTGTTGGACATGTCGATATCGTCAATGTTTTTCGCCGCTCTGAATACCTACCGGAGATTGCAAAAGAATTCGCAGAAATTGATGCGGATATCTTTTGGGCACAACTAGGGGTTGAAAACGAAGAGGCATATAATTTTCTAAAAGAAAAAGGCTATACTGTTATTATGAATCGATGTATAAAAGTTGAACACGCTCTTACAAAATAAAGTAAAGAGCGGATTTTTCCGCTCTTTTTTTTATAAGTGGGGAATTAAATTTTTTGAAAAACATAGCTTGAATTGAAAACGAAACATAGTTATCGCAATTAAACTACATATAAAATTTAAGAGAAATAGTAAAACGCTATTTGCCAAATGAAAATTTACGGCTACAATTAGAACGGTGGATCAGATAGATTTTACAATAAAACGAACATGATAAATTCCGATCAAGAATATTAACGTTTAATAAAGGGACGAAAAAAATAGAACACTTGTTCTTTTTGTTCGAAACCATTATACTTTATGTAAAGATAACGAACATATAAATTATTTGGTTTAAGGTTAAGAGTCATTTCATTGCAGTATGATTTGGCCCGGAAATTGTGTTTAGTAAGGAAAGGGGAATTTCTGTGGCAAAGAAAGTAAAGACAATCGAGTACAATGATGATGCAATTCAGGTACTGGAAGGACTCGAAGCGGTCAGAAAACGTCCCGGTATGTATATCGGCAGTACGGATGCACGTGGACTTCATCATTTAGTGTATGAGATTGTGGATAACTCCGTAGATGAGGTTTTGGCCGGTTATGGAGACCACATTAGTGTGAAAATACATAAAGATAATAGTGTAAGTGTAACGGATAAGGGTCGGGGGATGCCTACAGGTATGCATAAAACGGGGAAACCTACACCTGAAGTCATTTTGACGATTCTTCATGCCGGAGGTAAGTTCGGACAAGGTGGATATAAAACAAGTGGCGGTCTGCACGGGGTTGGTGCATCAGTTGTGAATGCATTGTCTGAATGGCTTGTCGTCACGATTAAAAGAGACGGGTTCATTTATGAACAACGTTTCTTCAACGGGGGTAAACCGGAAACCACCTTGGAGAAAATCGGCAAAACCAATCAATCCGGGACAAGAATTCATTTTAAGCCGGATCCTAAAATATTTTCGGTTACCACATTTAATTATGATACGCTCTCTGAAAGACTTCGTGAGTCTGCTTTTCTTTTAAAGGGCATGAAAATAGAGTTGATAGATGAACGGAAAAATGAGCATGAAATATTCCATTATGAAACTGGGATAGAAGCTTTTGTAGAATATTTAAATGAGGAAAAAGAGACGCTCCATAATGTTGTCAGTTTAGAAGGGGAACAGAATGGAATTGAGGTCGACCTGGCTTTTCAATTTAATGATGGATATTCAGAAAACATCCTAAGCTTTGTCAATAATGTCCGCACGAAAGATGGCGGGACCCATGAAATTGGGGCTAAGACAGCGATGACACGTTCATTTAATGATTACGCCAGAAAGATGGGGTTATTAAAGGAAAAAGATAAAAATCTTGAAGGATCGGATATACGAGAAGGATTATCTTCAATTATTTCTGTCCGCATTCCGGAAGAGCTCCTGCAATTTGAAGGTCAGACTAAAAGCAAGCTGGGTACCAGTGAAGCGCGGTCTGCTGTCGATTCAATCGTTTCAGAGCATTTAGCATACTTTTTTGAAGAAGATCCGACGACTACCACACTATTAGTGAAAAAGTCCATCAAAGCTTTCCAAGCTCGTGAAGCGGCCCGAAAAGCTCGGGAAGATGCTAGAAGCGGAAAGAAACGGAAAAAATCCGATGGTAATCTTTCGGGGAAATTGACGCCAGCCCAATCGAAAAATCCCGAGCGAAATGAATTATATCTTGTTGAAGGGGACTCTGCAGGAGGATCTGCCAAGCAAGGTCGGGATCGACGTTTTCAAGCGGTGCTACCGCTAAGGGGTAAAGTCATCAATACCGAAAAGGCTAAGCTTGCCGATATTTTCAAAAATGAAGAAATAAACACGATTATTCATGCCATAGGTGCAGGAGTGGGGGCGGAATTCAATACCCCTGATACCAATTATGATAAAGTCATCATCATGACTGATGCCGATACGGATGGAGCACATATTCAAGTATTACTGCTTACATTCTTTTATCGTTATATGAAGCCATTAATAGAGGCAGGAAAGGTATTTATCGCCTTGCCGCCATTATATAAAGTGAGTAAAGGCACGGGAAAGAAAGAGATTATAGAATATGCCTGGAGCGATGATGAACTTCAGGGTGCAATTGATAAAATAGGCAGAGGCTATATGATCCAGCGCTATAAGGGTCTTGGTGAGATGAATGCCGATCAGCTATGGGATACGACCATGAATCCGGAAACAAGAACATTGATTCGCGTCAAAATCGATGACGGGGCACGTGCTGAAAGACGTGTAACAACGTTAATGGGTGACAAAGTAGAGCCGCGCCGTAAATGGATTGAAGCCAATGTTGCTTTTGGTCTCGAAGAGGAATCGAATATTTTAGATAATGAAAATATGTCGATTGAAGAGGAGGTCAATAACGATGGTATTTGAAGAGTCATTTCGTGATTTACCGCTAGAAGAGGTTATTGGAGATCGCTTCGGGCGTTATAGTAAATATATTATTCAGGATCGTGCATTACCAGATGCAAGAGATGGATTAAAACCGGTTCAGCGCCGGATTTTATATGCCATGTTTGTAGAAGGGAATACCCAGGAAAAAGGGTTTAGAAAATCTGCCAAAACGGTCGGTAATGTTATTGGTAACTATCACCCACACGGTGATTCCTCAGTTTATGAGGCCATGGTACGGATGAGTCAGGATTGGAAGTTGCGGAAGGTCATGGTTCAGATGCATGGAAACAACGGTAGTATCGATGGTGACCCACCAGCTGCAATGCGTTATACGGAAGCAAGGCTTTCAGCCATTGCCTCCGAGATGTTACGTGATATAGACAAGCGGACTGTTGATTTTGTCTCCAATTTTGACGATACATCCGAAGAACCTATCGTATTACCGGCAATGTTCCCGAACCTGCTCGTAAACGGTTCGACAGGTATATCTGCTGGTTATGCAACGGAGATTCCTCCACATCAATTAGGCGAAGTCATTGATGCAGCCATTATGAGGATCGATAACCCGAAAGCGACAGTCGCGGATTTGATGACAGTTATCAAAGGTCCCGATTTCCCAACAGGCGGTATCATTCAGGGAATCGAAGGCATTCGTAAAGCCTATGAAACCGGCAAAGGTAAAATCATCGTCCGTGGCTTGGCTGATGTGGAAACGATACGTGGAGGAAAGCAACAAATTGTCGTTACGGAAATCCCTTATGAAGTCAATAAAGCGAATCTTGTAAAGAAAATAGATGAGTTCCGGCTTGATCGTAAAGTTGAAGGAATTGCGGAGGTTCGTGATGAAACCGACCGTACGGGACTTCGAATCGTAATTGAATTGAGAAAAGAAGCAGATGCAAATGGTGTCTTGCATTATTTATATAAAAATTCCGATCTCCAGGTTTCTTATAATTTTAATATGGTGGCGATTTATAAAAAACGGCCGACATTGATGAGCCTGCCTAAAATGCTTGATGCATATATTGACCATCGTAAAGAGGTTATAATTAACCGATCTCGTTTTGAACTTCAAAAAGCACACGATAGGGCACATATTGTAGACGGCTTAATAAAGGCTCTATCCATTTTAGATGAAGTCATCGCTGTCATCCGAGGTTCTAAGGATAAAAGAGATGCTAAAGATAACCTGATTGCCAAGTTTACCTTTACCGAAGCTCAGTCCGAAGCCATTGTATCTTTACAGCTCTACCGTTTGACCAACACGGACATTACAGCTCTAAAAGCTGAAGCAGCAGAGTTAAACAGTAAGATTGAGGAATTGACTAAAATACTTGGTAGTGAGAAGGTTCTACTTCAAGTCATTAAAAAAGAATTACGATTTATTAAAAAAGGGTTTGATGACGGCCGACGTTCGAAAATCGAGAATGAGATTGAAGAAATCAAGATCAATCTTGAAGTCTTGATAGCAAGTGAGGACGTTATGGTCACTGTAACGAAAGAGGGCTATGTCAAGCGTACATCGCTACGATCTTATTCGGCATCCGGTGGGCTTGATTTTGGCATGAAGGATTCAGACCGCATGCTTCAGAAACTGGAAATGAATACGACAGACGTACTGCTGTTGTTCACTTCCAAAGGTAATTTCCTATATTGTCCAGTCCATCAGCTTCCAGATATTCGTTGGAAAGAAACGGGCCAACATATCGCGAATATCATCCCAATAGATCGGGATGAGCAAATCATTAAGGCCATTCCAATAAAAGATTTCAATCAACCAGAGTTTTTAGTGTTCATAACGAAAAATGGCATGGTCAAAAAGACCGAACTAGCTTCCTATAAAGCACAGCGTCATTCCAAAACCCTAGTAGGCATCAATTTAAAGGGTGATGATGAATTGATTGATGTTCACCACACCGATGGCAAGGCTGATCTATTCATAGTCACCCACAATGGTTATGGCTTATGGTTTGATGAAGAAGAAGTGAGTGTTGTAGGCATCCGTGCTGCTGGTGTGAAGGGAATCAATTTAAAAGAAGATGATTATGTCATTGGCGGTAAGATATTAGCCAAGGATAGTAAGGAATCCATTTTGATCGTCACACAACGCGGGGCCATGAAGAAAATGAAATTGACGGAGTTCGAAAAAACAAGCCGTGCTAAACGTGGGGTTGTCGTATTAAGGGAACTTAAATCAAATCCTCATCGTGTCATTGGATTTGATACAGTCAATAAAACCGATAGTTTGTTCATTCTTTCTGAAAAAGGCAAAATTGAAACCGTTCATGCATCATCATTGAAAAATCATGATCGCTACACAAATGGTTCCTTTATTTTTGACGAAACGGAAAGCGGAAAAGCAAAAGAATTATGGAAAATTTCATTAGAAGATGAATCTGTAAAAGATTCGTAACATCCATTCATTTTATAGTAGGGATGCTGACTTGGTCAGCATCCCTTTTCTTTATTTCTATGGTTGATCTGTGTTCAAATCTAGGCTCATTCGTCCCTTACTGTCCGTGTAGTCAAATAACACCATTTACATTTACCCCGATGCCTTCTTTACTCACTAACTACTTAATATGTTCTTAATTCAAAAGTGAATGATTAAGTCAAAATTAAATCGTTGTAGTGTCCATGAGAAAATCTCAATAATTGGATGATTAATTCAAATTTGAATTTTAATGAAACCAGATTGCTAGCCTGGTAGCGTTTTTAATTTGGCACATTACTTGCATATGATAATTGTATCTTCTTGATTTTTGTGAATTAGGAAAGGGAGCAAAAATGGATAGATCTTATAACAAGAATTCTAATCTTGAAAAAAATTGAAATGACCTTCCTACATGCTCGTCAAAAAGACATATTTTTTAATCTTCGACTCGTATTTCTATTAAACTGCGGTTCATTTAAACAAAAGCCTATACATAGTGCTTTAAGTTAAGAAACAACTCATGTGAAAAAGGTTCGATCGGCAGAAACCAATTTTAAAAAAAGGGGGGCTAACGGCATGGACTTTCGCTTTGATGCAGAGACTCTACTTTTGAAAGAAAATATCCGGCAATTTATTCAAGACGAAATCGAACCATTTGCCATGCAGATTGAAGAGGAAGACCGTATCCCTGATTCTCTCATTCAATTATCTAAAGAAATGGGCTTATTCGGTCTTAGTATCCCTGAGAGGTATGATGGACTAGGTATCGGTATGGTCGAAAAATGTGCCTTATATGAGGAAATAGGAAAAACGCATAATGGGTATACGACGTTGATAGGAGCCCATACCGGTATCGGAACAGTCGGTATTGTGGAGATGGGGAATGAAGAACAAAAGCAAAAGTATCTTTCTGACATGGCAAGTGGAAATCGAATCGGAGCATTTGCTTTAACGGAACCAGCTGCAGGATCACATGCCACAAATTTAAAAATGACCGCGGTAAAATCAGGTGATAGATATATCCTGAATGGAACAAAGCACTATATAACGAATGCGGATGTGGCAGATATTTTCACCGTCATGGCTGTTACGGATAAGGAAAAAGGAGCAAAAGGAATCACTTCATTCATCGTAGAAAAGGGATTCCCAGGATTCCAAGTAGGTAGTATGGAAAGGAAAATGGGGCTACGAGGTTCCCATTCTGCAGAACTGATTTTTGAAAATTGCGAGGTTCCTTTGGAAAATGTACTGGGGGAAGTTGGCCAAGGATACGTCAATGCCCTTAAAATCCTGGCAAACGGTCGAGCAGGACTCGCAGCACGCAATTTAGGTTCATGTCAGTACTTATTGGATTTATCCATTCATTATGCAATGGAACGGGAACAATTTGATGTACCGATTATTGAACACCAGGCTGTATCCCATATGATAGCTGAGATGGCAATGGAAATAGAGGCACTTCGTTCTTTTACCTATAGAGTGGCCTGGATGGTCGATCAGGGAGAGAAAATCATTAAGGAAGCGGCCATGCTGAAGCTTTTCGGTTCGGAAGTATATAATCGGGTGGCGGATAAAGCGGTCCAGATTCATGGAGGACTCGGATATATTAAGGATTTTCCTATCGAACGTTTCTTTCGGGATGCAAGAATTACTAGAATTTATGAAGGTACGTCGGAAATCCAGAAAAACATCATTACAGGGCAATTGAAGAAAGCGCATTCAAAATAATTTTAATGGAAGCTGGAGGGATTGTAATGGATTTACGTTTATCGGATGAACAAAGAATGGTGCAAAAAACGATTCGTAAGTTTGTCGAAAATGAACTGATTCCACTGGAAAATGAAGTGCTCCGGAATGAAATAGCCGGAAAGCCCAGTTTACCTGCAGAGACATTACAGGAATTACAGGAAAAAGCAAAAAAGGCGGGGTTTTGGGGAGTTAATACACCTGAAGAATATGGTGGGGCTGATTTAGGGCAAATGATGATGGCCATCGTGCTGATGGAAGTTTCGAAGACATTCGTTCCTTTCAGTTTCGGTGGATCAGCTGATAATATTCTGTATTATGGAAATGAAGAACAGAAGAAGAAATATCTGATTCCAACGATCAATGGGGAGAAGAAGTCTTGTTTTGCGATGACGGAACCAGGGGCTGGATCCGATACACGCAACATAAAAATGACGGCCATTAAGGATGGAGACGAGTGGGTGCTGAATGGCGAAAAAACGTTCATCACCGGTGGAAATGATGCAGATTTTGTCATGGTCATTGCGGTTACGGACAAAGAACGTCACCAGGCAACGGGGACGGAAGGCGTCACCTGTTTCATCGTGGATCGGGACATGGGATGGAAATCAGAATATATCAATACGATGGGCGAATGGGGACCTGCCGGTTTAGTGTTCGACAATGTACGGGTACCTGAGGAGAATATATTAGGGGAAATACATGGTGGCTACAAATTGGGTCTCGAGTGGATAGGTTTTGCAAGATGGATTGTTGGGGCAAGGGCAGTGGGTTCAGCTGAACGATTACTCCAAATGGCCATCGACTATGCAAAGGAGCGGGTAACTTTCGGGAAGCCTATTGCGGAACGTCAGGCCATTCAATGGCAGATTGCAGACTCTGCTGTTGAAATTGAAGCGGCAAGGTGGTTAGTCTTAAATGCAGCTTTCACACTTGATAATGGAGAAGACAATCGTCATCTAGCCTCGATGGCTAAACTTTATGGCTCGAATATGGGGAATCGAGTCGTCGATCGTGTTTTGCAAATCCATGGTGGCATGGGTTATACAAAAGAACTGCCTATTGAGCGTTGGTACCGTGAAGCAAGGCTCTGGAGAATATACGATGGTACAGATGAAATTCAGCGTATGATCATTTCAAGGAACTTAATTAAAGGACATGTTAAACTAGGACAATTTTTATAATAGATGAGGAGGAACAAACATGACAGGAAGATTTTTAGGAAAAACAGCATTAGTAACTGGTGGAAGCAGGGGGATTGGAAGGGCAATCGTTGAACTACTAGCAAGTGAAGGAGCAAAGGTAGGAATCATCGATATTAATGAAGAGGTCCTGAATGTAGCGGGAAATGAACTACGTGACCAAGGCTATACCATTTATACAAAAGTGGCAAATGTAGTCGAGGCAGAAGAGGTGGAAACTGCTGTCAAGGAAATAGCGGAAACATTCGGTTCACTTGATATCCTTGTCAATAACGCGGGGGTCATTCGCGATAACCTAATATTCAAAATGACCGATTCGGATTGGCAGACAGTCATGGATGTACATTTGAAGGGTACGTTCAATTCAGTCCGTGCTGCTCAGAAATACATGGTTGAAAGAAAATATGGAAGAATCATCAATATTTCGTCCACTTCGGCTCTCGGCAATCGAGGACAATCGAATTATGCAGCTGCAAAGGCGGGGCTGCAAGGGTTAACGAAAACGTTAGCGATTGAGCTCGGTAAATATGGAATCACAGCTAATTCGGTAGCCCCTGGATTCATTGAAACGGAGATGACGAAAGAAACTGCACGTCGTGTGGGGGTCAGTTTTGAGCAGTTCGTTGAGGGAAGTGTGAAGAAGATTCCAGTTGCTAGAAGCGGGAAGCCAAGTGATATCGCAAATGCTGTTGCTTTTTTTGCTGATGAAGCTTCTTCCTTTGTTAATGGTCAAGTTCTTTACGTTGCAGGTGGTCCAAAAAATTAACTGATTAGGTGGGGATGATATGTTTAAAGATTGTATCGAAAAACGTTCCAAACCGGTCAAAAATTCAGTCGAACGTGGGGCCGTGAAAAAATTCGCGGAAGCAATCGGTGACTTGCATCCTATTTTCATTGATGAAGAGATAGGAAAACAATCAAGGTACGGCACGAATATTGCCCCTCCTACATTCCCACGGGTCTTTGATTATGGAGTGATTGAAGGGTTGAACCTCCCTGCTAAAGGGTTAATTCACGGCGAGCAGATTTATCATTATAAGCGGCCCCTTCTGGTAGGGGAAGAAATCACGTGTTATACAGAAGTGAAGGATTATTATGAGAAGAGTGGAAAACAGGGGGATTTGGGGTTTCTAGCATTAAAAAATTATGGAACCGATGCAAATGGTGAGATAGTATTTACTGCCGATCAATTGGTCATCATCAATGATACGGTAAGAAAGTCGGTGGGGAGCCGATGAGTTTGTTAAAAGAATTGAATCCTGGAGATTCTGTACAATCGATAAAGTTGGATCCTGTTTCACGCCTAAATCTCATTAAATACGCTGGTGCTTCCGGTGACTTCAATCCCATTCATACCATTGATGAAGAAGCTAAAAAGGCCGGTCTACCTGGAATCATTGCCCATGGAATGTGGACGATGGGAAACCTTGCAAAGTTATTCAGTGATTCTTATGACATCGGATTTATTGAAGAGTATAAAATACGATTCAAGAGTATGGTTTTTCTAGATGATGTCATCACGCTTCAAGCCTATTTAAAAGAGAAAAAGGAAGATACGTACCATTTTGTTGTAGTTGCCGTCAATCAAGTAGGCAAGGAAACAATCAGTGGGGAGGTCATATTCAAAGTATATTGAATGATAGGTAGTGATGAAGTTATTTCATCACTATTTTTTATTGGAATTTCGACATTATTAAAGGGGATTCGAAAGATATCGAGAATTGAATTAGAAAGAATTCTTTTGCGGTGGTGAATGTATTGAATCAACTGAAACAGGATTCCCAGATCAAATGGATCAAAGAATGGCCATTTCCTGCCATTATCCTTGATGATGAAGGCAAGATTAAAGAATGGAGCCAATATTTTAAGGAACAGATGCAGAATAGAAATACCCTTTCAGATTTATTTGATAGATGGATATTTTTTGATAATAATAGGCTGGCAACAGCATACCATGGCACCAATCGATATGTATTTATCTCAGTGATGCAATTGGAAAAAGGCGAGCATTTATATGTAGGGGGTCAAACTTCATATGTCGATGATGTAATGGAAGAATTCGGGGAAACCAAAAAAATGAACCGCGCATTGGATGCCATCATTGAGAATTCCTATGATGGCATTTATATCACCGATCCTGATGGAGTGACAATATATACAAACCCGGCTATTGAGAGAATTACGGGGATTCCTAAAGAGTATTATATCGGCAAATCAGTAAATCAGTTGATTAAGCGTGGAATACTGAATGCCTCGGTTACACATAAAGTGGTAAAGCAGAGGAGGACTGTATCAGTCGTACAGGATAACTTCGCCGGAAAAGAGACGCTGATCACGGGAAGCCCGGTGTTTAATGGTGAAGGGGAGATTGAACAGATCGTTACGAATATACGTGATTTATCCGATTTGAATGAACTGATGCATGAATTGACGAAAGTGAATGAATTGAACAATCAGTATAAGCAGGAAATCGAAAAGCTAAGAAAGATTACAAATCAAGATGGAGTCGTTTTTGTTAGTGAAAAGATGAGGAAGATTTACGAAATTGCTGAAAGGATTTCAGACATTGACGCGACAGTCCTTATATTAGGGGAAACGGGTGTGGGAAAGGACGTATTGGCCCGCAATATCTTTAACGGGAGCATCCGTTCAAAAAAAGGGGATTTCGTTAAAATAAACTGTGGGGCGATTCCTGCCGATTTATTGGAGTCTGAACTGTTTGGCTATGAGGGGGGAGCGTTTACCGGGGCTAATCACAAGGGGAAACCGGGGATGTTCGAAATAGCTGATAACGGAATATTATTTTTGGATGAAGTCGGTGAACTCCCACTTCAGCTTCAGGTAAAATTACTTCGTGTTCTTCAGGAAAGGGAAATACAAAGAATCGGAGGAACGAAACCGAAGAAAATCGATGTTCGTATTATCGCGGCCACAAATCGAAATCTATTGGATATGGTCAAAGCGGGAGAATTTCGCGAAGATTTATATTATCGCCTGAATGTCATCCCCATTGTGATTCCACCTCTTAGGGAAAGAAGAGAAGATATCCTCGCATTGTCTGATTTATTTTTAACCAAGGCCAACAACCAATATAAATTGACCAAAAAGTTAGATTCAGCGTTAAAAGATTATTTTTTTCATTATGATTGGCCGGGAAATGTCCGAGAACTGATTAATATAGTGGAAAGACTGGTCGTGTTAACGAATGGTTCCGTCATCTCGGTAAGCGACTTGCCTGTAGAATATCAGCAAGAAAACATGAGCCAAACCAACTCTCGTGATTCTCAGTCTCTAAAGGAAGCGGTGGAGGGAGCTGAAAAAGAAATATTGACAAAAGCAGCGCAAACTTATCAGACCACATATGAAATTGCTGAAGCTCTTGATTCAAGCCAGGCTACGATTGTCAGGAAACTAAAAAAATATGGATTGAGAGTCAGTGAAAAGAATAGGTAAGCAAAGGGGGATTTCCGTAAGGGGAATACCCCTTTTCATTTCTTCCCTAGTAGTCATCTGGATAATAATATATCTATGAATCTGAAAGACAATCCATTCTAATTCAAAAGTGGTTCGTTCAGTCAAAAGTGAATGATGGTTATGCCATATGAATTCAATTATTTGAATCAAAAGTGAATCATTCTTATTTCGTAAAGTGACTTAGTATGGCTTTTTCAAGATGGCATAGTACTTGCATTGTTATTAAGGAAATGCTTTACAAATGATTTATGGGGAATGTGAGGTGACTGTGGAACGTTTCCGACGATTGCACAGCGTTATTCAGTTGACAGATATGAAGATAGTATTCATGAAATCATAAAATGGGATGCAGACAACTAAAAAAGTAGATAAAGATTACGGAAAAATGGGTCGAAACGAGGTTACAGAAGAAGCGGGTAGCCTTTCGATGGATTACGCGATGGAATAATGAAAGCGCTAACAAAAAAGGTTGGCATTAACAATTCGATAGGGTCATGGAGAAGAGTTCCTTATGGTTAGGGATGTTGTATTCAAGTAAAGCATTACCTACGAACATTCATTGGGATAAGGGAGGAAGGAAATGGAGATTTTAATTCAGCAATTGTTTAATGGTTTAACAATCGGAAGCGTATATAGCCTAGTTGCCCTTGGGTTGACATTGGTATATGGGATTCTTCATATCCCTAACTTTGCCCATGGTGCTCTCTATATGATAGGAGGGTATGTCACGTTGTCGATGATGACGTTATCTGGGCTGAATTACTGGATTGCTATGTTCGTGTCCGTCATTGTCGTGGGCCTTCTTGGGGTTTTATTGGAACGATTCGTATTCCGTTTGTTAAGGGATGCTCCACCGTTGCATGATAAAATTGCAGCCATTGGAATTTTACTTTTTCTTGAAGCCTTTGCACAATTTGTCTGGGGAGCTGATTTTCAAACCATGCAATCTCCTTATGGACAAGTAGTCAATATCATGGGCTTGACGTTCACGATGCAACGTTTGTTGATTATTGTGGCGGCAATCGTGGTCATGTCGGTTCTCTATCTGTTCTTAAAGAAGACGTATACAGGTTCCACGATCATCGCGATGTCCCAAAGTCGTGAAGGGGCTTCGCTAGTCGGGATTAACATCAATAAAGTTGCCATGCTGACCTTCATGATTTCTGGGGGGCTAGCCGCCATTGCTTCCTCCCTTGCATCTCCCATCAATCTAGTTTTTCCAGGCATGGGTCATTTAGTGATATTAAAGGCTTTCGTGATTATCATCCTAGGAGGGATGGGAAGCGTTCCAGGTGCAATCGTTGGTGGATATATTCTTGGATTCAGTGAAAGCCTTGGCGCAACCTATATATCCAATGATTATAAGGATATCATAGCCTTCTTCCTTTTAGTAGTCATCTTAACGGTCAAACCGACGGGTCTTTTCGCAAAGGGGGAGAGGTAGTTTGAATATCTTATCAAAACGAAATGTCATCTTAATTTTGATCATCCTGGCCTTTTTATTTCCAATCATCGCGCAGAATGACTATTACGTTCATATGTTAACGTTGTCTTTCATCTGGGCAATCGCGGTATATGGAATTAATCTGTTAGCGGGCTATACGGGCTATCTTTCGCTTGCCCATGCTGGATACTTTGCCATTGGGGCGTACTCATTGGGGTTATTGACGGTAAAAGCGGGAATGAACTTTTGGTTGGCACTGGTCTTGTCTTGCCTAATTTCCGGGGCGCTTGGTTTTTTGGTCGGCTTAATAGCATTGAGAACAAAAGAACACTTTTTCGCAATTTATACTTTATGCGTCGGATATATCATCTACCTGGTCATCGATAAATGGGAAGGTCTTACAGAAGGAGTTAGAGGCTTGATTGGGATTCCGGCCCCTGGAAATATCGGACCCATCACTTTCGAGACGGCCGCTTCACAATATTATTTGGTGCTCATTTTCCTACTTGGCGTCATTTTGGTCATGTATCGTATTGTTCATTCGTTGACAGGGAGAACCTATATGGCCATCAGGAATAGTGAGGAACTTGCCCAAACGATAGGCATATCCACGATGAAGAATAAGTTGACCGCATTTGTTCTTTCTACATTTTTTGCAGGCTTGGCAGGTGCCTTATATGCTTCATTCGTGCGGTTTATCGGACCGGATATCGGGTCTACGGCCATAATGTTCGACTTGTTGATGTATCTACTGGTCGGCGGAATAGGAACTCTATCGGGACCTTTGGTTGGAACTTTGCTTCTCGTCATACTATCCCAGAATCTACAATTTCTCCAAGAGTATCGAATGTTGATCTTTGGACCTTTACTTACGTTGATCATAATTTTCTATCCACGCGGTATTTCGGGTGCATTCTTTGATTGGAAAATTAAACGAAGAGATAAGAAACAACTGATTATGAGTAAGGACGTTCCGGTTAATGCGGAGGAGGGATGAAGATGTTTATCGAAACGAAGAATTTAACAAAGAGTTTCGGGGGATTGGCAGCTGTAAAAAATGTGGATTTCACCATTGAAAAAGGAAAGATCAATGCGATTATCGGGCCTAATGGAGCCGGGAAGTCTACGTTTTTCAACTTGATCAGCGGCTTCCATCGTCCAAGTTCTGGAGCAGTCCTCTTCAAAGGGAAAGACATCACGAAGCTTCCTGCCAATGAAATAGCGGGGCTTGGCATAGCAAGAACGTTCCAGACGACTAGTCTTTTTGAGCAATCCACCATCTTGGATAACGTGATTGTAGGGCATAGGCTTCGAACTAAATCGAATTTGGTAGATGCTATCCTAAGGACGAAGAGGTTAAAACGGGAGGAAAAGGCCTGTCGTGATAAAGCGATGGAAGTATTGAAAATTGTCGGCTTAATGGATTCGGCAAATAAGATGGTCTCGAGTATTTCTCAAGAGGAAAAGAAGCGGACTGCGATTGCCCTTGCCCTTGCGACGGATCCGGAAATCATCTTTCTTGATGAACCGGCCGCCGGCATAAACCCTGATGAAACAGAAGGGCTTACAGAACTGATCAAGGAGTTGAATCAATCGGGCTTCACGATTTGCTTGATCGAGCACAAGATGCATATGATCATGAACTTAGCTGACCATATCATGGTCCTGAACTACGGGGAAAAGATTGCTGAAGGCACTCCAAAAGAAATCAGGGCGAATGAGGCGGTTATTAAAGCCTATTTAGGAGGTAGTGCTAGTGCTTAAGCTAACTGATGTTACTGTATGTTATGGGAGCTTCTCTGCGATCAAGCATGTGAATATTGAAGTGAAAAAAGGGGAAATTGTCGTTCTACTGGGAGCGAATGGAGCAGGGAAAAGCACGACATTCCGTTCTATCAGCGGCATTAGTAAGCTGGCTGGGGGTGAAATTCATTTTGAGGAACGGACTATCGGAGGCAGGCCTCCGGATAAGAATGTCCAGGCTGGAATTGTTCAATGTGCAGAAGGGAGGAAACTGTTTCCTCAGATGACTGTCCAGGAAAACTTGAAGATGGGGGCTTACGTCCATCGGAAAAAAAAGAGGGAAATCAAGGCCTCATTGGAAAATGTCTATCATTTATTTCCTATTTTAAAAGAAAAACTCCATGATGAAGCCGGCAGCTTGAGTGGTGGACAGCAACAGATGCTAGCCATTGGCAGGGCCTTGATGTCTAAGCCAAAGCTTTTGATGCTAGATGAACCTTCCGTGGGCCTCGCCCCTTTGATCGTTGAACAGATGTTCCAAGTCATTGAAGAAATAAACCGGGAAGGCATAACCGTTCTACTAGCTGAACAGAATGCGAATGCGGCTCTTAGCATTGCAGATAAGGGATATGTTTTTGAAAATGGGGAAATTGTCGTCGAAGGGACTGCAAAAGAATTATTGGCTAATGATGAAGTACGGAAAGCTTATATCGGAGCATAAGAGTTTAAAAATGAATGGGGGATTTTCATGAAAAAATTGAGTGTATTCTTTGTCATGCTATTACTCGTCCTAACGGCACTAGCCGGCTGTAACAAAGGAGACAGCCCTGCCTCAAGTGGGGGAGGAAAGGCCAGTAAAGGGAAGAATGTCGTCAATATCGGTTTTAGCGGTCCTTTGAGTGGAGCAGCAGCCTTATATGGAAAACGAACGTTAAATGGTGTGGAGATGGCAGTAAATGAAATCAATGATGCTGGTGGGTTTGAAGTGGAAGGGGAAAAATATACGCTCAACCTGGTTTCGTTGGATGATAAGTACTTACCGAATGAAACGGGTTCAAATGCTAAACGTTTAATTCAGGAATACAAAACTCCGATTATTTTCACTCCTCATAGTGGAGGGATACTCGCCCTTCAGGTTTTTAACGAAAAAGAGAAATTCATCATCGGTGGCTATTCGAGTGAACCAGCCATCACGGAAAGCGGTAATTCATTAACGGTGAGGATCCCGCCAAATTATGAAGGGTATATTGAACCGTTTTCTACGTATGCAATGGAAAACTTCGGAAAGAAAATTGCGGCATTGCCACCATCTTCCCAGTACGGGAAGGACTGGGCGGAAAACCTACTTCCTCATTGGGAAAAACAGGGTGGTGAAGTCGTATATAACGCCTCCATTGATTTTTCTAAAGAAACGGATTTCTTCACGACTGTTACAAATGCCCTAAAAGAAAAGCCTGATGTCCTTTTCATCGGGGGGGCGTCAGAGCCTACGGCCAAGGTTGCAAAACAAGCAAGGGAACTAGGCTTTAAAGGCGGTTTCATTATCATGGACCAGGCGAAACTGGATCAAATGAAACCAATAGCGGGCTCGTACGAAACATTGGAAGGTTCGATCGGTGTTCTTCCGCTAATCGATTCCAAGGAAGAAGCAATACCGGCATTCATTGATAAATATAAAAAAATTTATAAGGAAGATGCTAGTTCTGAAGTGGGGTTGAATTACATTGCTATGTATGCCTTTGTGGAGGCAATGAAAGCGGCGGGAACAGTCGATGATGTGAATGCGATCCGTGACCATATGCAGGATGGGCTGACAAATACGGCACCTGAACAGAAAATTTACAATATACCATCGATTGACGAAAACGGTGGATTCGCAGCAAAAGTCGTTGTAGGAGCGGTCGAAGATGGAAAAGTGGTACCCATCAATGTAGAAGAATAAAGGTGCTTTCACACTAACTACCTTTTCGCCCCGAAAGCTAAAAACTAATGCATTCCATCAGTTTATAAAAATCTTTAATACTTTACCTTGCGAAAACTCTTAAAATGCTGTACTCTTATATTTGCTTTGAAAAAATGAATATTTCTTACTTCTTATCAAGAGAGACTGAGGGACTGGCCCGAAGATGTCTCGGCAGCAGACTTATTTAGAGTGCTGTGCCAAATCCAGCAGGCGATTGACCTGAAAGATAAGAGGAGTGTTTATAGATTAAAAGACCTCTTCTTGTAATAAAACGGAAGAGGTCTTTTTGTACTCATAGGATAGGAATCTGTTCTTGATGGTTTGTTACTATTCTATAATCAAGACCATATTAAAATGAAGGGATGCCGGAAAATTTAGAGAGTCCAAAAAGAGTATCCATTACCATTACCATGCAAAATACTAAAGAGGTGTACATCATGAGTTTAGACAATAAAGGGAATCCATGGGCTTTAACGCCGTTTATCGTTTTTTTGATATTATTTATAGGTTCAGGTGTTATTACAAAAGATTTTTACACATTTCCAGTGATTGTTGCCATAGCCATTGCATCTGCTACGGCACTGGCAATGAATCGAAAGGAATCATTCGATCAGAAAGTAGAAATCTTTTGTAAAGGTGCCGGGGATTCAAACATCATGTTGATGGTTGTCATATTCCTATTGGCTGGGGCTTTTTCGGAAGTGGCAAATGGGATGGGGGCCGTAGCGTCTACGGTGAATCTAGCACTTTCAATTGTTCCGCAAAATCTTTTAATGGTGGGGTTATTTATTATCGCCTGCTTTATCTCATTATCAATGGGGACAAGTATGGGAACGATAGTGGCTTTAGCACCTATTGGAGTAGGAATCAGTGATCAAACGGATATATCTGTTGCCCTTTCCATGGCTGCGGTCATTGGTGGTGCCATGTTCGGTGATAATCTTTCTTTCATTTCGGATACGACTATAGCAGCTGTACGCACACAGGGAACGAAAATGAAAGATAAGTTCAAAGTGAACTTTTTTATTGTGTTACCTGCTGCAATAATCACATGTTTTATCCTTGGTTTTCTGACGATGGGTGAACAAGCTACAATTTCTGGAGAAGCCTACAATTGGGTCAAAATTCTACCTTACCTTTGTGTTCTAGTGGCAGCATTGGCAGGGATCAATGTATTCTTGGTTCTCTCTATCGGCATCGTCTTTGCCGGAATCATCGGTTTAGCGGATGGTAGTTATCATGCAATGGAAGTGATTCAAAAAATGGGGGATGGAATGGCTGGGATGTATGAAATCTCCTTCCTAGCGATTTTGATTGCAGGCATGGTTTCTGTTATCAAACATAACGGCGGAATCGATTACCTACTGAACCTCGTGACGAGAAAGAGCAAATCAAGAAAAAGTGCAGAGTTCAGTATCGCGGGATTGGTGGCTTTAACGAATCTTTCAACGGCAAACAATACCATATCCATCATCATTGCTGGTCCACTCGCAAAAAACATTGCCGAAAAGTATGAAATCGATCCACGGAAATCTGCCAGTTTGCTCGATGTTTTCGCTTGTAGCATTCAGGGCTTATTGCCATACGGAGCACAACTACTTTTAGCTGCAGGTGTCGCACACATCTCTCCTATCAGTATCCTACCCTATTCGTTCTATCCAGTCTTGATCGGGGTTTCAGGAATCATAGCCATTTTAATAGGTTTCCCCCGGTTCTCGAAGAGGAAATGAAAATAGGTTGGTTGGAAGAGTATCAATAAATCACGAATGTTGCCCTGGAGCATTGTCTCCAGGGCTTTTTTAGGGTAATTGACTTCAAGTGTGTATGAAATCTTTAAAATTCACAAAACTAATCTCTGCCTTCAATAATATTAAAATAGTATAATAAAATACAATTAACGGAGATATCTTTATTCTTAAGTGTTTACTATTTTGTAAAAGCGGGAACTCTAAAGGTATTGTAATGAAATAATTAGAGGTGGGTTCGTTTAAAAATGGAGATAGTAGAAAAGTTTATTACTGAAACAAATGATTTATTATGGTCCTCTATACTGATCATTTTATTAATTGGAATGGGCATTTATTTTTCTTTTCGTACTAAATTTGTACAATTTAGAATGGTGAAAGAAATGATTAGGTTACTAGGGGAAGGTGCTACGGCAGATAAGAAAGGCGTATCTTCGTTTCAGGCCTTTTGCATCAGTACGGCTTCCCGGGTAGGAACGGGGAATCTGGCAGGTGTGGCTATAGCCATCACGACTGGTGGTCCGGGAGCTGTTTTCTGGATGTGGTTAATCGCATTGATTGGATCTGCCTCTGCTTTCATTGAAAGCACTTTAGCTCAAATTTACAAGGTCAAAGACGGAGCAGCCTTCCGTGGTGGTCCAGCTTATTATATGGAAAAAGCATTAAATGCACGCTGGATGGGTATCACGTTTGCTGTTTTGATTTCATTGACATTTGGACTTGCTTTCAATTCTGTACAGGCCAATACGATTACAAGTGCATTCCAAGCATCCTTTGGTGTAGATAAATGGATCACCGCACTAATTTTGGCAATCATAACGGCTGTTATCATTTTTGGCGGAATTAAGATGGTTGCTAAAGTGTCTGAAGTCATCGTGCCAATCATGGCAGGAGCTTATGTGTTAGTAGCTTTAGTTGTCATCCTATTGAATATAACCGAGTTACCAAGTGTTCTTGCATTAATCTTTGAAAGTGCATTCGATGGATTAAGGGAGATTGCTAGTGGGGCACTGGGTGCAGCCATGATGAACGGAATCAAGCGTGGCTTGTTCTCAAATGAGGCTGGAATGGGGAGTGCTCCTAATGCGGGTGCTACGGCAGATGTCACCCATCCGGTAAAACAAGGTCTGATCCAATCACTAGGCGTTTTTGTTGATACGCTCATCATATGTAGCTCGACGGCCTTTATCATCTTGTTTTCCGGTCTATACTCATCAAAAGAAACGGATGGAATTGTTCTCACGCAGAATGCCCTTAGCGAGAGCTTAGGATCTTGGGCTGGTATTTTTCTCGCCATTATTGTCCTGTTATTTGCGTTTAGCTCGATTGTTGGAAATTACTATTATGGAGAATCCAATATCAGTTTTATTAATGAAAAGAAAATTTGGATAAATATTTATCGTGCAGCAGTCGTTGGAATGGTCATTTTCGGATCAATGGCTTCGCTCGAGTTTGTATGGAATCTAGCAGATTTGCTGATGGGATCAATGGCCATCATAAACCTGATAGCCATAGCCTTGCTAGGGAAAATAGCTTTCGCTGCACTTGCTGATTATCAAAAGCAAAAGAAAGATGGCAAAAATCCCGTTTTTCATGTAAGTAACATTAAGGGATTGAAGAATGTTGAATGCTGGGGTGACCCAACTGAACAGGTGGAAGGATCCAGTAAAAAGGAATTCAAATAGAAACTAGATCATGAACAAAAGGGACCTCGATACTATTTCGAGGTTTTTTTTATAGATTTAGATAGCCCGGCATATCCGCACATCTCAATCCGGGTTATGTCCTTTCTAATATTCTAGTACACTGTGAATAAATACCTTATTAAATGAAAGAATTTATAAATCAATATTCCTATTTACTTATTGGTAATATATAATAATGTTGGAAAATGTCGGTATTTAAGGGTATCTTTAATGATGTAGCTGAGATACTATAATATTATAAGGTTCTACCAATATTTTGAAGCTAAAACGCAACCTTGTAGTTATTTGGTGCTCAACTAAGTGAGTGGAGGAATAAAAATGAGTATGATCCTCGATAAGGAAAAAGTGGAAAACCCTACACAAATGGAAGATGCAATATTGATAGGCAAATTTCAAGATGGTGATGATGAGGCATTGAATCAATTAATTACGAAGTATAAAGGTCTTGTCAAAACTAAAGCAATGAAGTATTTTCTAACGGGTGGAGATAAGGAAGATGTCTTTCAAGAAGGCATGATAGGACTGTATAAGGCTATCCGGGATTATCGAGATTGCAAAAATTCGGCTTCCTTTAAGTCATTTGCTGAACTATGCATTACTAGACAAATTATCACTGCTGTCAAAGCGGCCACTAGACAAAAGCATTCCCCTTTGAATACCTATGTTTCACTGTTTAGACCTATTTACCAAGGGGAATCGGAGCAAGCTCTTATTGATGTCGTCCCTGAGCAAAAGCAGATGGATCCGGTTGCCATTTTAATAGGATTAGAAGAATTCAGTGAAATTGAACTGAAATTAACGGAACTCCTCAGTGACCTCGAAAGTACAGTCGTGGACTTGTATATGGGGGGACAGACCTACTTGGAAATTTCACTAGAATTGAATGTTCAAGTAAAGACAATAGATAATGCACTCCAACGTGTGAAAAAGAAGTTGGATAAGTATCTGGAATCACGGTTGATGGTTGAATAGGTAATACAGTGAGCATCACTTTAAATAGATAGATTTTCTTTATCATCATGATAGCCGTCATTTAATTCATGGAGAATAATACTTGAAAGTGGAGTGTGTATGCGCAAGGTTAAGTCAGTAAAAATAGATGGCGAAAGTGTTTTTATGTTTAATAGTGCTATATATATATTTGAGACAGATTCAAGGTATACATTGGAATTGGATATAATAGTGAGTGAAATAGTATTAAAAAAATTCGGCAATAATGAAAATTTAATTATTGAAATAGAATTGGAAGATGGTAAAGAAATCAGTGCGATTATGCATCTGCGCGGTTTAGTGGGGGAAGGATTGCCCCAGCTTAACCTATATTGTGAGATATATGATCTAGAAGGCTATGAAGATTTTCAGATAGTACATGAGAATGAAACATCCTTCCCGAATGTTGAAGAGGGCATTACCCTGAAAGAAATAAGAAAAGTGGAAATGCCAAATGAAAGAATAAACCTTAAACTACTATTACCGATAGATCAGACGGAATGGTTAGCGAAGCAAGGAAAAAATCTAAATGGGGTATTGAAAGAAGCTATATATGACTACTGGAATAAAGAAAAGAAACGATAAGAACGAAAACTGGTTAAATGACCATTGAGATAATTGAAAATTAGGATAATATAAAATCCTATCGTTAAATATTTTTTTGTTGTCTTTTTTTATGAGTAAAAATCAGGATCATAAAAAAATATTGAGGGAAATGCATACGCTTTTAAGCCGAAAACTCACCTTGTATGGTATCTCCTTGTAACGCCATATCATTTTTATTAACTACTTATCTACTTTAAATGATAAAATTCGACAAAGTGGGGTACATGAATGATCGATATCTTCCATACTTCCTTAATGATAGTGAGGAAAGAGGAAGACTATTTTGTTCTATTTATACAATGAAATTTTCAATATTGTTCAAATGCTTACACCGTTCACTTTGAACGGTGTTTTTTTGTTTTTTTAATGGGGAACAGCGTAAACCTATGGTATACCATCCAGCAACAAACCTGCTATTTTTCGAAGTCGTTCATCTATTTTATATCTTACAATTGACCTCGATAGAATAAATGATATTTAACTAAGGAAAAACTGTTAGTAACAAAAGATAAAGAGGATTCATGGAACTTTTTTAAATATTTTCCTTTTGTGTGGAGAAGCTAACAAGAATAAATTAGGTTAGAAAGGAAATAAGTATGGATCACTTACAAATGGCAAGGGCGATGTTCGGGACTAATATGGGCGTACATATTATATTTGCCACTCTAGGTGTGGGATTACCTATGATGATGCTGGCAGCGGAATTGATGTATCAAAAGACGAAAGATCTACAATATGTGGTCATGGCTAAACGCTGGACCAAAACACTAGGGATTCTGTTGGGAGTGGGAATCCCGACAGGTACAATTGCCGGTGTGCAGCTTTCTCTTTTATGGCCTGGATTTATGGAGGTCATAGGTAGAGTTATGGCCCTTCCGTTCCAAATTGAGATTTATGCTTTTATGGTTGAGGCACTATTCATGTCCATCTATGTATATGCAGCTGAAAAAATCAGGCCATGGGCAAGAATCTTGAGTTTATCCTTTGTCGCATTTGGTGCTTTGGCTTCAGCTGTTCTTATTGCAAATGTCCATGCTTTCGAGGGGACACCTGCTGGTTTCCGGTTCGAAAATGGTGAAATCGTCGATGTGGATCCGTGGGCAGCTTTTTTCAATCCGAGTTTCTTCGTAACAGCAGGACATACGGCGCTAACTGCTTATATGACAGGAGCGTTTGCAATTGCGGCTGTTGCTGGTTATAAAATGCTTAAAAATAAGTATGGATCCACCGAATATAATTTTCACCAAAAGGCATTAAGGTTAAGTATTGTATTGGGGTTGGTCTTTTCTATCTTGACCGCACTTAATGGTCACTCGACGACCCAGCATTTATATCGGGAACAACCAGAAAAATTAGCAGCTGCGGAGGGCCTGTTCGAAACGAAGGATCATGCAGGTCTCACATTATTCGGTTGGACAGACCGAGAAGCGCGGGAAGTGAAATATGGCATAGAATTTCCTTGGGTACTGAGTATTTTGTCAGGAAATAGTTTTGATACGGTAGTTACCGGTCTGAATGATTTTCCAGAGGAATACTGGCCGCCGCTATATGTTCACACATTGTTCAATGCAATGGTGATCATTGGGGGGGGATTAATAGTACTGTCCTTGTTCGCATTAGTGTGGAATAAGGTCTTGAAGAAAGCGCGATATCCAAGGTGGCTTTTATGGTTGTTTGTGGCTTCGGGACCATTGGCCGTACTATCCATCGAATGTGGTTGGATATTCGCATGTACGGGAAGGCAACCATGGACAATTTATCGAATGCTTACCACGGCAGATTCGGTAACCACTTATGAAAATCTGGGGTACCTATTCACATTATTCATTATCGTTTACATCATATTATGTGTGTCTGTTGTATTTACACTTACCTATTATTTCAAGCGTCATTCCATAACGGATGATCTTTATAAAGCTGAACAGAAGGATGTCCAGTTATTCGATTCCAATTCATGAAAAGGAGGAATAGTGAATGAATGAAGCACTTCTAGCGATAACGCTTGTGTGGGGCTTTATTTTCTTGTATGCCATCATGGCGTCCATGGATTTTGGTGCAGGATTCTGGGCAATGATCTATATCAAGAAAGAGCATACGAATGCCACAAAGATAGCAAATAGTTATTTATCTCCGACTTGGGAAGTGACGAATACATTTGTTGTAGGTCTTGTCATTGCCATTTACAGCCTATTTCCGGGTGCTGTATTTTCTATTGGAGTTGCTTTAATTGTCCCCGCCAGTTTAATTTTACTTCTTCTTTGCATTAGAAGTGCTTTTCTCGTCTTCTCTCACAGCTTGGATAAGTATGCAAAGATGTTGACTTATATATCTGGAATAACGGGTCTCATTATACCTGGCCTATTAATCAGTGTTTTACCAATCACCCATCTTGGATTTCTCGAGAATGTAGGGGGGAACGAGGAATTAAATTTAGTTAAACTTTTCACTAGCGCAAATGAATATGCCTTTTTAGGCTTTGGTATTTTAAGTACATTGTTTCTCTCATCTTTGCTTCTGTCTGATTATTCGAAACAGGCTGATGAGCTAAAGTCGTATAAGATCTACCGCCGTGACGCAATGATTACAGGTCCATTGGTGTTAATCATGGCATTTCTCGTAATGTTCACACTGAAAAAAGAAGCATCGTGGATTTACGAAGGAATGATGGAGAACTCCACACTGCTATTGGTCTCCCTTATCTTTTTTATCATTAGCGGTGTAGCTCTTTACCTGCCCTATTTTTCCAAACAAGAGGTAAAGGGGATGCCAAGGCTCGCCGTAATATCGATTATCATCCAATATATGATAGGAAGCTATGTCTATGGGGTTGCCCATTTACCATATATCATCTATCCGAATGTCAGGATAATGGAAGCATTTACAGACCCCACTTCATTCAGGGCCGTGTTCGCTACCTATATTGTGGGATTTGCGATATTAGTTCCTGGTTTTTATTACTTCTGGTCCATTTTCATGAAAGATCAACGAAAAAAGTTCAAAAAGCGGAATATTTCGAATTAGTCAATTTGATATAAGAAAGGGAATTGCCATGAAAAAGTTAAAATTACTAAAATATTCGGTTTTAGTACTTTCAATCTTTTTAAGCTATCAAGCGGTCGAAGCACATGATAAAAATTTCCCAGAGAATGGGACCTATATCTCTTCGAAAAGGGATGTTACGGGGGATAAAAAAATTGACATAATCCAGGTCCAAGGCACACCTTTCGACAAAGGTAGCAAGTTCCTTAAAGAAATCGAGTTGCGAGTAGAAAGTAATCGCAACTCAATCAGTGTACCACTCGAAGCCGGGTATAAGCCGGAACTTTCACTGGTCGATTTGAATAAAGATGGGACACAAGATGTGCTTGTTACTGTCTTGACGGAAGGGATAGAGCGTACACTAAACTGTTATGCTTATACATTCAAAGATGGAAAGGCCAAGGATTTGGATGTTCCGCCGTCCGTTCCAATCACCGCCCAATTTCTTGATGGGTACAAAGCGGAATTTAAAATTGAAGGGAAGAAGCCTGTGATTGTAGATGTCAGTTCAAGGAAGAGAAAGTATGAAGAGTTGGGGATTTATCAGGATGGCATGTTAAATGAGTCAATGGAGTTATTGGTCCATTCATACACTTCTTTGAAACCAAAGACTATCTTTGGGAAAGGGAAGGGATTATCGGGTGTCCAATATATAATGGGAATGGATGGGAGAGATCCATTGTTAGAAATCAAATCGGTCTGGTCATATAATAAAGGGTGGAAATTGATGAAAACAGTGGTGAAACCCGTCAAGAAGAAGTAGATGTTCACCAGGGATGGGCGACTGTCATAGTATAAGGTAAACCTGTATTTTTCAAAAGGAGTATGAAGGGATGCCAGAATTTCATCCGGAAAAATTAACGGTTAAGTTTATGCCACCTACGACCCCATGTCTCCCTGTAGATGGAAGGAAATATACACTGACTCATTCTGATGAAACAGGTGATCTATACCTTACCATTGGTACGCAATATGAGTATTCTGCCTTGGATGCAAAAAAAAGAGATGAAGTGTTGGCTAATTGGGACGCATCTCTTGGTCAATATCTCTTAACGGTCAATGTGTTTGTAGATGGCTTGGAAAAAGAGTATGATCAGGCAAAAGCCCGTTATACAATCTTTCAGCAAAACCTGGATTTAGCTATTACGGCGATAATAAACGGAGATAAAGAATTTTATTGCTTTTTCCCATGGTTGATTGATTGCCCGATTCATGTTCAATTTCAATCCGTTTTCCCCGAATTCAATCAGCGTATTTTTTACGACACACCTCGATGCTATTGGGTCAATTGAATCGTTCCCCACTTATCGCTTTTCCTGAGTTAAGTGGGGGTTTCTATGTATAGATTCGAATTATCCACTAGGATTATATATTAAAAATTGACAAACTGATAATATTTGGTAAAATCTAATTAAATCCACTTCTGAACAAATCGAAAGTTTTTGTTTAATGGATTTTATGTAAGCGGATACATAAGGAGTGATGGCCTTACGGAGTTAAAAGATAAAATCATTGAAACATCACTGAACCTTTTTGAACAAAATGGATACCACGGAGTGTCTGTGAATGAAATCGTGAAAGAATGCGGAACGAGCAAGGGTGGTTTTTATCACCATTTTTCCTCTAAAGATGAGCTCTTATTTGTCATTCATGATTGCTTTATATCCTATGTTTTAACGGAAGCACAGGAAGCCACCTCAGAAAGCATACACCCTTCAGCAAAAATGCAAAAGATCATCCTATCGTTTGTTAAAGTGTTTGACCTCTATAAACCACATATTTCGGTTTTCTATCAAGAAAGCATATACCTTAAACCACCTTATGTAGAAGCAATCAAAAAAAAACGTCACCAGTATAAAGAAATTGTATTCTCGGTTATTCAAGAAGGAATTGAAAAGGGAGAATTCCGTAGCGAGTTACCGGTGGAAATTACCGGGATGTCCATCCTAGGTATGGTGAACTGGACCTACAAATGGTATAAACGGGACGGCGGAAAGACAATCGAAGAAATCGGACGAATTTATGTCGATTTAATTTTAAAGAGCCTATTAACGGAAGAATTCAAAAATGATGCAAGCATCCAACCTTATTTACTAAAGAATCAAATGGATATCGATTAAAGTTAAAGTGTTTACATTCGATACAGACCGACTAGTTGGTCTCACTATGAAAGGGGAACGAATAAATGGATTTCTCACTTACGAAAGAGCAGCAAATGATCAAGGAAATGGTAAGGGAATTCGCAGAAAAAGAGATTAAACCAATTGCTATAGAACTGGATGCGAAGTCCATGTTTGCAGAAGACGTTTTCAAAAAGATGGGGAAACTCGGGTTACTTGGTATTCCATTCCCGGAGGAATACGGGGGTTCAGGCGGTGACACGATTTCCTATGCGATTGCTGTTGAAGAAATCGGTAAAGCTTGTGGAGGGACAGGATTAAGCTATGCTGCGGCCGTTTCGCTAGGGGCGAGCCCGATTTATTACTTTGGTACCGAGGAGCAAAAGCAAAAATACCTAATCCCGATCACTACTGGTGAGACACTTGCGGCATTTGGTTTGACTGAACCGAATGCAGGTTCCGATGCGGGTGGTACGAGAACGACGGCTGTAGTGGAAGGTGATGAATATGTAATCAATGGCGAGAAGACCTGGATAACAAACGCAAGTTATTCAAGGACCATCACAGTTACAGCCGTTTCAGGAAAAGATAGCAGGGGGAAAAATATCATCTCTGCTTTCATCGTCCCAACAGATACACCGGGATTAACGATAAACAGTAATTACGAAAAAATGGGAGTGCGAGCTTCTAATACATGCGAAATCATTCTTGATAATGTACGGGTGCCAAAAAAGAATCTGTTGGGTGATCCGGAAAAGGGATTCAAACAATTCTTGTTTACCTTGGATGGAGGAAGGATTTCCATCGCTGCATTAGCAGTCGGAATAGCACAGGCGGCGTTCGACAGGGCTTTGGCGTTTTCAAAAGAACGTGTTCAGTTCGGTAAAACGATTTCCAACTTCCAAGCGATTCAGTTCAAACTGGCTGATATGGCAATGGAAATAGAATTGGCGAGAAATATGGTCTATAAAGCTGCGTGGCTAAAGGATAATAAAAAGCCATTTGCGAAAGAAGCGGCATTTGCCAAGCTTTTTGCTAGTGAAACCTCCTTCCGTACGAGCAATCAAGCGATTCAAATCCACGGAGGATCAGGTTACATGCGTGAATATGAAGTGGAGCGTTACTTAAGAGATGCGAAGCTGCTAGAGATTGGGGAAGGTACTTCCGAGATTCAAAGAATGGTAATAGCTAGACAATTGGGTTGTTGATCTTTGGAGAACTCCTGAAACTAGGGATATCCAATCTAAGAGGAGTCATGCAGATTTTATCAGATTTTATCACTTTTAAAAAAAGCGTTCATCTTACCTTTATTTGATAGGAGGAGTTTGATGTCAGATCTGCAAGATATTACGGTCGGCAAACTGCTTGAAAAGACCGCTACTGAATACGGTAGTAATGAAGCGGTGGTATATCATGAACTAGGTTTACGATATACCTATAGTGAATTCGAAAAGGTTTGTCGTCAGGCAGCGCGCGGTTTTATGTCACTTGGTATTGAGAAAGGTGAACATATGGCCATTTGGGCTACCAATAAGCCTGAATGGGTCATTTCCCAATTTTCAACCGCCAAGATGGGTGGGGTGCTCGTCACGGTCAATACGAATTACCGGACGAGTGAACTGGAATACCTCCTCCGACAATCGGATGCGACAACAATCATTTTGATGGATAAATATAGGGATCACTCCTATATAGAGACACTTTATGAGATTCTTCCTGAACTAAAGACTGCGGAGCCTGGTAAATTAAAATCTGAGAAACTACCAAAGTTGAAAAATATCATCATGCTGAGTGAAATTCGTTATCCCGGTACTTTTTCATGGGAGGATGTCCTAAGTGGAAGTAATCAGATTTCAGAGGAAATGCTCGATAATCGGATGAAGGACCTGAAGCCGGAAGATGTAATCAACATGCAATATACATCGGGTACGACGGGCTTCCCTAAAGGGGTCATGTTGACCCATTCAAATCTGGTCAATAATGGGTTGAATACTGCGTCTTGCATGAAACTCACAAATGAAGATCGGCTCTGTATCCCGGTCCCGATGTTCCACTGTTTTGGATGTTCCCTTGGGACGATGGCTTCCGTTACTGTTGGGGCTACGATGGTGCCTGTTATTGAATTCACTCCACGTACAGTACTTCAAACCGTGGAGGCAGAAAAATGTACTGCGCTTCACGGGGTACCGACGATGTTCATCGCCGAGTTGAACCTTGATGACTTCGATCAGTATGATTTGCGGTCATTGCGGACAGGAATCATGGCCGGTTCCACTTGTCCGATTGAAGTCATGAAACTTGTAGTGAATAAGATGGGGATTTCAGAAATCACGATTACGTATGGTCAAACGGAATCGTCACCAGGAATTACGATGACCCGTACAGATGATCCCATTGAACTTCGCGTTTCTTCCGTCGGTCGGGCGTTGCCAAATGTGGAAGTGAAAATCATAAATCCTGCTACCGGAGAGGAACTAGAGCGGGGCCAACAGGGAGAACTTTGTTCAAGAGGTTATCATGTCATGAAGGGGTATTATAAAAACCCAGAGGCAACGAAGGAGGCCATTGATCCGGAGGGGTGGCTTCATACAGGAGATTTAGCGGTAATGGATGAAAACGGGTATTGCAAGATAACCGGTCGCCTGAAAGATATGATAATAAGAGGTGGAGAAAACATTTACCCCAGGGAAATTGAAGAGTTTCTTTATCGGCACCCTTTAATAGTCGATGTTCAGGTCTTGGGTATACCGGATAAGAAATATGGCGAAGAGGTAACGGCATGGATCATCTTGAAAGAAGGAGAAAGCCTGACTGCAGAGGAGCTGAGGACATTCTGCAAAGGGAAAATATCTCATCATAAGATACCACGTCACATTCATTTTACGGATGTCTATCCAATGACTGCATCCGGAAAAATCCAAAAGTATAAGTTACGGGAGCAGACTCTTGATTTATTAGCGGAACGGACTAAATAAGGAGGTAATTGGATGATTAAAAAGGTTCTTATTGCAAACAGAGGTGAAATTGCTTCGCGTGTCATTCGTACTTGTAAGGAATTGGGTATAGGGACTGTTGCCGTCTATTCAGAAGCTGATTCCGAATCTCCATTTGTTTCATATGCAGATGAAGCATATCTTCTAGGAGGATCCCGCGTTCAGGAAAGTTATTTGAATGTCCCAAAAATCTTAGAAATTGCTAAAGAGGCCAAGGTTGATGCCATACATCCTGGTTATGGATTTCTTAGCGAAAATGCAGATTTTGCACGCTCATGCGAAGCAGCAGGTCTGATTTTCATCGGTCCCAATCCAGATGTCATTCAACAGATGGGCAATAAAGTAGAAGCCAGAAAAAAGATGGAACAAGCGGGGATCCCGTTAGTCCCAGGTTTTTCGCGCCCATTAATCGATAGTGCTGAGGCGGCAGCTGTTGCAGAAAAGATTGGTTATCCTATTATGCTGAAAGCGTCAGCCGGAGGCGGGGGCATCGGTATGCAGATGATTACTAACGAGGAAGAGCTCTCGAAAGCATTCGAAGGCAATCAAAAAAGGGCTCAGTTATTTTTTGGTAATGGGGATATGTTCATTGAAAAGTTAATTGAAAAACCACGTCATATCGAGATTCAAGTGCTGGCTGACAAATTTGGGAATGCCGTTTATTTATGGGAACGGGAATGTTCGGTACAAAGACGTCATCAAAAGGTCGTGGAAGAGGCCCCATCTTCTTTTCTTGATGAGGAAACAAGAAGGAAAATGGGTGAAGCGGCTATAAAAGCTGTAAAGAGCATCGGTTACCACAATGCTGGTACATTGGAATTTTTAGTTGATGCCAACAAGAAATTTTATTTCCTTGAAATGAATACACGACTTCAGGTGGAGCACCCGGTCACAGAGGAAATTACGGGTCTTGATCTTGTGGAACAGCAAATCAAAATAGCCAACGGAGAAAAACTCTCTTTTACACAAGAGGATGTTAAAAGACAGGGGCATGCCATAGAAGTGAGGATTTATGCAGAAGACCCTAAGACCTTCTATCCAGCACCAGGAACAATGACCGGTTTGTCCTTACCTGAAGGTGAAGGGATCCGTCATGAGCTCGCGGTTCAGGATAACTCGGTCGTTTCCCACTTTTATGACCCGATGATCGCCAAGTTGGTGGTTAGCGGAGCTTCTCGTGAGATTGCAATCGATAGATTAAAAGAAGCATTGAATTTATATAAAGTAGAAGGAATTAAAACGAATCTTCCCTTGCTCAAGGAAATCATTGAACATGCGGCTTTCCATAAAGGGGATACGACGACGGACTTCATCAATAAGTATATTAAAAAAATCACGGTATAAGTTGGGTGAGGCCTACTGGGTCTTATACTTTTCATTAAGAGAACAGGAGGAATTAAAATGGGAGAATTAAAAGCGAGCATGGCAGGAAGCGTTTGGAAAATCGTAGCAGGTGAGGGACAAAGTGTTGCTGACGGACAGGATATCATCATTTTGGAATCTATGAAAATGGAAATTCCCATATCAGTAGAAAAGGGGGGCACACTCAAAGAACTTAAAGTAAATGAAGGAGATTTTGTGAATGAAGGCGATGTTTTGGCCGTCATTGAATAAAGGGACGGAGGGATAGGATGAAATGGCCTGAAAGCGTAACTATTAAGGAAGTAGGCCCTCGGGATGGACTTCAGAATGAGAAGGTCATTATCCCGACGCAAAGAAAAATAGAGTGGATCGATCAGCTTTCCGAAACCGGTCTTACTTATATAGAAGCGACATCTTTTGTTCATCCTAAATGGATTCCTCAATTGGGGGATGCCTTGGAGGTAGGTAAAGGAATTAAGCGAAATCCAACTATCACATATGCGGCCCTCGTTCCGAACCGAAAGGGATTAGAGTCTGCCCTTGAAGCGAATATGGATGAAATATCGGTTTTCATGTCAGCCAGTGAAACCCATAATCTGAAGAATATTAATAAAACAATCTCTGACACATTCCCTGTTCTAAAGGAAGTCATCGATGCAGCAAAAGATTCAGGAAAGACGGTAAGAGGGTATGTTTCCACTGTGTTTGGTTGCCCTTATGAAGGACCAATTGATATCAATCAGATATTCAGGGTATGCGATCAATTATTCGAGTATGGGATCAATGAGCTATCACTAGGAGATACGATTGGTGTCGCTTCTCCTAGACAAGTGGATGTTTTCCTAGAGCAAGCGGTGAAACGGTATGACAAGGACAGTCTGGCCCTCCATTTCCATGATACTAGAGGGATGGCCCTTGCCAATGTCCTCAAATCTTTGGACTATGGAATTGACACGTTCGACTCGGCGCTAGGAGGGCTTGGGGGATGCCCATATGCACCGGGTGCGAGTGGAAATGTGGCCACAGATGATCTAGTTCACATGCTTCATAATATGGGCATTGATACGGGAATCGACTCCAAAAAACTGATCCAGTCAGCCTCTATGATGCAATCCTGTTTGGAAAAGCCTTTACCTAGCCATCAGATGGCCATTTACAACGCACAATAAACGCACGAGAGGTGAAGTAATGTTATCGAATGTAAAGGTTAGCCATGAGGAAAATGGAATAGCCATTGTGACATTGAATAGGCCGGATGCAGCCAATGCGTTATCCAGGGAACTTCTTCATAATTTATATGAAACTCTGAATGAATTGAAAATGCTGTCCAATCTTCGGACAGTGATTTTAACAGGGGCTGGAAATAAGGCTTTTTGCGCAGGCGCAGATTTAAAGGAACGGGCTGGGATGAATGAGGCGGAAGTCAAGGAAACGCTTAAACTGATCGGTGACACGATATCGGCAGTTGAAAGTCTTCCGGTTCCTGTCATCGCTGCGATTAATGGATCCGCTTTTGGTGGAGGTCTCGAGTTAGCTCTAGCGTGTGATATTCGTATTGCATCAAGCACAGCAAAGATGGGGCTAACGGAAACCTCACTTGGCATTATTCCGGGGGGCGGGGGGACCCAGCGTCTCCCTAGGATTGTTGGCATAGCGACAGCTAAAGAACTGATTTATACGGCAAGGAGACTGGACGCCGAAACAGCAAAACAGATGAGAATCATCAGCCAGGTGGTCGATTCCGAGCTCTTGCTTGAAGCAGCAAGAACACTGGCGAAGGAAATCGCTGTCAACGCCCCTTTGGCCCTGCGAGCTGCAAAAATGTCGATCAACCAGGGAGTAGAAACAGATTTAAAGACGGGGCTGCAAATCGAACAGGACTGTTATCAAACGACGCTACGAACCCATGACCGATTGGAGGGTCTGACGGCCTTCAAGGAAAAACGCAAACCGATATTTACTGGTCATTAACTTCAGTTGAAGGAGGAAGATAAATGGTAACAACCGATAAACTAAGTGAACATGTTGAAAAAATAAGTAAGGGCGGTTTGGAGAAATATCATCAAAAAAATGCAGAAAAAGGGAAGCTGTTCGTCCGTGAAAGATTAGAGCTGTTATTTGACGATGGAATAGATATTGAGGATGCCTTTTTTGCCAATTGTACGAGTGATGGCCTTCCGGCAGATGGAGTTGTCACAGGGATTGGAAAAATCAATGGCCAGACGGTATGTGTCATGGCCAATGATTCAACTGTGAAAGCCGGATCATGGGGAGCAAGAACGGTTGAAAAAATCATCCGTATTCAAGAGACGGCCGATAAGTTACAGGTACCCCTTCTGTATTTAGTGGATTCAGCAGGTGCCCGTATCACGGATCAAGTCGAAATGTTCCCAGGACGCCGTGGGGCTGGGCGGATCTTTTATAATCAAGTAAAACTGTCCGGTAAAGTACCACAGATTTGCCTCCTGTTCGGTCCTTCAGCCGCTGGTGGGGCATATATTCCAGCTTTTTGCGATATTGTTGTCATGGTTGAAGGAAATGCGTCGATGTACTTAGGTTCACCGAGAATGGCTGAAATGGTCATCGGAGAAAAAGTGACCGAGGAGGAAATGGGAGGAGCAAAAATGCATTGTTCCGTTTCAGGTTGTGGCGATGTTCTGGTACAGTCAGAACAAGAATCAATTGCCTTTGCCCGTCGGTACTTAAGTTATTTTCCAGGGAATTATCAACAAAAGCCAAAAGCGTGCCAATCAGAATTGCCTGCTGATTTTGAAAAAACGATTGAAGATTTGATTCCCAAAAATCAGAATGCACCATTCAATATGTATGACTTAATCGACAGGATCATAGACCGTGACTCATTTTGTGAAATTAAGAAGTTATTCGCACCTGAATTGATTACAGGTCTCGCCCGATTGAATGGTCAATCAATCGGGATCATCGCTAACCAGCCACGAGTCAAAGGGGGGGTATTATTCCATGATTCGGCTGATAAGGCAGCCAAGTTCATTAACTTATGTGATGCGTTCCATATCCCGCTACTGTTTCTTACGGATATTCCAGGTTTCATGATTGGTACCAAGGTGGAACAAGCGGGCATCATTCGACACGGCGCAAAAATGATTTCTGCCATGAGTGAAGCTACAGTACCAAAGATTTCTGTAGTGGTCCGAAAAGCTTATGGAGCTGGATTGTATGCAATGGCCGGTCCCGCTTTCGAACCGGATTGTGTATTAGCTTTACCGACCGCATTAATTGCCGTTATGGGTGCGGAAGCTGCTGTTAATGCAGTCTACGCGAATAAAATTAACGCATTGGAAGCAGAAGAACGGCCTGCTTTTATTCAACAAAAACGAGAAGAATATAATAAAGATATCGATATCTATCGTTTGGCTTCCGAGATGATTGTCGACGCAATCATCCAGCCTAATGATTTGCGTGATGAATTAAGTAATCGTTTTGAAGCATATAGTAGTAAACAGCTAACATTTACTGATCGGAAACACGGGGTGTATCCGGTTTAATTAATCACTATTAATAAAAGCACCTTTATTAATAGTGGTAATGCTCATTAAAATGTGATGTGAGAATACCTCCACTACTAGCTTGATAAGTGGGGGTATTCCTATGTCTTGGAAATACCTCCCTTTACTATATATTCGTTTTTAACGAATATAACATCGTACAGTACCCTTCAGCCCGGTTCCTTCGCTTCTATTATTTTCCAATCCAAAAATCTATTCAATAATCTTCATATAATTTTCACAGAGACGATAAATAGGTATAAGACGTACTCATCCTACTGTTCTTAAATCATATAATGAGGTGAAACATCTTGATTAATATATTTCAAGGTAAATCTATAAAAACATCGCTAATTAAGTTGTTATTTGTTTTAATAGCATGTTTGTTACTATTCAATCTGGCAACATTATACTATGATTCTTCCAAATCCATTGAACAAACCTTTAAGGAAACAGGTATACAAGACGCAACAAGGGTAGCTTCAAATATCGATCCAGTCCTCTACCAGAAATTTCTTGATGAGCCCCAAGTCAATGACACATACACTCAACTTTTAAAACAATTTAATGATTATAGAGATAAAACCGGAGCGCTTTATGTATATACATATGCAGCGGAAGACAACAAGGTCAAAATTATGATCAACGGTTTAGATTCTGGTGAAGTGTCACCCATTGGTGAAATTTTAAAGACGATTACTTATGAAGAGATATCACCTGTCTTGATGGGTGAAAATGTTAGCATGGATATCGTAAAAGATGAAAAATTCGGAAACTATATGTCATCTTTCGCCCCCATTAAAGACAAAGAAGGAAAGGTCATAGGCATTCTCGGTGTCGATACGGAGGCCGAAACGATTAAATCGATTAAAAATGGCGTACTATCCAGCCTTTTACCGATTGTCATTGCAATTTCGATTATTTTTACTGTACTCATACTGGGAATCGTCTACTATTATCTTGGTAAGAAGCTTAATCCTCTAAAGCGACTAGGGGATATTGCAAATGCTATTACGAAGGGGCAGCTTGAAGAGGCCTCGACATTAACGCGGGAAAATAGAATACAATCTACTGATGAAATAGGATTACTCTATACGTCTTTTGAAAAAATGACGGAGACTTTATCTGAAATGATACAAAAAATGCATGGTCTATCATCATCATTACACGAGCAGAGTAGTAAATTGAATAATTCCTCTAACGAAGTAAATGAAGGGACAACTCAAGTGTCTATCACGATGGATGAAATGGCGGTTGGTGCAGAGTCTCAAGCTAACTTAGCCTCTACACTTTCGGTGGATATGAGAGAGTTTTCCGAAATCATTGCCGCAACAAATAAGCAAGGTCAAGAAATTACACAGTCAACAGAGGTAGTAATTAATGATTCACAGACTGGCATGGAATTAATGAGCTCATCAATAGAAAAAATGCAGGAAATCTATAATATTGTCTCGAAGTCAGTGAATCAGGTAAAAACTTTGGAATCCCAAAATAAAGAAGTAACCACGCTTGTCACGCTCATTAGCAATATAGCTGATCAAACGAATTTACTTGCTTTAAATGCAGCGATTGAAGCGGCTCGAGCAGGAGAGCAGGGTAAAGGATTTGCGGTGGTAGCGGATGAAGTAAGGAAACTTGCAGAACAAGTTTCTGATTCTGTAAACGGCATTTCTACAATAGTCAGTAACGTTAATAATAACTCAAAAAACATGGTGGAAATCCTTACATCTGGCTTAGAGAAAGTGGATGAGGGAAGAGGAAACCTTCATAAGACAGGTGAAACCTTCGATGATATTTCTACGGAATTGTCCACTATGAATGTATTGGTTCATTCCATGGCAAAACAGTTAATCCTGTTGACAAATAAAGAAGAAAAAATGAAAGGGTCCATTGAAGAAGTTGCGGCCATATCTGAGGAAAATGCTGCTGGTATCGAGGAAGTATCAGCATCTGCTCAAGAAATTAACGCAATGACTGGAGAGATGAAACAGTTAGTTTCCAATTTGGCCGTTGCTTCTGAAGATTTAGAAGAAATGAGTAATCAATACTCAGTTTAAGAATTCAATAAGAGACTGTCCCTTAAATGAGACAGTCTCTTTCTTGTATGTCAACAATTTTACTACTGTAAAGCTACGAGTCAACTTTCAGAAGCAATAGAAAATAATTATCCTTAAAAATGGAAATAATTAAATGTTAAATGTTGCAAAAAAGTGAAAACGAGAGTATTATAATTAGTAATTAAGGATTTACTAATTACTCATCCATTTATTTAAAAGAAAGAAAGTGAGAGCTGCCATGGTTCAGCAAGGTAAAAAGAAATATATCACTCCAGATGGATACACTGCAGACATTGCTATCTTTACGATAACGGCTAAAAAAACCGAGAAAAAAGCACCACCTGAAATGTTCTTGAAACTATTATTAATTAAACGAGCGACTACAGATAAGGAAGGAAATCCAAATGTTGAAGGCAATAAATGGGCCTTGCCCGGTGGCTTTGTAAATGCTAATGAAACGGCCTATGAAGCCGCACAAAGGGAGTTAAATGAAGAAACTGGAGTCTCAGGACTTCAAGTGAAACATTTTGGTATGTATGACCAACCGGGCCGTGATCCGAGAGGGTGGATCATCTCAAATGCTTTTTATGCAATTGTTCAGGAGAAATTTCTCCATCAAAGGAAGGCCAACGATGATGCCGCAGAGGTCGACTTATTTACGATTAAGGAAGTCTTACAACTGGATTTGGCTTTTGATCATTATAAAATCATTAATGAAGCGATTGAACTACTGAAAAAAGAAATGATGCAAACGACCATTGCAAAAAACTTCTTGCCGGATGAATTTACGCTTTCGGAGCTACAACGAGTTCTATTGACAGTACGGGATGATGCAAAAATCAGCGCAGATTCATTGTTTTTTTCTAAAGCTCCAAAGCTCCCATTCTTGGAAAAGGTTTTGGATGAAAAGGGATTACAGAAGAAAACGAAACGTAATTCATTTCGTCCCTCACAACTTTACCGATTTAATGCTGAGATAGTCACGGACTCGATTTATTATTGAGGAGGAATGAAAAATGGGTAAAAAAGCATTGATTAATATCGATTATACGAATGACTTTGTAGCCGATCATGGTGCATTGACTTGTGGTAAGCCTGGTCAGGAGATAGAAGATGCACTTGTCAGTATTACAAAAGAGTTTATTAGACAAGGCGATTATACAGTTTTTGCGATCGATCTTCATGAAAAAGGAGACGGTTATCATCCTGAAGCGGATTTGTTTCCCCCTCATAATATTCGGGGTACAATTGGTAGAGATTTATATGGAAAGCTTAAAGATGAATATGAAATCAATAAAAATCTAATAAATGTACATTATATGGATAAGACACGCTATTCGGCCTTTGCAGGCACGGACCTGCATATCAAACTCAGGGAGCGGGATATTTCAGATGTATACCTAGTCGGAGTATGCAGTGATATATGCATTCTTCACACAGCCATGGATGCTTACAATTTAGGTTATAATATTTTCATTTATGAAAATGCAATCGCTTCATTTAATCAGACAGGACACGATTGGGCACTTACCCATTTCGAAGGGGTCTTAGGCGCAACGATCATAAAGTAACGTCACAGAAAAAAAGGGAGGTACCGCTTCTCTTTTGGGAGGAACTATCATGGAAAACAAATATAATGACGATAGCTACGCGCTACACACTGATCTATACCAAATCAATATGGCTCAAACATATTGGGAGGATAATGCCCATAACAGAAAGGCAGTATTTGAAATTTTTTTTAGAAAGCTTCCTTTCAATAGTGGGTATGCAATTTTTGCGGGACTAGAAAAGATTGTCCATTATCTTCAGAACTTTAGCTTTTCAGAAAGCGATATTGAATACCTGAAAAAAGAATTGCATTACGAAGAGGACTTTTTGAATTATTTGCAGAATATTTCATTTACTGGGACGATACGTTGCATGAAGGAAGGCGAGCTTGTATTTGCCAACGAACCGATATTACGTGTAGAGGCACCTCTTGGTGAAGCACAACTCATTGAAACGGCGTTGCTGAACATTGTGAACTATCACACACTCGTTGCTACGAAAGCTTCACGAATTAAGCAGGTTATTGGCGATGAGTCTGCACTGGAATTCGGATCACGCCGTGCACAAGAAATGGACGCAGCCATTTGGGGAGCACGTGCTGCCTATATCGCCGGGTTTGATTCCACAAGCAACGTCCGTGCAGGAAAGCTATTCGGAATACCGGTATCAGGCACACATGCACATTCTATGATCCAAGCTTATAAAGACGAATACACAGCATTTCATAAATACGCAAGCTCTCATAAAGACTGTGTGTTCTTGGTCGATACCTATGATACATTGCGTTCAGGCATACCAAATGCCATCCGCGTTGCTAAAGAATTGGGGGACAAAATCAATTTCATCGGAGTCCGTCTTGATAGCGGGGATCTAGCTTACCTTTCAAAAGAAGCACGACGCATGCTTGATTCAGCTGGTTTCCCAGATGCAAAAGTTGTAGCATCGAATGATTTGGATGAATATACGATTATCAACCTGAAGCAACAAGGAGCGCGGATTGATATTTGGGGTATCGGTACAAAATTGATCACCGCTTTTGACCAACCTGCATTGGGTGCCGTTTATAAAATGGTTTCAATAGAAGATGAAAGCGGGAATATGAGAGATACCATCAAAATTTCTTCCAACCCTGAAAAGGTAACGACACCTGGTCTTAAACGGATCTATCGGATCATTAATAAGGTCAACCACCATGCAGAAGGTGATTACTTGGCGATGGAATTTGAAAAGCCACAGGAACAGGAAAAACTAAAAATGTTTCATCCCGTGCACACTTTCTTAAGTAAATTTGTCACAGATTTCGATGCAATTGACCTGCACGAAGACATTTTTGTAAATGGTACATTAACGTACGAATTGCCATCGATTGATGAAATTAAAGCTTTTACGTTAAGAAACATTCAAGTATTGTGGCCAGAATACTTAAGGGCCTTAAATCCGGAAGAATACCCCGTCGACCTGAGCCAGGAATGTTGGGATAATAAAATGAGAAATATAGATGAAGTGAAAGCCAATGTGGATAGAAAGCTTACAAAATAACGAATCTATTTGGGAAGAGGGGTTATACAGTGCGTCCATTACAAAAAGAAATCATAGAAAAATTACTTGTTCAACCAACGATCAATCCAGAAATTGAATTCCGGAAGAGCGTCGATCTTCTAAAGAACTACTTGAAGAAGAATTCATTTCTAAAAAGTTTCGTCCTTGGAATTTCAGGTGGTCAGGACTCAACCATAGCTGGCTACATGGCCCAAGTAGCGATCAATGAATTGAATCAAGAGTTGAAGACCACCGAGTATACATTTATCGCTGTCAGCCTCCCCTACGGTATCCAGGCTGACGAAGAAGATAGGCAGCTAGCTCTGAAATTTATCAAGCCAAGCATGACCGTAACCGTCAACATTAAGGGCGCGGTTGACGCATCTGTACGTGCAGTAGAGGAAGCGACAGGAAAAAAATTGACACACTTCCTAAGAGGCAATGCAAAGGCACGCGAGAGAATGAAGGTCCAATATGATTTAGCAGGACTGTATAAAGGTGTAGTCCTCGGTACAGATCATGCAGCAGAAGCCATCACGGGATTCTTTACCAAACATGGAGATGGTGCAGCTGATATCATTCCGCTTTACCGTTTGAATAAAAGACAGGGCAAAGAAATCCTGAAATTCGTGGGAGCACCTGAACGACTATATATGAAAATTCCAACAGCCGATTTAGAAGATGATAAACCATTGATTCCTGATGAAGTTGCCCTAGGGGTAAGTTATGATGAAATTGACGACTACCTAGAAGGTAAAGATATTAGGACAGAAGCGGCCGAAATCATTGAAGGCTGGTATACAAAAACGGAACACAAACGAAATGAAGCCATTAATGTGTATGATACATGGTGGAAATGATAGTAAAAGGTAGCCATACTAGATAATGACTCAATATAGAGCCCCAAAAAAACCGTACAACTCTTTTAACTAAGAGTGTGCGGTTTTTTTGACTCAGTCGGGATTACTGAAGAGGAATACTATGAAGATAAAAACTTCACATATAAGGAAGATGATTTATTGATTATTTCATAGTACAAAATGTCCATTTATTAACTTTAAAGCCATTTATAGAATCCTTAATGGTAAGCGATTAGAACAAGGAGCGATGATAAAATGAGTATCGATGTAAGCGTTTCCCCTCTGTATGCGATTTTTGGAATATTGGACATAGTTCTTCGGTTAATAGCTATACCTGCAATTATATACGGTATATATTTATTACGTAAAATATCAAAAAGATAGTTTTAAGAGTCGATTGCTTAAAAAGCTGATCCCGATTCTTTTTAATATAATTATGAAGTTAAACAAAGAAAAGCAATATGATACAGCCTACCAATGTGATGCAGGTGGCAAATTATTACAAGATGAGCACAAAATATGAATGAAGCACAGCCCATAACAAGTGTTCAAACACCTATGTCGAAAATGGTTTGAGTTTAACCAAAAAGTGGGTGATACAACTCATGAATACTTCTATACCGATGAAGTGTTGGATATGGAAGTTGTAAAGAAAAAAGGGTTTATATTAACCATAACTCAGAGCACGGAACATTTTAGCCCTAGATCCACATCCAGGAGACGATGAGGAGCCGTTGTCACAGAATGGGTATACGTATGGGAATAATTATCCGGTTATGAATGTGAATCCGAACGGTAATGTAGCTTGGATGGTAGTAGGCGCAATTACAGGAGGTTTAGTTGCGTGGTTAACTTATAAATTAGAAGCTTAACTTGAAATATGAAGATATACACGTAGTAGTTTAATAACGAAGGCACAGATGCTCGCTTATGTGCGATAAATAGAGGATTATTAAAAAAGGCAATAAAGTATGGGTATCTAACATCAAAAGAGGCAAACAAACTTTATATAGGATAACGAAGGATTTGAAAATAGAACCTTACTCCATGAGGATAGGTTCTATTTAGGTAAGGTTTGTGTGAATATAAGTTTCTAATAGTTAGAATATTTAAACTTCTACTGCTATCATAAATACATTTTGGTTTTGGTCGATAAAAAACAAGGGTTCTTTTATACTGAGTAACAAATTTTTATTAATTTAATATTATTCAAAAAAGACTCATATTTAACTTATAATTGAAAGGTGTGCAACGATGAAAATGGGTCTTTATTCTTTACAACCGCAGTTGGAAGCTTTTGTATCAATCGCACCACTCCTTAACGAGTTAATGCCTGAAGACATTACAATTGGTGTATGCGATACGGAAAAGTTTTTGTTAAGTGTACCGGGCAAGACTTTTTCTCTTGGTATCGAGCCGGGCTATCCACTTCAAAAAAATGATGCTATTACGGAAGCCATTAGAACTGGAAGAACTGTAAGAGTTTTTGTACCAGAAGAAGTTTTCGGTGTCCCGATTATTGCAAGTGCAATCCCTCTTTTTGATGAAAAGAGACAGGTGATTGGCGGAATTGGACTTGGTGCAAGTATGGAGCAATATCATGCATTGTTTGGAATTGCTTCTAAATTATCAAAAGCAGTCGAACAAGTAACCGGGACAATTGAAGAGCTTGCTGCCAGCACTATTGTTTTATCCGAGAGCATGCAGCATATTTCCAATCAATCGAGTTCTGTTTTGCAAAGTGTTAGTGAAATCGAGAAAGTGTCTAAGATGGTAAGGGAAGTCTCTGATCTTAGCAATATTCTAGGTTTGAATGCCTCAATCGAAGCAGCCAGGGCTGGAGAGTTTGGGCGAGGGTTTTCTGTAGTTGCAAATGAAATCAGAAAATTGGCGGGTAATTCCAGAAGTCATACAGAGGTAATAAAGAAATCGGTCAACAATATTGAAGATCTGATTAAAACCCTAAGTACCTCCATTACGTCCATAAATGAAGAAACAGAAAATCAATCGGCGGTAACAGAAGAAATTTCAGCAACCATGATGGACATCAGTTCTCATGCAAGTTATTTGGCAGAAATGGCACAGGATATGTTAAAGGGAAAATGATAAAATAAAAATCACTGCATTGAACTGTATCCAATTGATAGACATCCATTTAACAATTGGCGCTGCAGTTTTTTGTCTATTTTCTGCAGAAAAAACCACAGGTTGTTGAACGATATACCTGAAGAAAGATAGAAAAAACCAAATATTAGTGGAAGGCTCTATTGAAGCGCTTCATAATGAAATTGAGTGTTTACATATGGAAACGATACATGAAAAAATTGACTGCTTTAATTCAAAATAAGGAAAAATCACCAAATAGGACAAGCACCAATAGTCTAAGAGTTAAGGTATAAATCCGTTGACTGACTCGTAAAGCTGGGAGTCCGCGTAGTACGTATTATGATTTAGTGAAGTGTATGAATTGTTCCATTCCAAATGTTGATGTAAAGGTGGAAATTAAAGCTATTTATGAGGAACATAAAATACAATTATTTAGAGGGGCAATAGGGAAAGCCACACCCAATATCCTAATTCTATAGCAGTCGCCCCCTAACGAAAAGTTCCTAACCGCTTTCTGGATGGTAAGATAAAGGAGGGAGAAAAATGCGTACATTTGATTACGAAGTGAGTGAATCCATAGAAAAGGATGAAGTATTGGATAGGATCTATAATCCTCCAATAGATCTTATATACTTTTTTAGAGATGATTCAAATAATGGTTTAACCTATACTTTTCTATTGAATACTGTGAACTTCCCTTTCTTTATTGTAATGAATGATGGCATGGGTTTTTATGAAGATTTTGAACACTTAAAACTATCCAAGCTGGTTCATTTAAATGATATAGAAAATATAAGCTTGAAAGTTTTCCAAGTACAAAGTAATAGGGATTTAAAGTTATTGATGCCTTATATACTTTTTTGTATTACCAATGGATGTTACGGGTTAGTATGTGATTGTCAACAGATGCATCTTCATAAGATTATTTCGTACAATATGGAGGATAATTATAAACTTAAAAACAATACTGATTTAGATCCAAACGCAACGATTTACTTACTCTCAGATGTCGGGATAAGGATTTATAGCAATGATATGGTTTTAGGTAATATAAGCAAAATAAATCTATTAATAAATGAAGCATTTAATTGAACGCTTATCTAACTTTACAACGAATCAACCGAAGATATCCAAATACGTTTCAAGTTATAAATAATAGTCCAAAAGATTTATGTTATTTCTTCCAAAACCGTTTTCAAATGGTATAATAGGTAACTGTAATGAGAATGATGTATTAGTAAACTGGTAGAAAAGCCATGTGTACGGGAGTAATAATATAATAGAAAAGGTGAGATAAGTGAAAGTTAATTTAAAGCATCCAGAAACGAATATGGTTAAAACAGTGAAAGTGGGTTTTAGCTGGACAGTATTTTTCTTTAGTTTTTTACCTCCTCTTTTTAGAGGAGATTGGAAATGGGGGATTATCATATTTTTAGCTGCATCTTTTACCTTCGGTTTTACTGGTCTTATATTCATGTTTATTTATAATAAAATTTATTTGAATGAGTTATTAGAAAAAGGATACGTAGCTGTGGATGATCTTTCTGAAACGATTTTAAAAGATAGAGGGTTTATTGCAAGTTAAGTAATGATATTCCTAGGATAAATTAAGTCACCATAGCGGTGGCTTTTTCTTATGCTAACAGTAATTTTCACTAGTTAGCCGGGGTTTTTCAAACTATTATTTATGATAGGTTCTACACCAGCGTGTCCCTATGAACCAAGAATAATTAGTTAATAAAATCGTATAATATCTTCCAAAATAGTCCTCGATAGAATACATAATAAAAATACAAGAGGTAATAAGATGTTTTATAGCATAGGGGATCCACACATCTAAGTTAAAATTTAGTAGATAATTAAATGTTCCATGGAGGAAACTGAATTAAAACTTACATTTCATACATATTTATCGATTCGAACGTACCCAACATTCATCCAGAATGATTACATTGGCAAGTCCAATTAACATATTTGTACAAACTATTTACTTGCATTTTACATACATAATAGTAGATAGATAATTAATAAGGTTTGGGGAGTAATAAATGAAATTCATTTTCAAACTTTTGAATAATATCGCTAAGTATCTACTAATATCATTCTTCTGGTGGCTAGTGATTATATATACATTAATAAAATAGGGGGGCGACAAGATGTTACATAGATAAGACGATGAAACGGATGTAATTTGATAGGAAGTTATTGTAGAAGAAAGGAAAAAATGAAAAAACGCGCTTTCAAGCGTGCACGTTTTCTCATTGTGGTGGAGATATATTCAGGCTTGTATCTTCTTATCTTTTTTTAGTCTGTTTCAAAATTCTTTTAATGAATAAGTATAAAAATGATAGAACAACGAAAATTAAGAAAAAGACGATGAAACCCCAGAGACCTATGGCAGCATCTTGAAATTCCATATTCCCTCTACTAGTTAACGCCTGTTGTATTTCAATTGCAAAAACCAATACCACCATGACGGTGAATGTATAAATGAAAGAAAGTATGGTAATGCCAAATCGTAGTCTTGATATGATGTTAGATAAAACTAGCACAAAGATGAATATGATAATCCCTATAATGCCCATTATCCAAAAGTGTAGATCTTTATCCGTAGCATTTAAGTTTAGTGTATCACTTACAAATATCAGGATGAAATCATGAATGTTATTGATGATCTCGGTTAAAACCAGAATAATTTCCTTCAAATAGTGCACCTCCAATTTCTAAATTATAGCAGGTTGTAATTTCATAGAGAAGGATTAAGGATATAAAAGGGTACATCAAACAGATTTTAATAGGATTACCAAATTCAATTTATTTTATCATTGCTTAAATAGAGGGAAGGTGTAATATCTTAAATATGGGTAGGACGAACCGTTTTGATATGTATATTTTACAAATAACAACCAAGCTTTGGGGGAAGAAATATGAATCGTGAAAACCAACATATTTTAAATGTAATCGATTTTATAAAAACGGGACATAACACTTGTTTCGTGAAAGTGGTAGGATATGATGCGGATGCACAAGTGGAGTTTGAAGGAGAAATCAAGTTTGTTCGGGAGAGACCATTTGGAGATTTGATCCATCCAGAAAGGTCAAAGCTAACACCTTCCAGTAGAGAATTTGTTAGGGATAATTTGATTAATCGGTATAATAAAGGTGAATTTAACTGAGCAGAAAATATTGTGACCTTCTCATATTCAAGGATTTCTCCTGCAAGGGTGATATAAAGCCCTTCTTTATTTAGGTGATTGTCTTGTACGCCTAAGAAACAGACATCAATATGTACTCTTGTCACCATTTCTCACTAATTATATAAGCAACTTGTCCACACACTCCGATAAGTACATGCATATAATTTAGTAAGGAGGAGATAGTTATGAGTACAAATTGCTGCTTTGTGAAAAAATGCTATGAGGAGAATGACCCTTATTCAGTCTGGGTTCCAAAAAGACCTTGTTCTTGTAAAAAGAATAAAAAAAGTTGTTATTACTACTAATATCATTTCATCATTAGGTGAATGAATATTTTTTAGGGCAGTTCTTGGACTGCCTTTTTACTTGGATTAAAAAAGACTATTTTGTAAGATTTTTTGCGAAGGAGCTAAAATTTTGTAGTGAAGAAAAAAGCACCTTACCTACGGGTATTGTGCTTTTATTTGTATTATTTATCCTTTAATAATTGCCTGCTTTGAAGGATAATTTCCCTATTTTTATTGATGGCTTCCACATTATTTAATTTAATATGATCGTTAAGGTTTTCATGATCTTCCATATATTCAAGTAGTAATTCCACAGACTTATCCAGCAATTTTTCCATCTGGATATCCCTTTCTTTGGCTAAACGAGTGAGTCGCATGTTTAAATGAGAAGCCAGAGTAGTATTAATTGGATCTCTACTTTCACTCATTTATATTCCCCCTTAAACTGTATTACTTCTATTATATGTTGGTAAGCATTGGATGGCAATGCAAATTATTATTGGTCTCTTCTACAATCAAAGGGGGGTAGTTAGCTTTGAATGGACAGTTAACAATCTCTGATAGTATAGTTTCCAAAGAAGGCCAATAGTCAAGTTGAAATCAAACCGTGGAGGATCCAAATGATTCGCTTAAAATGAAATTCTATAGCTAAAAACCACTCTGCTTTTTTAGCGGAGTGGCTAGAATGATATTTTATAAAATGAAATCCTTTAAAATATAAGCCCTAAATCCTTAATTTTTATTTTTTATGATCACAACTGCGGTCGCAAAAATGCGAGAAATTATAGTTATATTCATACTGTTGGCGTTAGGAAACCAAAATTTCAAACTCTATATAAAACCCCTCAATACTCTCCAATACTCTTCTTACTAATCCGCTCCACAATCTCCATCAAATCATCTGGCCTATGGAATTCAATCGGTGAAACGCCTTTATCGAACTGAATCGTGTCGGCTTCTATCATTAATACATACTTCCCATTAATCTTGCCTAAATGAATGCTTTCCCCGAAATCGGCTAGAAGTCCTTTAACGGAGGTACTGCCAAGCTTCATGCGCAGTTCGGCTTCTGGTGTATGTTCGACGATTTGGGCAGTTGCTTCGACGACCTGGTGGGTTTCTAAGCGTTCCTGGATTTCCCGTTTTTCACTTGATTCCCAGATTTCGAGGTCTTGCTCGAATTTCTGCAGTTCGTCGCTGTTTTCTTCGAATTGTGCAGATACATGTTCATGGACCATATGAATGACCTGGTTTTTCATAATTTCTGGCATGGATTCCCCATATTCTACGAACTTAAGGAAATCCTCGAAGTAGCGGGCATGTGAAGCCTGGTGGATTTTCAGTTCACCTTCTTCGACAATTCCTTCTTCGGGCATGAAGGGGTAAATATGTTTAAAGTACTGACATCAAAGGATTTGTAATGCATTGCTCACACTAATGCTCACATTTCTAAGATTTTATCAATCTCATTTGCAACACTTTTTTGCATGTTAGGGAGTACATGAGAATACGTATCAAGGGTTGTAGAGATATCGGCATGACCAAGACGTTCAGATATTAATTTAACATTCACATTTTGTTGTATGAGAAGGGTGGCGTGTGAATGTCTTGTTGCAGAATGAAATTTAGTTCTAGGTAATCCGACTTTTTCAGTTAAGTTATAAAATTCTTTTCTGAAATTACGAGGTATCATTGGTTTCCCATTCTTTGTGCAAATGATTAAATCATTGTCATGATACTGTTCACCAAATGCTAACTTTTCCTCAACAATCATTTTATGATGACGAATAAGTTCAGGCATTAACTTTTCTGGAATACTAACAGAACGAACACTTGATTTATTCTTAGCTCCTGCCTTAATTTCAGCCTTTTGAGTCAATGTTTGGCGTATATATAGGGTATTACTATCAAAGTCAATATCTTTCCACCTAAGCCCCATTATTTCACCTTCACGACAACCACAAAAAAAGCCGATAAGGAAGCCGATAAAGCAACGTGTTAACCTTTTAGTCTGCTTGGAAATTGAAATAAAGTAATTAATTTGATCAAGTGACCATATATCGATTTCTTTACGTTTGATCTTAGGTAAAGTAATACCAATTGAAGGATTAAATTTTATCAATTTCACTGTAGTAGCCTTTTTTAATGATGAACTTAGAACACGAAATATCAAATGAATTGTATATTCGGAAAAATGTCTCTCTTGAACCAAATCGTTTATAAATCTCTGAATAATCATTGGAGTTAGCTTTTGTAATTTAAAAGTACCAAGACGAGGTTTTATAACAGTTCTAAAATAAATATAATGAGTTTCATAAGTACTAGATTGAAGCTGGATTTTACGTTCTTGGAACCATTCTTCCATAAATCTTTCTATACTTAGATTAGATAAATCAGTGAATTCATCTTGTAATATTTCAGCCTTAATTATGGTCATCGTATCAATTGCTTCTTGTCTAGTCTTAAAACCACGTCTGTAAATTTGTCTTCTTTTCCCCGTTAAAGGGTCTTTTCCAACATCAAATACAAAATACCATTTATTGGTTTTGTTATCTTGTTTAATGCTTCCGTTCATATTAAGGAACCCTCCATGACGGTTCCTAAGAATGAAATAAAATTTCCCAACTCAATTATAACACATAAAATATACCTATTATACCAGTATTAACTACATTTGGTGTGGGTGTTAAACTCAAAATAGGTAGGGGGCTATTTTACAGTGTAGCCCCGCTTCTATATTTAGAGGACCATAGGAATACACCCACGCAGAAACCCAGCGCCAATATAAACCACGATACGAGATGGGTTCTACACCAATTAACTCCAATCCAATGCTCTAGTATTTAAGAAAGACTGAAATTTAGTGGATAATATTTAATATAAAAAAGATGAAACTGTCATTCATTTAGTATTAAACTTCAATCTTATCAGAATAACGGGACGGGGCTATTGCTTACTAACTTTAAAATCCAGAAGGTAGTACTAGCTCAAATTGTTTATCAGTCGACTTTTCATCTATATAAATACCATATTCTTCGTCATATTTTTCATAATCCATGATTTGACCGCGTTTAACTACCTTTTTGCTAATCTTAAGGAACTCAAAGTAGTCGTAAGTATTATAAGTATTAGGAGGTACTGCCTTTCCAGAAGGCAAATTTGTAACGAAAACATTATGAGAATTAGTTATCATATTACGCTCTTCGAGATTTTTCAACAGCTCGGTTAACTTTGTTTTACCTATCCCAGTATCTAAGCTCATGTTTATTAAATCTCTTGTATAATGGCCGTAATATCCACATTTACTTTTTATAAAACAGTATAAGTAGAATCCCATAACTCCTAATTCAACTCTGGACATGCAATATATAAAGGTTTTTAATTCTATTTTAGTCGTATTGTCTACATCATAAAAATATCCATTTTCTATTTTTTCTTTTTGACATTCTTGATCATAATAGAATCCTTTAATAGGTAAGTTTATTTCTTGTTTGGTTGAAATTTCCTTGTATCCAGTTGGTAGTCCACCTCTATATTCAGAATAGCAAATAAATTCCAGGGTTGAGTAATCAATAGTATTTATATTTTTTTCAACAACGTATCTAATTGGAAAATCATTTACTTTTTTGATGTATCCTAATTTATCAAGTAGCCCGCCCTTTTTTGTTATATAGTTTATCCCTTTTTCGCCTCTACTATCTGGTGATGTATTTAAAATCATGTAAATTATTTTGTCATTAATGAAAAATTCGTTCCCCTCGTGATTTGAATAGAAAAAGTTGGCGTATCGATACAAATAAGAAATCAAATATAAATATGAAAAGGCAAATGCTATATGTTTAGCATTTGCCTTCTTTTCATGTGTGGTTACCTTGTCCGCATACCTATTTTTCGTTTTACTAATTTTATGTTTGAAGTCTTCAGATTCTATTAAGTCAGAAAAAAACTCATTAGGTATAAATATACTTTTGGAGTACTTATCATCACCTTGAATAAGCATTCTTTTTAGTTGATTCTCACTGTAATAAATTCCACTCTTTTTCTTCATATATATTTCCTCCTAAATATTCACTAATACTGTTATTAATTTCTGGTCTTATATTCTTTTAAAGCTAATGTAAGTTCCTCAGTTTTTTGGTATAGCCAAAAGGGGGCAAGTGTTTTGTCATTTAACGCATAACAGACAAAAGAAATACCCCTATCCATTTTTAAAAACTTGAACAAGGGTATCGAGTAACAAAAGAAGTATTCTTTTATATATATGCTTTTATTCATGTAGAAAAGCCTCCTTAACTTTTTATCATTCAACTCATGATACTTATACGATATTTTGCTTCTTTTTCCTTACTTAGATTGGTAAGTTCATTCTCGTACATTGATAGCATTGGAACAGATACTCCAACTTGGTTTGCTATCTGCCTTAACTTGTACTTTTTCCGTTTCCTTAATAGTTTCATCCGTTCTCTTGAGGTTAAGTTCATAATATCCATATTTCTACCTACTTTCATTTATTTAATAAAGAGGAAACTCTTCTAATTATTAAAGTCATAACTACTTAAATAGTTAACCCATTTTGACGGAAGTAAAAACAGCGCTGTTATTAATAGAACTCATTGCTAGTTTATTAATTATCAAGTTTGACGGAAAAGGTTAAAATGATCATGTGCGATTTACGAACTATATATAATAACTAAATATTCTAAATCTACTTTTAAAATATTCTAAATCTACTTTAATTGTATTTAATATAGTTCGTAAATCGTACATCATCACGAAAGAGTTTTTAGAGACGATTGCTTCTTATAGGATTCAAAAAAGAGGCTGGAGCAAAGAATCAGAGGTTTAAGTTTATGTGAGCTGCGGATAGGGAGAGTAAAAGAGGTAGAGAGAATTTTACACACTATTCTGTAAGTATTTTAATCTAACCCCTGTAAAGCTTTTAATATATATGATACATTACCAAGTATTTTTTTGAGAAAGCCACATTCTTTCTTAAGTTGTTTATTAACCAGACATAGTAAGTGAAAGGGATTGAAATTTTATTTTAATATAATGATAAGGATTATCAAACAGACTTCGTTTTATTTAAAACTACTTTATTTGGCACTTATTATAGAGCTTTATAATATATATTCCATTTTCATAATCAAAATTCCTTCTATTAATATAATTTTTTTTGAGTTAAAATAATTGTATAATATTGGAAGATAGGAGGGGTCGAAAGATAATGCCTAAAAGACTAACGCTAGAATCTGTAAAAGAAAAGCTAAAAAAAAAACCCTAATATTGTTATTGATAGTGCTGAGTACAGTAACAAAGAAACTTTACTGGAACTACGCTGTTTAAAAGGAGGCTGCAATCACAAATGGAAGAAGAAGGCTAAAATGTTAAATGCTAAGGTTATCTGCCCGAAATGTGAAAACTCCCGTTTACTGAGCATAAAAAAAATCAAATCATATGTAGAGGAAAAAGGTTTTAAATTTATAACGGCTACAAATGTAACTGATTCAAAAAAATGCAAGATTTCTATCGTTTGTCCAAATGGCCACGCACGTGAAACTAGTTGGTGTTCGTTTGCTTATCAAGACAGAAGATGTAACAAGGGCCTATGCAATGAAATAGGAAATAAGTTAAGAAAAGAATTGAAGGATGTAATATCAGAATTTGAACAAAATGGATATGTATTAGTCGAAGGCTTAGGAGACTATACTAATAATAAATCCCCTTTAACAATAAGATGTAAAAATAATCATTTGTGGCAAGTTTCATATAACCATTTTATGAAAGTACGTGAATGTCCTGATTGTAATGGGATTCAAAGACATTACAAATACAAAGAGGTAATAGAACTATTTGAAAACGAAGGATGTAGTTTACTTGAATTAGAGTATATCAATAGTAAAACTCCAATGAAATATCAATGTGTTTGTGGTAATGAGAATTGTAAAGTTCGATTAACGGATTTCTTAAGAGGAGTCAGATGTAAGAGATGTGCAAATAGAGAACCATACACAGTTGAAGCATTAATAAAGTTATTTGAAACACGAGGACATACTTTAATAGAAAGAGAATATAAGGGTGTTAAAGATCCTTATGAGTATATTTGTAAGTGTGGAAATAACAGTAAGATTACCATTTCAAATCTTCTCAATGGTAATCGGTGTATGAAGTGTTACCTAACAAGTAACAGAGGTGAGAACCATCCTAATTATAATCATGATTTAACTAAGGAGGAAAGGCAGACAAAAAGGAAATACCATGAGTATGAACACTGGAGATTAGACGTACTCAAACGAGATAACTATACTTGCCAATGTTGCGGCGATAATAGGGGAGGCAATCTTGTAGTACATCATTTAGATGGATATGATTGGTGTAAAGAGAAAAGGGTGAAAGTTGATAATGGAGTAACTCTTTGTGAAAGGTGTCATTTGGATTTTCATAAGGAATATAAATTTGGGGGTAATACAAAGGCTCAATACGATGAATGGCTACAATACAATAATAAAAGAATATAAATCAGCCTTAATATGTAAAAAAATGAAGAACCACGACCTGAAATACACAGTCGGTTTTTAAGGGTTATTATGAGGTGGTATTATCTATGAATGATAAGCGAGAGAAACTGCAAAAGATGATTGAACACTTAGAAGATAAAACATTACTGGAGGCCTGGAATTTTATTGAATTATTATTGACGAAAAATAGTGGATATACGCTAGAAGAGTTTAAAAAAATTAGTGAATCAAGAGAAAGTATAAGATTAGGTAATCATATCACCTTGGATGAGGCGCTGAAAAAAATAGAAAAAGAAGAAAATTAATAAGTAGTTACCATTTTATTCAAGAGGATAAGAGGCATTTTATGCACGAATGTTGAGTGTAGATTAAACACCGTAAAAGTAGAGTGAAAATTCATAATTTTAAATCTTGTATATGTGTCTAAAAAAATTTGAACGTACTATGGATTTTGAAATTATAAATGAATGAAATCCTAATTTTCTTGAGAAAAAGGCTGGAATATTAAGCCTGTTACAATCGAAGGGGGCGAGAATAAATGTTTATTGCATACACAGATGCTTCTGTAAAGGAAAACAGTGCATACTTAGCGTTTGTAATTGAATTTGAAGATCGGAGTATAATAAGTCGTAGAATCTTGATTAATGAATCTGATAATAATCTCGCCGAGGCTTTAGCTCTATTCGAATTAACAGCATTTCTCGAATACTATAATTTCAATAATGGAGTCATCCTCTTTGATTCAAGGGTAGTTAAACAAGCACTAAGTAATAAGGAAAGTAAGTATCACAAAAAAATATTATGGAAAGTTGTACATTCTTGGAGAAAGTTAGGAATCAAAACTCAACTTATTTCAAGGAAAGAAAACATAGCGCATAGTGTTAGCTACAAAGGTAAATATATATCCTCGCCTGGGATAACAACAATTGACCGACAAATTTTTAGTGGGATCGAAAGTTATCCAGACTATCACTTGTCACTCCCTGCTTATTTCTATCTTAAAAGAATAGACCAAAAAAGAACAAGTTTTAATGATGCAATAAGGCAACTTAACCGAAAAATATGGCTAGGTGAATTAATTAGTGAAACGAAAAAAAAGCGTGTGTACGCATATTATCATAAAAGGATAACAGTTTCTGAGGAATCTATCATTAAAATTAGTACAGTCAATTATGTGGAATTGAGACATCACTGGCAGGTAATCAGAAAAAAAAGACAATTAAAGAGGTATAGAAGAAGATTAAGAAAAGTAAAAATGGTTGCTAAGTAATTTTATGGAAATCCTTTACTTTCCATTATATATTTTATCATGGAGTGTCCTATACAGCTATTTGAATATATTGAAAATGGTGAAGATGCATAATTGCTATAACTATCTATAATACCAAAAATATCCTTTTATTATTAAGTAGATGAACGGGTTAATAGAGCTAACGGCTGAATAAAACCCCAATTTTATTCAGTTAAGCTTCAAAGATTTTAAGTGGGAACATATAAATGTAGTATAGGCTTCCGCTCCATATTTGAGCAGAAGCCTATTGTTGGGCTCTCATCAGAGGAATCTGGGTTTTCTTATCCATTGAGGTTTAAGGATGAATGTAACATAGGAATGTTACATTCACATACGCTTCAAATATAAATGAAATTTCATATAGGTTTCTTCATATTGAAGCGGAAGTATTGTGCGCCGTACTTTCAATATTAAAGTATCTTAAAAATCCCATTTAATATATTACTGGTCACTTTTCACATGCAATTCCATCAGTATCACGATCTAAATCAGAGTTTTTTTTAATCGCATTCTTATAAATCGTTGCGGAAATCTTTGTTCCTTTAGACAGCGCTTTGTACGTTACTTTTTTCGTTTTCTTGTTAACTACTTTATTCTTCGTACTTGAAGATTTCGCTACACCCTTAGAATACGTCTTGTTAAAGGTTGTGCAATTTTTATAAATGTCACTTTTCGCATCTGCTTGACTCGGTGTAAATGTGGCTATACCACCAACAATAAGGGTTGTAGCAGCTACTAAAGATATTATTTTTTTCAAACAAATCACTCCTTTGTATATAGATTATAACAAAATATCCATAAAAAGGAATTATTATTTCTGGCTTTTCGATATATACGCAAGAGTATTAAACCCCTGAACAAGTATATTTTTCGGCGGGGCACCTATTTGTGGTATGTCCTTAAAGGACTTGTCGCCACTATTTATTAGATACAAAGAGCTACCATTGTACTCTAGGAACATGTTTTAAGCATTCACTTATTGAAAAAAAGTAGAAATTCTTCTAAAATATAGTATAACCATTATTTAACAAAAAAGATCATTGGAAGGATCTCTATTATGTCATTGATTTATGAATCTAAAACACTTGTGAATGCCATGGAGATACGTGTTGAGCAATACAAGGACCTAAAAGAACAACTCACGGATTTAAAGAAAGAATTTAATGGCATCGTGAACCTAGATGACGAGTTCCAGGGCCAAGGTGCGTCTGCCATTAAGGGTTTTTACAAAGCTCAGGTGGATGTAGTAGAGGCCTGGATGGGATTGATTGACCGTCATATTGCCTTTTTTAACAGTATTCCAGGAGATATTATCGAGGCCGACCTTGATGAAAGTATTGTTACAGTTCCTTTTTTAGAAGAAGAGTTAGTAACGGCTAATCACAATGTTAAGGAAATGGTCCACGCTCAGAAATCGGACTTGAAAAAAATCTTAGAAGGGATTCATGATATCATCCAATTAGAGCCCTTTTCCGATGAAGGTTTTTTAGAAAATATGGAGAAGGCGGAAAAGAAAAGGACCAAAACGATTAATAAGGTTCATAAACTAGACCATAAATGGACGACTGAATATGCTGAATCTGAGGAGGATCTGGATGCAGTAGTGGCCCTCATGGAACAGTTGAAGGAATCTAGTACAAGGGGTGGGGAGACATCTCCTTTATATTTTAATTCATCCTCTTATAAAAATAGCGAAGTTTTTAAAAATTTTGAAGTGAGAAAAAAAGAGAATGAAGAATATCTGAAAGTAAAGAAAGAGGAAGCAGAAAAACGTCTGATGAAAGACTTGAAAGCACAGCTTGATTCCGTTACAGATCCAGATGAGTTTCTCAAAATCGCTAATAAGATTGGGTATGAAAACTTAGAACCTATCCATCAGCAATATGCTTTACAATTAGAAACAAATAGGCAAACGACAGAGATTGCAAAAGGAGTGGGAGTGGGCCTTTATGATGCAGGAAAAGATTTTGTAGTCGGAACGTGGGATTTTGTCACAAATCCTGAAGAGAGTCTTACAGGTATGGCTAATTCCATCATCCACCCTGTTCAAACCTATAAGTATATTTCTAAATCTATCAAAGACTCCTACGACCGAGATATGGTAAGTGGTAATGCTTATTCACGGGCTCACTGGGTATCCTATGCAATAGGAACAGTGGCCACTTCATTGGTAGGAACTAAAGGCGCAGGAGCTGTCACTAAAACTGGGGTAGCAACCACTAAAACGGCAGCGGTGAAAGGTACTGTAAAGTCGAAAGAATTATCTAGTTCTATTGCTAATCTTTTGCCATACAATCCTAGAAACCAATTAGAATTGGCAGGAGGCGTCCCTTATAATGCGGTTAATAGTGCTGGGTTAAAAGAACAGCTAATCTCAATGGCGAGAGTAGAAACTGAAATTAATGGTAAGGGTACGGGTAAATATCAAGTTGGAGCATATAAAGATATTAAAGGAGTAGAAGGATTAGATGCCCATCATGCTGGCCAGAAGGCAGTAATGAAGAAATTAGTGGATAATTATGATCCAAATACTGCTCCCGCAATAAATGTTCCAAAGGTCGGTCATACAATAAAAGGCCCTAATGGTATAGTTTCGAGAAGTACCAAAGGAATAGAGAATCCTAGACAGCTATTGGCAAGGGATATTATGGAACTAAGAAGAGTCTATGGTGACATACCAAATTCTGAATTAAAAAATCTTATTGAATTAAACAAAAAAATGTATCCAGAAATGAGGAAATAAAATGAATGAGACTTTTGTTAAATCACTTTATGAGTCAATAGTTAAAGAGAACCTTCAACTATACAAAAACTTGTATGAAACAACAAATGTTACTCCTAAAACAGATGATTATTGGAAAAAAGCTATTGGTTTTTACGATAGTTTAACAGACGAAAATAAAGATACATTAATGAAAATAATTGAACAAACCATGATGGATACTATTTCAAACATGCTAGGAGTAATTGATGGAAGTTCAACTTTAAAAGATTGTTCGTTCGAACCTAAATTACTGCTTGATTCTATTGATACAGAAGGAGAACTACAAGATTCGTTTTTAGAATTCATAGAAGAAAGAGATAGCAACAGCTAATTGTACTTTTTATTACAGTGTTTTTCAGATAGAACACAATTTAAATTGATGAATTCTATTACCTTGATTGGCTAAATGCCTTTCAAGTTTTTTTTACTTTAATTATAGGATGTTAAAGGTATGGGTTGATTTGCTATAAAACGTTTTTTTCATTTTTTTTCCACCTTTATGTATAGTATTAGGTCTTTACCTAGGTTCAAATGATGTTGTAGAAGTAAAAACAAAGTTTAAGACGTAGTAAAACGTACGGCGCTGAATAAAGGTTACAAAAGCGGCGTAACTCGTTCTTCTTTCGATAAAAATAAAAATGGAAATAATCCGCTCAACCTATACAAAAAAAGCCCTACTCAAATGAGAGGGCAATCGATTCATTGTTTAATCTTCAAAAAGTTCATCCATTAAGTTATCAATTTCTTTTCTTAACTTTTCTGTGCCTTCTTTAGAGATACTAATGTTATCTCCATCGATAATCAGCATATCCCCGACCTTGGCTCCTTTTGGAAGTGAACTTTTCGGGATATCCTTCATGTCCCCACCATCGATTTCCACGACGGCAATCTTTCCTTCAAAACGATCAATGATACCATCTACCATCTATTTCACCGTCTTTACAGTAAGTTTCGTACCCGTTGAGGTGTAGATGATGTTACCTGATTTGTCCGTACGATAGATTTTGGCTTTTACTGAATTTAATCGCTTTACTACAGTAGAAGTGGGGTGACCGTATCCATTTTTCCCTACACTGATTACAGCGTATTTAGGTTTGGCCTTTTTTATAAGTGCTGAACTTGTTGATGTTTTTGCACCGTGATGTCCTACTTTAAGAACATCAACACTAGGTATTAGTTTTTTAGCTAGCATATCTTTTTCGGATTTTTCTTCAGCGTCACCAGTGAATAAGAACGTCTTTTTATTGTGTTTAAGTAAAAGTACGGCACTCCAGTTATTTAAGTCTGACTTAGCGTAGTCCTTAACTGGTGCGATGAACTTTAATGAAGTGTTCTTTGCCTTTGTTGTAATTTCCACGCCCGTCTTTGCCTTTTTAATTGTTAGTTTTTTCTTCTTAACGGCTGTCAGAAAGTCTTTGTATGCTTGTGTAGTATGGGAAACTTTAGGTGCATAAACAGATTTTACTTTCATTGTGTTTATTACATAAGCTAATCCACCGACATGGTCAGCGTCAGGATGTGTGGACACTACTGCATTAAGAGTTTTAACTTTTTGTTTCTTTAAGTAGGCTACAACTTCATCGCCTTTACCTTTACCGCCAGCATCAATCAAAATATTTTCATTTGGTGTCTGAATCAAAATAGCATCACCTTGACCAACATTAATGTAGTGAACCTTAACACTAGAAGATGCTTCCGTTGTTGTAACCCCAGTTAGTAATGACAGGAATAGAACAACAACTAGTACAATATTCAATTTTTTCATAATTTCGCCCCCTAATAGTTACTGTATCACGATTCTCAAACTATTTGGGACTAAGGTTGTATATATTTTTGAATATATCTAGCTCTCTAATTCCACCTACGTCAGTTTTCTTCAAAAGGGCTAGGATATCCGATATCTTTAAAACCAAACTCCTCCAACAAATCATTTAAACAATAGCTCCGTGTTTCATTTATTTTGGCAAACGCCCTTTTATTGATGTTAGTGTAATCGGTAATCTCCTGTAAGAATATTGATTCTACATGTTCCATGTAAATAGTAAATTTAATTGTACTCACGCCTCCATCGGCACATCTCTTGAATTGACTTTCTAATAGATTAGCCGTCCTAGCTTTGAATAGGTACTCTTGTGTGAAACCATCTTTAAATGTTATATGAGCAATGAAATATTTCATTAAATTCCTCCCTTGAATTAAAGAGTTCTAGATATGAGTAATTAGTCCTTGTTACATTATTGTGAAAAGCCGAGGTATTGATTCACAATTTTGTAATAGAGTAGATGTATTCTTTGGGAGCCGGATACGGGGCGGTATATCTTTTTGTCTCTTCACTTGTAATATTTGTAAAGTTATACATTCCAAAAAGTGTATATAAGTAGTATTATTATCCTATTCGCATAATATAAAGGGGAATTGAAAATATGGGTAATATATTGAAAATTATGATTGTACCAATTATGTTATTATCATTTTTCTCTTATAATTCACTATCGGTCGAGGCAAATGCAAAAAAGACAGCATTTGTGAATGTTTCAAAAGGTAGTAGTCTGAATGTAAGAAGCGGCGCAAATAGTAAGTCGAAAAAAGTTGGATCATTAAAAGATGGATTAAAATTGGTTGTTTACTCAAAAACAAAAAATGGTTGGTCAGAAATAAGATATAAAAAGAAGAAAGGCTATGTATCAACGAAATATCTTATGTTTGCTAACTCTTATCTAAAAGATATATCAAAAGTATACTGGTATGAAACTAAAGGAAAGAAATCTAAAGAGGTATATATAGGGAAAAGTTATTATGGCGAGGATATATGGGAATCGGACTATGAGACATATGCAGTTCACGAAGATAAAAATGGATTATATATAGGGATTCCAGACTTTTATTATATTGTAGATATCGAGTATCCAGTAAAGGTAGGCCGAAAATGGCGTAAGGGTGAGCAGGGGGAAATAAAAGCTCAAATTTCAGCTGTAAATAAAACAGTGATAACACCTGCAGGTACATTTAAAAATTGCATTGAAGTGAAACATAATGGAAGAGATACTTATTATTACGCTCAAAATATAGGGTTAGTTAAATCATTGTTGAATGGAAAGCTATCTTCTCAACTTATTAGTCTGGAGTAAAATAAATAGGATAGTTTAGTGACCCAAGACAAATCTAAAGATTTGTTTCTTAACATCATTGATAGATACGTAGAAAAATGATGAAAAGTATCTATGCTTATGAATTTTCTTTAAGCTAAAAATAGTTTAACACTTGTATGAATAGTACATAGTTTTCTATAAAAATAGGAATAGAAACTATGTACTATTTCAAATAAAATAGAATGAGTGGATGGGAAAATGGAAGATTTTATATTAGTAGAAGATGTTACAGAAGTGAAAGACAACATAAGACAATTTAATAATGATATCAGCTCAGATGATGAATTAAGAAGACGTTTTCTGTCACGTTATCGACAATGGTATTATATTGCTGAGTTAGATATGTTCGCTCCTAGTAAATTTATCGGTTACAAGAACATGAATGCTTATAGATATAATAATAAGGATGGTAATGGCGCTGATGGGAGAGTAACCGAGGCGGTTTTAAAACAATGGTTTGAAAAAGTCGAGATACCAGAACTATTAGATAAATTACATTATCGTATGAGAAGATATGGAAACATAAAAAAGACCTCAGAAATACACATTTTGAAGAGTGAGCTTCCGTTCATCGAAAATTCGATTAAAAGAGAGCTGAAAAAAACAAGGGAAAAGGTTCCTGCAATCAGGATTTTGCCCATGTCAGAGAGTGACCCAGAGTTTACAGGAAAGCAAATTGAGGACGTACAGAATTGGTTTTTAAATGAATTACCTTTTAGAGGGTATAACTTCAAAAAAGGGATGAAGGCAGAGCCTGGAACTCTAGTTTTATTTCAATTTAAAGGACATATTATAGCCTCGGCTATTCTTGATGAAAAGTTGTTGTATAAACGTGAAATGAAAGGGGAGTATAAAGGCGCTTATATTTTTGATCCTACATCCATAGCTATTTTCGATCCTATAACTTCTTTAGAAATGCAAAGTATTTGGAAGAATTTTAAAGGATTTAATCAATCTCTACAAGAACTAGATGGAAGTTATTACAAGAATCTGTATGAAATTTTATTAAGGAAAAATTCAAGGTCCGTATATGATAATGACAATTTAGATGAGGAAACATTTCAAAAAGAAGTAGAGATGATATCAATCGATTATATTGAGAAAGTCGATGATAAACCAAGAGAAAAGCTAAATCATATTTATTTTCTTTCACAAAAACTCAAAAGGAATCCTCTTTATTCAAAAAGAGCGATTGAATCAGCTAAATATAGATGTGAATTAGACTCAATACATGAACTTTTTATTTCTTCTAGAACAGGAAAAAATTATGTAGAGGCACATCATTTAATTCCTATGGAATATCAAGATTTGTTCAAAAAAAGTATTGATGTTGAAGCGAATATTATATCGTTTTGTCCTTTGTGTCACAAAAAGATACATCATGCAATATTTGAAGAAATAAAGCCGATGCTTGAAAAGATGTACTTAAGTAGAATGGACAGGTTGAATCAAAGTGGAATTGATATAAAATTGCAAGAGCTATTTTCTTACTATAGCTAAAGACTTATGAAGGTTTATTTTAGGTTTTGAAAAGAGTTAGGTTATTATCTAATACTTAAATAAAGGGGAATAGTGATGCAAAGTAAAAACCAAGATGTGTTAAAAGGTGAATATTCTAACGATATGTTATGGATTCCTGATTTAGAGCCTGTTAAACGTTCTAGAGAATTTAATGCATCTAATCCAGCTGTTAGAAGCAGAGTTGTTTATGAGTATATTTTCAATTCAAAAACACATAGATGGATAGACGAGAATATCATTGGCCTGAACTCTACTGAGAGTCGCGGTTATCAAACGATGGGGATTTTACATTACATTGGACTTAAGGATAAGCACAAAGGAATATTTAAAGGGTACTCGATGAATGACGCCATTGGAGTATTACAAAAACAGCATAGCAATTTCGCGATGGTTATAGATTGTCTTGAGAGTCTTAATATAGAAGGTAAATCCATGAAGGATCTAAATGAATTTGATCAAAAGTTGTTTCAACAAGGATTACATAATAAGAAATATATTATTGGTAATAAAACGATATATTATATTATAACTGTTAAAATAGAGCCTGATGTTGTATCTCCTAATTTCTTATCTAAGTACCTAGTTTATTTACTAGAAGATGATAAAGTACTAAAACATGTTGATATTCAGAGTGGGGTAACGAAGCAATTATTAACGCTAGCAAAGAAAGAGGGCATCAAACTTTTACATCAACAAAATCCAATGGTGAAAATTGAAGATGTAACGATGATTCATTATAAACAAGGAAGAATTAATACAAATGATTGGCAAAAGGATTCTGTAGAAGTTATTACAGATTTGTTCGAAGAATTTCAAGAATCATTGAATAGCTCAATCTTAAAAACATCAATTAATGACATTGATTCTGAACACTCTGAAGAAGATGATTATTATAATGATGGTGCAACAATCTACTATTATGGTAGGCGGTATGAGCGAAATCCAAAGAACAGGGCGAAAACAATCGAGATTCATGGTTTTAATTGTGCAGGATGCGGCTTCAATTTTGAAAAAAGGTATGGCGAGCGGGGGAAAGACTTCATTGAGGTTCACCATATTAAACCACTGAGCACGATTCAAGAAGAAGTGGCTATAAATCCTGCGACTGATCTAGTGCCTGTTTGTTCTAACTGTCACCGAATGATACATAGAAAAAAAGATGAAGTGTTGACTATTGAAGAATTGAAGGAACTTATTAAAAAGCTAGAGAAATATTAGAACCAACTGTTTGGGTTTTAAATTACTTCAAAAATACGAACAAAAGGAGGATAGCGGAATATGACAAAGAACCTTAAAATCTCTGAAGATACTCAGATACATATGAATACTATTTATAGGAGAAATGGGAAAGGACAAAAAGCAAATATGAAGCGAAGATTTAGTCATGTTTTTAAGGGAATGTTGATTAGTTCTATTTTGATAGGTTCAGTTTTTACAAGCGGGATATATGCCCTTGCTAATTCGAATCAGGAAGTTATTCAACCGACATCAGCTGCTACTTCAGAAAAAGTAACCTATACCAATATCAAAACAGTTATTGAAGGTAAAACTAAATCTTTTAAGCAATCATCTATATACAGCGATGGGAAAGTATTAGTACCAATGTCTGATGTATTTAAAGAATTTGGAGCTAAAATTAAGACGGATAAGAAAGCAAAAACGATGACGGCGACTAAGGGGAAAACGGTTATTACAGTAACAGAAGGTAGCAAGGCGGCTAAGATTAATAGTAAGAGTTATAAAATGGCGGTTAAGGCTACTTCTATAAATGGTACGATGATGGTATCCACTTCTTTGATATCTAAGTTAACACCAGTTAAGTCTACGTATAACAAAACCAAGAAGACGGTAACTATCGTAAAAGTGAAACAAAAAGTGGTAAAGGGGATTTTGGTCAAGCATGGTAACCATACGTATGAGAGTAAAAATCAAAAAGAGTATGATATGGTTATGAGTGCAGTAAAATCTGCGTTGGATAAAGACTTCAATAAACAGTATCTCGGTGGGAGTAAAGAATCATCAATGTTTTATAACGAATATATACAAGGTGCAAGATGGGACGGAGACAGGTCAAACAGGTCGTCTAGAAATATAGATTTAAAGCAGGCTGAGGGGGATATTGGAGAGTTAGTTGAAAATAATGTAAGTGTTAAGGAAATAGAAAAGGCTTATAAGACTATGTCAGTAGCTCTTGATTTATCGTCCAATAAAAAAGACCCAGGTACTGGAGCACCACGCTCTGCTTATGATAACCTTTTTAGAGGGTTATCGGATTGTGATGCTTCAGCTCAGGTTATTATTGCAGTATTTGACCAAATGGGTTACGACACTACTATTGTTGGTGGAAACAATCACGCAGACCCATACATCAAAATTGGTGGGGATTGGTATGTAACTTCTGCTGGTTCATTTTTTAAAGTATTGAATTTCAACCTTAACAAATCAGGAACTTATGTTCTTGCAGCACCTACTTCAGGTAAGTTTTAAGTATCTAACACAAGAGAGTCCTCATTTGGACTCTTTTTTTGTCTAAATTAAATTCCGAGACTACATAAAAACTAACCCATAGGGATAGCAATAACCAGATATAAAATTATGTTAGTAGAGTAATTTAAATATTCAATAGACAGGTGGCTAATGATAAAAAGTATAGTATCAAAAACGAATGTTTATGATACATGTCACCGCTAGTCGAAATACTATTAATAAGTAAGTTGATACTTGTAACAAAACCCGTATCAAAAACAAAGAATCAATATTTACTATAATTATCCTTTTTGATACAATGTTGGTAACAAATGTTAAGTGGTGGTATCAGTGAAAATTGGATATGCAAGGGTAAGTACTCTTGACCAATCATTAGATTTACAATTAGATGCACTTGAGAAAGCGGGCTGTGAGAAAATATATCAAGAGAAAATGAGCGGAATGAAGGATAATCGACCACAGCTTAAAGAGTTGTTAGATTATGCTAGAGAAGGAGACATACTAGTAGTTTACAAGCTAGATCGTCTTGGCCGCTCAACTAAAAAGTTAATTGAGTGGTCTGAAGAGCTACAAGAGAATGGAATAGAGTTAGTCAGCATTAGAGATAGTATAGATACTACCACAGCAGTTGGTAAGGCAATGTTTAAAATGCTAGCAGTCTTAGCTGAAATGGAGCGGGATCTAATTTCAGAACGGACTAAGGCAGGTTTAGAAAGTGCAAGGGCCAGGGGGAGAAAAGGTGGTAGACCGAAAAAGGATAATAAACAAGTTCAGAAGGCGTTAAAGTTGTATGGATCTAGACAATACACCATTAAGGAAATTGAAGAAATGACATCTGTTTCAAAAGCAACATTATATAGAAAGATTAAAGTGAGAGAAAGAAAAATGGATTAGGCAAGCAGTATTGGTTTTGATAGGTGCGTTTAATTAGAGATGAGCTTACATCTTAACGGTTACTCTCAAATCTAAAAGGTAGTTTAGTGATTTTTAGTATTTTTCAATAAAATATTAGTAATTACACTTTTTTTGTAATATTTTACTTTTTATTCTTGTATTATGTATATAAAAAAGGAAAATCAAGAATGAAACTACTATAGGAAAAGAGGAAGAAAGATGGACAATTTAGAAGTTTTTAAGGAAGAAACGTTAAATGAAGTTAGACTAGCTATAGATGAAATTGTAGATATCTATCGAGACCATCAATACTTTTGGGGGAATGCGGCAGGATGGGCTCCAGAAGAAGCAGAAAAGATACTGACTCGTTCCCGATTAGATTGGTTGCATGCGTTATCAGAATCCTTATTCACATGGACTGAAGTCTACCGAACCTCTACAGACAGTGAGGGAAAACTAATACTCGCTTGGACGAACCTAGGAGCTGTATTAGAAGGTGGTATTAAGTTGTTTTTATCAGTTCATGTAAAACATTATCAAAATAGCCAACACCATTATCTGGATTCAAATGGTAAGTTAATAGAACCAGATGTCCTAACACTAGAAAAATTGAAAGTATTTTTACAAAAAGAAAAAATCTTTGCACCGAAATGGTACCCTTTTATTTTAATGGTACAACAACGGCGAAATGCGATTCACGCCTATAAGCACCGAGATATTGGAAATTGGACTGAATTTTATGAAAGCATAAAAAAGTTATCCGTATTTACTCAAGAGATTAAGAATCAACTTCCTTATCCAGAATGATAATTTCATTTAATTGGGGATGTATTTTAAAATAAGGAAGTGTTTTAGTTTTATGAATTTATTTAATTTTGAAGTTAAAGAACAAGTTTTTCATCCTAATTTTTCCAACTTATTGAAAGACAAGGATCTACAAGATGTAATTAATCAGTGGAGTTTTGGTTTTATAGACCGTGATAATAAATTTATAAAAGAATTTCAGACAACTTTTAACTCCTCTTTTTGGGAGTTGTATTTGCATGCTTGTTTTACTAATCTTGGCTATAAACTGGACTATACACATCATGCACCTGACTTCCTTTTAACCACACGAAAAGGGAAAAATAAGATATTAGTTGAAGCAGTCGCTACTAAAAATCCAAAAGATAGTGCACCAGAGCATGAGCTCAAACAAAAAATTAACCAAATATTTAAATTAGGAAGAAACCTAGATGGGGTTCATGATGAAATAGTTCAATTAGCATCTGAACGCATTAGTCAAAGTATCCAGAGTAAACATGAAATGTATCAAAAAAAGTATTCAAAGTTAGAACATGTAAAAGAAAAACCTTTTATTTTGGCCGTCGGGGCTTTCGAACAGCCTTTCTTCTTTCTTCAAGGAATAGGAGCGATTCAAAAAGTTTGTTACGGACTTACTAATGCTGAATATAAGGGTGGGCAACCGCATATGAAATATAACGACCACATGTTCAAGAAGAAAACAGGTGCTCCAATTTCTATTGGCCTTTTTAATAATGATAAGTATAAGGAAATTAGTGGGATTCTATTTAGCTCAGTTGCTAGTATAGGAAAAGTAAGAGCTCTATCGTTAAAAAAAAGTAAGGATATTTATTTTCATACCTCCAGCTATAATGATTATGATACAAAAGGGGATACAAAGGTAATAGTTCATACTAAATATCGAGAGTCTCTTTTGGACGGCTTAAGTCTCTATCTAAACCCTTTTGCGGAACACCCTATTGATCCTGATGATTTTGATAATCCAGATATAACCATTTATCGAGATAAAAATCATGCTACATTAAAGCATGGAACTTTATTCACGAGAATGGTGATTAATCAGAAAACTCAAGAAAATGATATTGCTGAGTTATAAATAGTATTTTCAAAGAAAGAGCGTGTCAGAGATACTCTTTGCTTCTCGCACTGTATGATAACCGTAACTAATTGTTCCCTTAGTCTACTCGGTTTTAGTCTATTATAGTATGAATTTGAGTTACGAGTCCTAGCGTAAGGGCTCCTTTTTTTGTTTTATATTGGAAGTTGGATGAAATCGGCCGTTTATTACTGTTTGAACTTGTTACAATCTATCTGAATAATTATATTATCTGCCAAATTTGTTTATTATTTGGATGTAAACCATGCAATCTGCTGCCCTGATAGGAGTGTTATTAATGGACTTGAAAATTATTATTGAACAAGAATTGTGGGAAGCTATAGAGAAAAATTACGAACATGAAAGTTACTCTAGTGCTATTTTAGATGCGATGCATTTATTAACAGATACCATTAGAAATAAAACTGGTTTAGAAGGTGATGGCTCAGGTTTAATAGGACAAGCTTTTGGGGGTGAAAATCCTAAGTTACAACTAAATAAATTACAAACAGAGTCAGAAAAGAATATCCAAAAAGGAACGCAGGAATTACTTAGAGGTTTGTATACTGCCATTAGAAATCCAAGAAGTCATGATAAGTATAACGACACTAAAGAAGAAGCGGATTCTATAATATGTTTTATTGGTTATATTTTGAAAATTATTGATAAGTCTAAAGTGAATTTTGAAGAATCAACATTCTTAAAAAGGGTATTCGAAAAATATTATGTTAAAACTGAAGAATACTCTGAATTATTAGTAAATGAAATTCCGAAACGTCAGAGAACAAATTTAGCTATAACAGTTATTTTGAAACGAAAGGAAGGAGATTTTGAAAATTTATACTATTTTTTAAAGGCTCTTTTTGATCAGTTAGAAGATAATAATATATCACAAGTATTTAAAGTTATTAGCGAAGAATTAAAATATACAAGTTCTGAGGAAGACATACGTACAATTTTAAATACAGTTCCAGCTAAATATTGGAGCAAACTAGATAAGGCAGTAAAGCTTAGAGTGGAAAATATATTGTTGGAGAATGTAAAGTCTGGTAAATATGATCTTTTAAATGAAAATTGTTTAAATGGTGCTCTAGGAACTTGGATTGAGACAGAACACTTGATGAATTTTGAAGATGTTAGTAACTGGAATTTAGAAGTTGTTAATAAGATAAAATACGGTGATGAAGAGGATAAAGCTTATATAGAAGAATTCTTTTGGAATAAAATTTGTGAAATAAATAGCCATGAAATAGATTATTGGTTAGAGGATTACATTAAGAGCGAATTAAAAAATAAAGATAGTGAAATAGTAAGAAAATTAGAAGCTATATTAAAATTTAATGGAAATCATTCCTGGTGGAAAATTTTCGAGGAGGAATTAAAAGATTTCCCTGAGATGTATTATGACGACGACTTGCCATTCTGAAAATGACAAGTACCTATTTAATATGTAAGAGGGGCTCTATTTTTAACCGCAAGTAGAGAGAGCACTATTTCCCAGTAATGACGTGCGCTTTATTTGGAGAGACATGATGATAGCTTATTTTCGCTGGATCAGATAACCTCGGTGAAATCTGACTTGATATCTCATCATCTTGCCCATAGAGGATTCATTAAAGTGAGAAAGTGCATTGAAAGATACTATCAAATAAAATAATCCTGTTATTATAGCCAATCTTGTTAAAAGCTATTATAAGTAATATATGACAATAAAAAGGCGTTCCATTTAGAAACGCCTTTTTATTAATTACTAATAGGGAATTTTATCTACAATCTTAGGAACCTCACATAATTGCTCACATAATTGCTCACATAATTGTGAGCATTTTCATTTAGCCTCAAACTCTATATAAAACCCCCTCAATACTCTCCAACACTCTTCTTACTAATCCGCTCCACAATCTCCATTAAATCATCTGGCCTATGGAATTCAATCGGTGAAACGCCTTTATCGAACTGAATCGTGTCGGCTTCTATCATTAATACATACTTCCCATTAATCTTGCCTAAATGAATGCTTTCCCCGAAATCGGCTAGAAGTCCTTTAACGGAGGTACTGCCAAGCTTCATGCGCAGTTCGGCTTCTGGTGTATGTTCTACAATTTGGGCAGTTGCTTCGACGACCTGGTGGGTTTCTAAGCGTTCCTGGATTTCTCGTTTTTCACTTGATTCCCAGATTTCGAGGTCTTGCTCGAATTTCTGCAGTTCGTCGCTGTTTTCTTCGAATTGTGCTGATACATGTTCATGGACCATATGGATGACCTGGTTTTTCATGATTTCTGGCATGGATTCCCCATATTCTACGAACTTAAGGAAATCTTCGAAGTAGCGGGCATGTGAAGCCTGATGGATTTTCAGTTCACCTTCTTCGACAATCCCTTCTTCGGGCATGAAGGGGTACTGAATCGATTTCATATTTTTTGTGGTAATGGCCATTTCCACATGTCGAATTAATGTTCGTTCGTCGGAAATGGAAGCGACTTTTGGCTCGAAATCACATTTCAATAGAAAGATGAAAGGTTCATCAAGATATTGCGTCAACTTAGCCGAAGCAATAAGGAAAACCCCGCCACGTACAGCACTTGTATCTATATAAGATTGGGCAAAAAGTTCATTTTCCTTTTGAAACTCTTCTTTTGATCGTGCATATCGGACTCGATTGAATGCATTGTAATTTGGGTTTGAGTCGAGCGCATGACCTTCTTCTACTATAAATGAACCGATTTTCGTCGGAATTTGTTCAGTTTTAGGATGACGGTCCACTTTTCGTTTGGAGATTTTCATCAATTCACCATCTAGAAAATCCTTTAAAGGACTATCTTCATATTCCTGGGTATCAAGTGTTTGAAAGTGTTTAAAACGTTTGTCCGCCTGATCGCCTTTTCCTTCGACTTGTATTAAATAAAAAGACAGATAGGTAATCGCAAAATCCATGAAAGTCACCTACTCCATTATATATATTTCCTCTTTTAAGACTTAATAAGTATAGAGATGCCAGTCTCATCCGTCAATATTAATCTAGTCACCTTGAACATGGTATTAGGACATTATGCTCCGAAGGTGAGCCCTGTAATGAAGTAAATTTATATACATATTACTAGTGAAAGTTACCTTATAATTAAGAAATATCAAATGTCTAATATTTTGTGAGTATATTAATAGTGTATATAAATCTTGTAAGCTTTAATGAAAATAAGGATAGTATTCTTTAAAAATTATACTATTACAATAATAAAACCATTGACGGGTAAAAGGGTAATGCGTATAATTTGAAAGTCTGATAATTCAGGATTTGTTGAGTTTTGTCGAAATTTATCTTAACTAAACAATATTTTTAGCCATTCTATTATTTACTTATTGAATGTTTTTTATTTTTTATGGAGGAGAAAAGATGAACATTTTTAGAAAGAAGTCCATCGAGGACTTATTGAACACAGGTTCCAATAACAATGGTTTGAAGAGGGAGCTAGGTGCTTGGGATTTAACGATGCTAGGTATAGGCGCCATTATTGGGACAGGCATTTTTGTATTGACGGGTACTGGAGCGGTCCACGCCGGGCCTGCACTATCCCTTTCATTTGTCATTGCAGGTCTAGCTTGTTTATTTGCCGCTCTTTCATATGCTGAATTTGCATCCTCCGTTCCAGTTTCGGGTTCGACTTACACTTATGCTTACGCAACACTTGGTGAATTCGCTGCTTGGATTATCGGGTGGGACCTAATTCTTGAATATCTCTTGGCAGTTAGCGCGGTATCCGCCGGTTGGTCTGGTTATTTCCAATCGTTCTTACATGGAATCGGGATTAACTTACCAGAAGGGATTACTGCAGCACCTGGTTCTATTGAAGGCACCACAACGTATATGAACCTTCCGGCATTTTTAATCGTCATAGCAATCACGTTATTAATTTCCCGAGGTACCAAAGAAACCAAACGAGTGAATAACATCATGGTCATCATTAAATTGATTGTTGTAGCATTGTTCATCATTTCATCTATTTTCTATGTGAAGCCAGAGAATTGGCAACCATTTATGCCATTTGGAATAAGTGGTGTGTTTTCAACTGCCGCATTGATGTTCTTTGCGTTTATCGGATTCGATGCAGTAGCTTCCGCAGCTGAAGAAACGAAAAATCCCGGAAAAAACTTACCCCGAGGAATCATTGGTTCATTGATCATCTGTGTTGCTTTATATATGGTTGTTAGTTTAATCATGACTGGTGTGGTACCGTATGCACAATTCGGAACTGCGTTGGATCATCCAATTTCTTTGGTTTTACAAGTTGTAGGACAAAATTGGATTGCAGGATTCATTGATGTTGGAGCCTTTATTGGAATGACGACGGTCATCCTGGTTATGTTATTTGGACAATCCCGTATCATGTTTGCGATGTCTCGTGACGGTTTAATGCCGAAGCCATTATCTAAACTGCACAAGAAATATAAAACACCCTATGCCGTTACTTGGATGTTCGGAATCATTGCCGCGTTGCTTGGTGCATTTATTCCATTGAGTGATTTAGCTGAGTTGGTCAATATAGGAACACTAACGGCGTTTACTATGATATCCGCTGCAGTCATCGTATTACGAAAAATCAAACCAGATTTGAAACGTGCTTTTTATTGCCCATGGGTGCCTCTCGTACCAGGATTAGCAATCGTTTTCTGTGTGTTTCTGATGTTCCAATTAGGGAGCCATACATGGATTCGTTTCTTGATTTGGATGGTCCTCGGTATTATCGTGTACTTTGTATATTCACGAAAACACTCCAATCTGAATCAATAAATCGTAAAAACACTCTTACGGAGTGTTTTTTTTTTAGGGCAATACCAAAAATAGTCCTAAAGTAATGTGAAAATATGTTCAAAAATGAGGAAATTTTCATCAAAATAGCTTAATATTAACATAGAATATGACTTACTATCATAAATCGAAAGCAGATATCCGGAGGCAAGTCTTAATGAAAATCATATGGAAAAATAACCTTACCAATGATATTGATTATATGAAGTATAAGGATCAAGTTGGTATACAAATTAAAAACCATTCAGGTGTGTTAACCCAAATAGACATGATTCATTTAACTACAAAGGATCTCTGTGTTATTCGTTCATTACAGGACAATGTGAAGGAACATATTATTAAAATTGTAGACAATTTCTACAGAAACTTAGAAAAGGAACCCTCTTTAATGCAGGTGATTAATAAGCACAGTTCTGTTGATCGGTTGAAGACGACGTTACACCATCATATGTTTGAAATGTTTAGTGGTTGTATCGATGATGAATATATTAAACAGCGTTATATCATTGCACATGTCCATGTAAGGATTGGCTTGCAGCCAAAATGGTATCTGAGTGCATTTCAGGATTTGCTTCAGTCAATCATTCTCCAAGTGATGACTCATATCAAGGACATAGAACTATACCAGGACACGATTTTGGCTGTCACAAAAATCATGAATTTAGAACAACAAATCGTTCTAGAAGCATATGATCTTGAAAATGAGAGAATTCGCCAACAAATCCAGGGTGATAAGGAAATGATTAAACAACAAGTCAATCGGAATGCAGAAGAATTGTCTGCCATCAGTCAACAGACTAGTTCCGCCACTCAATTAATGGCGGATAAAGTAATGGATATCCAAGTTGTTACCCAAAAGGGATCCGATACCGCCATCAGGACAGAAGAGCAATCCAAAGAAGGGGTTGAACTTTTAAAGGGGCTCGAAAAAAGGATGGTTAAAACCCAAGAGCAAATAATTATTATCTCAAAGGATATGGAGCAGCTATCCAATACATCCAAGGAAATTGAAAGAATTGTATCAATCATTACTTCAATCGCAGAACAGACGAATCTTTTAGCTTTGAATGCAGCAATTGAGGCAGCTAGAGCAGGTGAACATGGTAAAGGCTTTGCGGTGGTGGCTGGTGAGGTTAGAAAGCTATCGGAAAACACGAAAAAGTCCGTTACTGAAGTGGCAAAATTGGTAAACGGAATAGGGGACTTTACAAATGTGATGAATACATCCATTGCTGTCGTGAGTGATGAAATTATTCAAGGTACGCAACAAGGAAAGGAAACTGGATTATTTTTTACTGATATTGCGGAGGCCATGCTGTCTGTCAAAGAGCAAAACATTAAAGTCGCCAAAGAAATGAACGAGCTTAACGAAATATTCGATGGAATCAGTAAAGCGTTCGATCAAGTGGCGGTATCCTCTGAGGAATTAACAACAATGACAATGAATTTATAAGATCATGATAGAAAAGATACGGAATCTGCTAGATTCATTCCTTTTTGACCAATAGCGTGTAAAAGGGAGGGAGTGAATCATGAAATGTATACCCCTCTAAAACGCTTTTTTAGAAAAGTATTCTTAATTCCTTCTTTTTTTGGGAATGAGTGAGTATAGGTGCTACCTAGTAAGGGGACTAAATTAAGAATAGAAAAGTCTCAAACATTAACTTGTAATAATTTCAGATTAATGTTATATTAATAAAGCGATGAGCTAATTTGTGTAAGCCGTAGAACATGCTTTTAGCTAAACGTCGGGATGTGGCCTGACGGTTTTGCGCCACAAACGCATCAAGACGCCTGCTGCGTGCAGGCGTCTTTTTCTATGCACTTTTCTATTTAATGGACTCTTTTTTAGCAGCTTGTACGTCTTCTTTGAAATCGGCTTGTATATCATCGGTGATCCCTTTTGTGGCATCCTTGAACTCACGAAGCGAAGTGCCGACAGCACGTCCAATTTGAGGAAGTTTACTTGGGCCAAAGACCATTAAAGCTAATAGAAGGATTATAATTAAACCAGGTATTCCAATATTTGAAAACATAGATAGTCACCCCTAAAAATATTGATATCTAATATTATAGACTTCACACCGTCAATTGCAAAGGTTAATTACTATTAATTGTAAGCCTTGTTTGCTTATAATCTAAACATATTGCCTCCATATTATTCTCTGCTTGCAAGCTAAATTGTTTGATTGTTCGATTCCCTCATCATAACTTTACCTTCCTACCATATTTTGTGTTACCATTAAATTACATGATGGATAAAAATATTGGATTGGAGGTGTTTATGTGTCCAGTACACTTATTTTTACCCCGCTCAGTCATGTGGGCTGGGGGTCATTGAAACAACTTATTCCTCAAGTGAAGAGGTATGACATCTCCAGTATTCTGATCATCACGGACCCGGTGCTTATAAAAATAGGGGTGACGAATAAGATTACTCTCCCATTGGAAGAAGCAGGGTATCAAGTTCAATTATATACAGAAGTGATTCCTGAACCCCCTTTAGAATCAGGAGAAAAACTGGTTAGCTATATAAAGGAGCATCCATTCGATCTTATCATTGGTCTAGGTGGTGGCAGTGCTCTGGATTTAGCGAAACTGGCTGCGGTTCTTGCTGTTCATGAAGGATCTGTGGCAGATTACCTGAACCTAACGGGAACACGGAAGATTACTGCAAAAGGGATTCCCAAAATATTAATCCCAACCACAGCGGGAACGGGTTCTGAAGTAACCAATATTGCCGTGCTTTCTCTTGGAAACACCAAGGATGTTGTGACCCATGACTTTTTATTGGCGGACGCTGCCATAGTGGATCCAGAACTGACCGTATCCGTGCCACCACATATAACAGCTGCAACAGGTATCGATGCCCTAACTCATGCAGTAGAAGCTTATGTTTCCGTCAATAGCAGCCCTACGACTGAAGCCTTATCATTACACGCTGTCAGGCTCATTAGCAAATCTCTTCGTACTGCCGTTCAGGATGGGCAAAATCAACAAGCAAGGACAGACATGAGCCAGGGAAGTTATATGGCCGGCCTTGCCTTTTTTAATGCTGGCGTAGCGGGAGTACATGCACTTGCCTATCCACTAGGTGGCCAATTTCACCTATCACATGGTGACTCCAATGCCGTCCTGCTTCCGTATGTTATGGGCTATATTAGAAAAAGTAGTACGAAAAAGATGGCTGACTTATTAAATGCCATGGGTGGAAGCTCAGTTTATTTATCCGAAGAAGAGGCATCCCTTAGATGTGTTGAAGAAATTAAAAGATTGGTGCAAGATATAGGGATCCCAACTACATTAGGTGATTTCGATATTCCTAAAAATGCAATAGACAAGCTGGTGGAAGATGGAGAAAAGCAAAAAAGGCTTTTAGCGAGAAGCCCCTTGCCACTTGGAAAAGAAGATATTCTAACCATCTATCAATCCGCCTTTAATGGCCGTATTACTGAACCTTTATAAAATTTATTGCATGAAATGTAGTGGATGGAAATTTTTGACCTTGCAACTTAAGATAACATTAGGTATTATAAATACATAAGCTGCGTTGTTCGTAATGATAATTAAGTTTTAACCTTTAAGCTGTAATAGGGAGTTTTATATCAAGGTTGGAATGTTATGCCTCGTCACTGACTTGGAAAACAGGAAAATTTTTGCAAACACCCACTTTGAGGAGTGGTGGTTTAAAACTTTCTTACTGAAATACGGCAATGGCGGCTTTATAACTTTTACAATTTGAGGCCAGTCCCTTATGGGGGCTGGTCTTTTGTATTTGTACCATTTAATTGGGCGAAGGTTAATAAACAGAGGCAATGTTATATAATAAAAGATCTTAGAGGCGTTATTATAGGGCAGTATTCAAAGAGTTAATTTCTATGTAAAATCTCATAAATGCTTTAAGTAACTCTTTTTTCCTACATAATTCAAAAGTGCTTTTATATAAAGCGATAGTTGGAGGTAAACTTGCGGATCGTTTTGGTTCAAAAGTCGTACTCGTCTCCTTTTTAATCCTGGGGTTCCAGACACTCACGATGTTGAGCTTTAAACCAAGCATGTTCATGCTTTATTTGCTCCTAGCCATAGCAGGGGGAACGACAACAGGTACACAAATCATTACGAATGCCTATGTATCACAGTATTACCCATATGAAATTGTCCCTTCAGGTCAACTTCTTGGCCTTTGCCATTCCTTGTATTATCGCAGCGATAGCGATTTATGGTTCATACAAGAAAAATTCAGCAATGCAGCACTAAGTTCAGTAAAGAAAGTAAGCTAACAGAGTATTGTATGATTAGTATCACTTTAGAGTAAAACGTAATGATAAAATATCCGGTCAGTGTTATGATTAACTCTATCATTTCATTTGGAGGATAAAACATGAACATAATCGTATTTGGGGCTTCAGGTAAAACAGGAAAATTGGTTGTGGAGCAAGCACTAAATTTACAGCACGAAGTAACAGCCTTTGTAAGGAACCCAACTAAGCTGCAATTGAATCATCCGAACTTGCATATCATTCAAGGGGATGCTCTAGAAGAAGAGACGGTACAAAAGGCCATATCGGGCAAAGATGTGGTCATATCATGCCTAGGCTCAAGCAGTGGGTTGGGAAAGACGACCGTTCTACATGAAATGACGCAGAATATTGTCAATGGAATGAAAGTCAACAATGTTTCAAGAATCATTTATATGGCGTCAGCGGGTATTGAAAAAGAAATCCCAGGATTAATTGGGAAGTTGACAATGAAGATGTTGGGGAATGTATTGGAAGATCATCGTAATGCAGTGGATGTTATTAAAGCAAACAATTTGACATGGACCGTGGCAAGACCGATGGGGTTATCTGATAATCCGCCTACTGGTTCGTATCGGGAAGAGCATCAAGGTGTACCAAAAGGAAGCCGTAGCATTTCCCGTGCAGATGTTGCCGATTTCATAACACGAGCACTCACGGATGATAAATATTTAAATCAATCTGTTGCTTTAGGAAACTAAAGGGGTTATTAGCCCTTTAGTTTTTTTAGTTTCTTGGTGCCCATAGGATGATGGATGCCCCGATTACACAAATGATAGCGCCAATCCAATCATATAAATCAGGTGTTTTCTTATCTATTCCCCATCCCCATAAAACCGATAATACGATAAAAACGCCACCATATGCTGCATATACACGTCCAAAAGTAGGGAATGTTTGAAATGTGGCAATTATGCCATATAAAATAAGTGCAATTCCTCCGGCCAATCCAAAATAAATGGATTTTCCTTCTCGTAGCCACATCCAGATAAGATATCCGCCACCAATCTCGGCCAGACCAGCCATAAGAAATATAAGGATGGTCACAATCATATGTATCCCTCACTTTCCTCATTGAATTCTATCATAACTTGTATAACGTTGGCAGACTTTGCTACCTATGTTTTAGGAGCATCAACTCCATCTCCTTTTCTTCGATCCATAGGTCATTCACTGAATTCTACCCAATTAATATTCAAATGAATTATTGGATTGCATTTCAAGTACAAAGGGTACTAGAACTAAAATGGAATCATAGTATCCTAGTTAAGGAGATGCAACCATGAAAACCAAATCATATGCTTATATGCTAGCCATATTGCATGCCAGCATTGTTGGCTTATCCTTTTTGTTTACAAAGATGGCAATCGCCGAATCGAACCCACTTGATACGTTGGCGTTCCGTTTCAGCATTTCTTTCGCCGTTATATTAGTTCTGGTCGCACTAAAAGTAATTAAGGTGAGCTATACAATTGAGTCAATCAAAAAACTGCTTCCATTATCATTAATGTTTCCCACCCTTTTCTTTGTCTTTCAAACTTTCGGACTTAAATATTCCCAATCCACGGATGCCGGAATCTTATCGGCTATCACCCCAATCATTACAGTCATCATTGCGGGATACTTTCTAAAGGAAAGAACCTCTCTTTATCAAAACATCTCTATTGTTTTATCGGTAGTAGGGGTCATTTTCATTTTCCTTATGAAAGGAAGTACGATGAATGCCTCTGATTTGCTCGGTATGGGATTAATCCTTCTATCTTGTTTAGCGACAGCAGGATATACGACGATGACACGGTCCTTGGCAAAGGAATATACGCCTGGTGAAATGTCCTTTTTCATGATGGGAACAGGTTTCATCCTTTTTAACCTGGCTGCAATCATATCTCATATGAGCAAGGGAACGATGCCGGAATTCATTTCACCATGGTCAAGTATGGAATTTGTCGGTTCTATCTTATATTTAGGAATCTTGGCTTCGTTGGTCACGTCGATGCTTTCGAACACGATATTATCAAAAATCAAGGCTTCTCAAATGAGTGTCTTTGCAAATCTATCGACAGTGGTGACCATTATTGCAGGAGCATTCTTTCTTAATGAAAAAATTACGATTTTCGATATAGTGGGTTCAGTTTTAATTATCCTGGGCGTGTTCGGTACCAACTATTTTGGGGAGAGGAAAGATCACCCTATTAAAATGAAACTTCATTTTGATGAGAAAGAGCATAGTGTAAAATAAAAAAATCAGCTTATCCTCAATAAAGGGATAAGCTGATTTTATTTCCACCATATTGTGTCAGGGAATTCCATTCCGCCAATGTGAACAGGCTCGCCGATTTTTGGGGTGGCTACTTGTACGGTTTTTTCCTTGGCAGCTTTTGTCACCCTTTCAATGGGTTCTGTCCAATCATGAAGAGATAAAGTGAAGCCTGCCCAATGAATGGGAATCATTAGTTTTCCTTTTACGTCGATAGTTGCTTGGACCGTTTCTTCAGGCATCATATGAATGGTAGACCATCGTTCATCATACTGTCCGCATTCCATTAATGTAAGATCGAAGGGACCGTATTTTTCGCCGATTTCTCTAAAATGTGTGCCGTACCCGCTATCACCGCTGAAAAAGACCTTATCTTCTTTTCCGTATATCACCCATGAACACCAAAGTGTAGAATTTCTATCATTTAAACTTCTCCCGGAAAAGTGTCTTGCTGGCGTACAAACTAAATGGAGTCCGTCGTAGAATACTTCATCCCACCAGTTGTGTTCCTGTATCTTTTCCTTCGATACACCCCACTTCACCAAATGGTCTCCTACCCCTAGGGGAACAATGAATTGACCGACCTTATCTTTTAATTTCTTTATGGAATAGTAATCTAAATGATCATAGTGGTCATGCGAGAGAATGACAGCATCAATCGGTGGAAGGTTTTCCAAATCGATTGGCAAGTCACCGCTAAATCTCTTGTTTCCAAACACCGGAAAAGGAGTAGGGGCTTTACCAAACATTGGATCCACCAATAAAGTTTTACCGTCCAACTCAAGCATGAAGGCTGAATGTCCATACCAGGTGATTTTATTGGCGTCTTTGTATGATCGGACCGTCGAATCAATCAAAATGGGAACGGCAGGTCGTCTGTTTGGATTTCCTTTCATATACTCCCGAAGTATGGAGCCAGTATGTTTAAGGCTCATCATCTGACTCGCAGGAATTTGATTGATGAATTGCCCATTCTTAAAATTTTCTTTCGTACTGAAGTTTTTGATTCTTTTCTTTGATGCACGTCTTCCTAGTGGAGGATAAAGACTTATAAAAAGTATCCCGGTTAATAGGATGGACATGAAAATTCTTAACGTTTTCAGCATATATGTTCCTCCTGAATATTTAGGGATTTATTCTGAACTAATCATAACATAAAAATTGGTAATCACTCACTGAAGTGGTTCTGAATGAAACGCGTGAGGGTCGCTGTTCAAGTGCAAATGTAAACAGCAATCCCCACTTATACTTTCTCTTTGATTGCAGGGAAAAGAGGGAGACATCCTGAATATAATTTATATAAGAATTATAGAAGCTGAAAAAAGGGTAGGAGGATAAAAACAGTGTTGATGTTTTTCAGAGTCTTTGTATGGGCCGTATTTATTGCATTATTAGTTTATGTGGTTTTATCCTGGAGGTATAAAGATAAAATCAGCATGAAAATAGAAGCCATTCGAAAAACATGGTATGTCATTTTCATATTGGGGGCTTTAATATACTGGAGTTTTTATCCGACGAGCATTTTTGATGAGTGGAAGAATTTCCTCATTGTCGCCGTTCTGTTTGTACTGATAGATATGTTCGTATTTTTGAGCATGTATATATCAAAAATTGGCGATAATGAGCTCTCCTATGCAACTAAAGCGGTTGCGGAAAGCGATAAGTTATTATCGGATAATCGGGAAAAGGTCAAAAATATGTTTTACCTTTTGAAAAAAGAAGGGATTCCGGAGTTTTATCAGACGAATGAGGAATACCTGGCCTACTTGCATATCATGCTTCAGGCTTATGCAGCCAAGGAAGGGATGAATGTCAAAATTATTCCTTTTAAAACGGAACAAGACAAGAACTTGATGTTAAAAGCTTACCCGACCTTGTCTGGAAGTACGATCCGTGCTACATTGGAAAGAGAAGATACGTATTACAATGATGAAGAGAAAATGGCGCTTCAGCCCGTTAATGTTTTGACATTTCCTTATATTTTAGAGATAAGATCGGAAAGCTTCGTGTCAGAAGTGGATTGTTTATTAATAGCATTATTGATCATGATGTTCGATATGGTCATAAAACAAAATTAAGGGGAGTTGGTTGAATGAGCATTTATGATAAAGCTGGAAGCAATGTTTCCGTCGCTGTAATTAAACCCCAGGTCAAAATTCCCGATGTGGCTTTAAGTCCACATACAAAAAAGGTGATGAAACAAAATGAACGTGTTATCCTGAACCATAAAGAAAAGACAACACGTTTGAACAAATTGAGGGATGTCCTCTAGAAAGAAGGAGGCTTGGGATTGATGATATTTTAAGGGCACCTGCATATACTATTTTATAATGATAAATAGGAAGGGTCCTTTAGATATGAACAAGAAACCTGTGAGAGTAGACATCCCAGCCCCTTCAGCATCGCCATCCGAAAACAGGATACATAAAAAAAATGCTGAATTGTTGAATGTTTTGCGTAAGTTGAAAACGAAACGTTGGTTTTTTATACGGTAATTCAAAAAAGTGTGGATGATTACAATCATCCACACTTTTTTGAATTACGAATCAAGTAGGATAATATTCAATATGTTTTTTGCCTTCTTTAGCAAGATACATAGAATGGTCCGCTTTTTTCAGTAACGTAACCATGTCGTCCCCATGGACCGGGTAAACGCTTATCCCCATACTTGCAGAAATCAAATGTTCTTTCCCACCGACTTGAATAGGCATGGAAGATAATTGTTTTAAAAGGAGTTCGGCTGTCTGTTTTGTGCTTTTTATTCTATCCTCAGTGCGTAATAAAATAACAAATTCATCCCCACCAATTCGAGCGACATAACTATTGTCAGGTGAAGATTTCAAAAGACACTCCGCGGTCCTTTTAATGACACTATCTCCAAAATCATGACCAAAAGTATCATTGAAATATTTAAAATTGTCGAGATCGATATAAAGGAGGGACATTTCGTTATAAATTTCATCCTTATTATATTCAAAATAGTTATAAATGTAGTTACGGTTATAGAGACCAGTCAAAGAATCCCTGATTATTCCATTCTCGATGTTGACCGTTTGACTGATCAGCGATGCCAAGGAGCTAAGTAGCACTACATCATACTCTTTAAATTCATAAGGTTTAATATCGAATGCACATAATGTTCCGATGATTTTATCCTCATTTTTAATAGGAGCACCCATGTAGCATCCATTTTTAATCCTATCCAATATGGGGTGATTACATGTCAGGGTACTATTTTTTATATCGTTAATAACTACGGGTTCCATTTTATTCTCGACAACCAGGTTACAAAGAACTTCATTAAAGGGTATGGTATCGCCGGTCTTGATTAGATTTGCTTTCCGATTGAAGGACTTGACGATAAAACTTTGGGATTGTTCGAAAACCGTGAGCACGAATGTATTGACTTTAATCGTATGAGCTAGTAATTCTAAGACTTCATTAGCGATGGAATCAAAATTCTTGTAGTAATTAATGTCGTGGTGAATCATTTTCTGAATCCCCTTTCCATAAGTCAGGTTGTTTGATGGGTTCTATATGGGTGATTTATCATGGGTTGAATCTATTTATATAAATGACGGTATGTTCGTCGCGTTAGCTCATTGCTAATTCGAGGTTACTATCACGAAAAATGGATACAGTTTTGCTTGAAATTTGTTAGTATTAGTTTAAACCATCATTATAAATGTAGAAGTTACATAGCTTATTGTAGACAGAGTCACCATTTACTGTACATGTAATGGAAGTAATACCATTAATCTATCATACATGTCATATTTTATCACTATTTGCATCATAGCACTTCCTTTGTGCTTTCTCACAGTTCCGATAAAATGGCTTATCGTGCTGATTTTTAAAAAAATTTTGGAAAGGATAATAAATAAGAAGATTCAAAAGGGGATTATCATGGGAAAATTAGAAAATATACACCCACTTTCAATTGAACAGACAAAGCAAAAATTACTCCAAGATATCGACCGCTATGGTGAAAATAAAGATGTAATGCCGACCTTTGAAACATACCTTTCAGATCGGATGTCTTATATCGAACAGATTTGGATGAATGTTTGGTTAAATAAAGCGTCCAATGACGTTCCGAGAAAAGAAAAGAAAGTATTTTTAAAAGGCAGGGGATTCGTTACAGAAGGGACAGATCATAAGCATATCAACCATTTGTTTCGAAATGAGTTAAGGACGTATCACCCTTTTGATACAATATCCTGGCTGGAGGAGACCTTTTCCGAAAACGATCAAGATTGGGAACAGAGATATGTGAACGCAAGGGAAGTCTTCTTTAAAAGGCAAGAGGAACAAAAGCTAGCACATAAGCGATGGCTGGTACAGGAAAAGCTTGAAAATGAAGCGTACACTTTTTTAGAAAATAACTCTCTGCTAGTTTATTTACATGTCCGTTATTATATATCAGGCAAAATTGCCACTGATCTTCTTAATAAGCCGAAATTTCAGTCTGTAGAACCGTATCTACTTGAAGAACGGTTGATTGAGGAGGGATCATTCGAATCTACCGATTACCTTATGGTGACTGATTTCTTCGATGAACTGACGGGGGATATTCATTCTACTTTTGATTGGGGTAAAAGTCGTTACGAGTATGAAAATTATTTCTATCGTTATGAACGGTTGGTATTAGACTTTATCTTTGAATATATACCTAAAAAGGTTCTTGAGAACTTGACTACAGAAGTGTTGAACGATTATTCAGAAACCTTAGGGGATATCGTCACCCCGGAGATCCTTAAAGAGTTACTTCAAGAGGATTTGACAGATTTGTCACAGGCTTGTTTCGACGAACTTCAAGAAGAATACCTATCTGACTTACTGAAGCTTGCCCAGATTCCCTTTGATGAATCTGTTCATCAAGAGATTTTTGAAAGGGACGAGGCAACCAGGGAACGAAAAAAAGCAGAAGCGCTGGCAGAAGCTGCTCGAAAGAAGGAAGAAGAGAAAAGAATCCTTGACGACATTTTTGGAAAGGCCTATACACCATCATTAGGACTAAAGGTCAAATACATTTTACACATTGGAGACACGAATACAGGAAAGACACACCAGGCCCTGGAGAAAATGAAAAAGGCCGAGAGCGGATTGTATCTTGCACCACTTAGGCTTCTTGCTCTGGAAGTGTTTGATAAGCTGAATGCAGACGGTGTGCTTTGCTCATTAAAAACGGGAGAAGAAGAAAAGCTGGTAAATGGGGCACAGCATATCTCTTGTACGGTTGAGATGTTTCATGAGAAGGACTACTATGATGTAATTGTCATTGATGAAGCTCAAATGATAGCGGACAAGGACCGTGGATTTTCTTGGTATAGAGCGATTACGAAAGCAAATGCAAAAGAAGTACACATTATAGGAAGTAGAAATATTCAAAAGATGTTGCTGAATTTACTTGATGAAACGGATTTGGAGATTTATGAATATAGTCGGGAAATACCGTTAGAAATAGAACCGAAAGAATTCGAATTGAAAAATACCAAGAAAGGGGACGCCCTTATTTGCTTTTCAAGAAGGCAAGTACTCGAAACGGCCTCACGTGTGCAAGCTAGTGGGCATAGGGTCAGCATGATTTATGGGAGTATGCCACCAGAAAACAGAAAAAGGCAAATTGAGCTTTTTAATCGGGGGGAGACATCCGTCGTTGTTTCAACTGACGCAATTGGGATGGGATTGAATTTACCGATTCGCCGCATCGTTTTTCTTGAAAATGAGAAATTTGACGGGACGAGAAGAAGAAGGCTGACTTCTCAAGAAGTAAAACAGATAGCAGGGCGTGCTGGAAGAAAAGGGATTTATGATACGGGTAAAGTAGCATTTACGGGCGACATAAAAATCATGAGGAAATTACTTGAACAGGTAGATGAGCCGGTTCAAACCTTTACGATTGCCCCGACCTCTGCGGTATTTGAACGGTTTCAGAAGTACTACAGGAATTTAGGGACATTCTTTGAGTTATGGGAAAAGTTCACTCCGCCAAATGGAACAAAAAAAGCATCACTTTCGGAAGAGCGGGAGCTTTATGAACTGATCCGTGAGACTGAAATCGAAGCTCGTTTTTCATTAATGGACCTATATGGTTTCCTGCATTTACCTTTTTCGGCAAAAGAACCTCGCCTTATTCGCCAATGGCTAGAAACCATAGAAGCAATTGCTGAGAGTAGCGAACTTCCCGATCCCTTTATAAGGACTAGGAACTTAGAGGAGTTGGAACTATCTTATAAAGCAATAGGTCTTCATCTTTTGTTTCTATATAGGATGGGTAAGAGAACCGAGGCTGTCTATTGGGAACGGGTGCGGGAAGAAATCAGTAATGGCGTTCATGATCAGTTGAAAGATGAAATAATCAATTATCAGAAAAAGTGTAAGCGCTGTGGAAAACAGCTTCCAGATACCTCGCGTTTTCAAATATGTGACGCTTGTTATCATAATGGCCATAGAAAAAATCGAAAATATTAAGGAAATAATAAAGAAAAACCCCGGATATGGTACACCTTTACATGGTGGCAGATATACGGGGTTTTTGAGTTGAATTCATTTTTTTCGATTGGACTTTGCAATCAAGGCAGCTTGATGCTTCATTCGATTATCCGCTTTTTTGTCATGAACAACCAAAATGGCATGAATTAGGCCTGGAACGTAGAAAAATAAGGTGAGAATCAAGTTAAGCAAGGCTTGAATTGGTTTACCGGCCAATAAGACGGCTAGAGGAGGAAAAAGAATGGCGATTAAATATAGAATATTGATCACTCTCCAAAATTAAAAGTAGATACCCCTAATATAACACTTAACCTATTTCGGTGCTATGAATGGGGTTGGGAATTTTCTATAGAGGTCCCACTGTCGCGTAAAGCCTTCGAATGAAAGTTCTTGATATGATTAGGGAATTGCCTGGGAAATGGGAAACCAAGATATTTGACCCATTAGAAAAAGATATGGACAACATATCCATAGGATAGGGATATATGAAACAGAGCCACTTGCGTTACTAGTTATTTCAATGAAGTGAGCAATCAGCCTCCATTCACTTTATTACGTATCTGTTCAAGGATTAATTCCAACTCTTCAACAGGAAGCTCTGCAAGGGAACTTTTAATTTTTTCTTCAACCCGTTTTCGGTCAAGCTCGCGGTATTGATCCCACCATTCCCTCAAACCATCCGTATTTTCCAATAAGTACTCGATGTCAATTTCTTCTTGCTCGTCGTCGGATAAATACCTCATGACGGCTCCTAATAATCGATTGAGTCGAGTTACCTCGTTTTCTTTCTCTTTCTTATCTATAGTTGATACTTTTTTCCCCTTATCGTTCTCACCGGAAACTTTTTGATTTGCCATGCACATTACCCTCCGGTTTTAAGACTAGTATTCCTAAAATAGCCAAGTTTAATAACTTTGAGGATGGAGGGATGCAAAGTATGAGAATTCAAGTGAAATGCCAACCAATAATTTTAGCATGAACCTCGGTAGAATATATTATTTGATCTTTCAACTCAAAGTATAGTTTAAATAAATTAACATCAATCATTAGGAAGAAAAAAACAAAATTATAAAGGGATAGAGCACCCTATCCCTTTATATGAAGTTATGCTGCAAGTTTCCTGCATTCTTCTGCACACGTTAAGCAAGCCTGGGCACATTTCTGACAATGTTCATGATCATGCTTTTTACATTCATTCCCGCAACTTTCACAAATCTTAGCACAGGTAGCTGCCAATTCAGAAACGAATGGTGTATTTCTTCCTAATGCTTGTTCCAAGTATGAACACATATCCGCGCATTCTCGATCCAAGCGGATGCACTCGGCCATCATCTTTACGTTCTCTTCTTTTAAGCAAGCATCAAAACAATGGTTGCATGCAGTCATGCATTCGTGCAAAGTTTGAATGACTGACTGATAATTTTCGTGTGACATAAGTAAGTTCCTCCTTAATGGTTATCTCATATTGTCTACATCTATTTCCTTAATAACAATTTTCAAAACATGAATAGCCAAACAGATAAAGTACAGACATAGTCGAACATAGCAAAAAATCCAGGTTGAGAAGAACAGGGCAAGCAAAATCTTTTAACGGAATGAATAGGGAAGCTAGTGCATAAATTTAAAGAAAAGGAGGTTGCTTGCATGTATATTAAATTAAGCGTGGCTAGTGTTTCCGGAGCTGTCGTCTATTTGATTTATAATTTAAACAAGACGCTTCGAAAAGGAATGGGTACGCTTGAGGAAACCAATAAAACCCTAGAAGAGGTAAGAAAGGCGGTTCATGGGTTAACAGATGAATCCAAACAATTAATCCATACCGCGAACCAAATTACCGTTGATGTAAAAGGGAAAATGAGTAATGTAGATCCGTTATTGGAATCGGCCCAAGATGTTGGCGAAATGATTCATAACGTCACCAGTACCATCAAAGAAGGAAGCAGGACCGATTCAGAAATTCCTTCAAATCCGACTGCTCCAAATAACCAGCCAGAGGGAGTACACATCAAAATCAAATAAAAGATTTCATATTAGGACCATGCACCCCGAGAATTACTAACATATACATCTAAACTACGGCAATATGCATGTAATGAATTTTTTGAGTTTAAGGGGGATTTTTTCATGGTTATGGAATATAGCGTCGCAGCAATCGCATTGGCTTTCATTTGGTTGGTTGTTTTCTTGATTGGTACATTACAAAAAGTGATGGTGACGTTAGGGGAGGCAAATAAAACATTGATTGATGTGAGAGGAGCGATACAGGACCTTTCATCCGAATCAAAACAACTTATTCATACAGCGAACGATATCACTGTGGATGTGAAAGGGAAGATCAAAACAGTGGAACCATTATTCGACTCGGCCCAAGACGTCGGGGAAGCCATTCATTCAGTGACGGATACGGTTAAAAAAGCTACAAATACCTATAATACAAAGCTTTCACCCAAAAAAAGCAATCCTACTAAACCCAAAAGTAATATTAGATAGCACAAAATCTTCTTCTTATTCTTTCTACATACATCTCATTTACCTCATAGAACAAAAAAGACACTTCCAAATTGGGTAGTGTCTTTCCTTTATTAATCTCATTATTTAATTGTCCAATCTTCTTCTATGGATTTAATTGAATGAATAACCCGTATTAGAATCTGAGACAAGAAAGTTTATTTGTAGCCACTCGATTAAGTGGATTAATTATTTCTCGCTTTTACTACTCGAATCGTTACCATTGGCTTTGGAATCATTGCCATGTTTGACGCCCTTACTTACGTACGGCTTGGCACTCTTTTTCTTATTGGCTCCCGTTTTCCAACGATTCCAACCCTTCTTGCCCGTACCTGTTCCTGTTCCCTTACCTGTTCCACTCTTAGCTTTAGCCTTGCTCATGAAATCACTCCATTAATAGTCTATGCTTAGTTTAAACCACATTGCTTGATTAATACCCAAGTATGTTGAAATATACATCAAATAGCGACATAAGTACAGGAAAAGGGACAAATATTTTTCAAAATCCTTATAGATCAGTTTCTGGAAATAGGTTACGTGTACAAGCATTAAGCAAGATGGTTGGGATTTTGAATGACCAAATTGTCCAAACAATCCATTATTAATAAACGTTTTGTTTGGATTTCGTCAACCAGAGGCTTATCCCGATTTTTTTACAGATGGTTAAGTAATGCATTAATGTAATTAAAACAGCACCTGTATTCATACCCAAGATAACGCCTTCCATATTAAGGACAGCTTGAGATCCAAGAATATACATTAGGGTAAAGGAAACAATATGAGCCCACACGGTATGGATGAATGCATCTTTGACGAGACCTAATCCAATGAGGTAGGCTTGCATCGGTATGATGAAAAAGTGGAAAAGGAAATAAGGACAAAGCATTTTCAAATAAAGAGAAGCTGTTGTGGAAGAAAAGAAGAGTGCTGTCAGAGGTTCCGCAAATAAATAGATAATGAGTACGGCTGGGACTCCATACATAACCGTAAACCACATTGATTTTTGTAACAGGACTCTAAGCTTTTCTTTATCCTGATTTTTGTGAGCTTCCGATACAGTCGGAATAAGCATGATCATTAGAGAATGAGCAATAAATGCCGGAAAGAAACCTATAGTCATCGCGACACCCGTTAACATCCCAAAGTGCTCGGTTGCAAGAACGGCACCAAACCCTGCTGAAAGAAGCGCAGCATGAATAAGAAAGGGTTGAATGGCATTAGTGATTGCATGAAAGATTCTAAGTCCCATAGTTGGGAGGGATACCTCCAAAAGCTTTTGTCGGGCATGTTTACCTGTGGTCCTTAAATTCGTACCACGGCCCATGATCCGAACTTGAAGGATCAGTATGCTGATCAAGTATAAGAATACAAGAAATTCACTTCCTACCAATACGAAAAAGGCCATTAGCAAAGACTTTTCCTGGTTAAATTGAAACAAGTTAAAGATGACGAGCAACAGGCCGAACTGAAAAATCTTCTTTAAAAAGTTTGAGATTGCAATTTTGCTCATTTGTTGTACACCCATAAAATAACCTCTTGCAATCGAGGAAAATGCGACGATAGGTATCAAACCGATCAGCATCCATTTTATATATGGGTGAAACCCGTCCATTATTGAAGAAAATGAAAGGATAAAAGGAAGGATGATACACATGATCAGCACGACCACAGTTGCCAATTTGAAGGCATGAAGCAGTAAATTATAATGTAATGCAGGTTTGTTTTCAGCGACAAACTTGGCAATCGAAACATGCAATTCAAAACTGGCAATTACATATATCAGAAAGAATACAGGCAAAATGGACATGTAAAGCCCCATGCCTTCCTCTTGTAGTTCCCTGGCGAGAATCATGTTTACAAAAAACTCGATACATTCACCAAAAAACGCTGCGACTATCAAGATGAGCGTTCCTTTATAAAAAGATTGCATGCTGTCACACTCCTCAAAAGGTGTTTGTATAAATATATGAGACAGGCACCGGAATATTCATATTGAAGGATGACATGACATGGCATGCTATCCATACAGTTCAAAATGACAGCATGTAGCCATGGTGATGATAAAGTGTGTAAAAGTAACTATGTTATGTCCTTTGTAATCTAACTAATATTTTGCTATCCTGTATTCAGAGGAGATGTTAAAAATGAAATTTTCAGCGATTGACCATTCGAACCTAGACGAATTATGTATTGCATTTGAAAGCTGTTTGACCCAAAATCATATTTCATTCAAATATGTTGACATGACTGAAGAAAATGGAATTATCTCGTTCATATTCTGTAACAATCCCGAGTATGCCCGATCTGTTGAATTGGACGGAAAACAGTTTATCGGTTTAGAAACGGATTACATAGCAAATGAAATATTGGTGCCTATTTTACCTAGATTAAAAGAATTCTCACAAGAATGAACTCCTCTAAATTGAGGAGTTTTTATTTTGATCCGTTTTCTTATATAAGCAATCAGGCAAGAAAATTTTAATTACTCTAGTTCAAAAGAAGGGTAAAGTTAATGCTTATTGAATATATGTAATAGGATGGCTATTACCTGCTCTTTCATTAACTCCATGTTATACATCTCATTTTTTTTATATCTTAATAGTAAATCTTGAGCGGTTACGTATTTCAATGGGGAGGTATTCATGCAAAAAAATATAGATGGTAAGCAAAACGAAACAAAAAGACCAAATAGCCAGTCGAGTGGTAACATGCCAACTCTTCCCTGGTCAAACAAAATAAATAACTTTTTGGTGCTTTGCATCTATGAATCAAACAACCAATATAATGATTTTCATAAAATGTATCACATTCATAAGGCTAAAGGCCGGACAGGTTTTCAAACATTTAAAGAAGGTTTTAGTACATCTTTTGTTATTTGGGAAGAGGCATACAAAAAAAATGAAGAGTTGTTTTTTAAACTAAGGATTACAGCACGAAATGAAACCGTTTCACAAATAGCACAGAATGTTGTGTTTTACCTTATAAGCAGATATGAAAAGATGTCTTCAAAAAGCGAGGCTGTTTTTAATGATAAACAATTAATTGAAGATTCCATTTATCAAATGGAAAACAAATTAAAAACAGATACCTTTTTGGCTAAGGAGACTGTTTGGGTCAATTTTTATAGTTGGTTTAGGAATCAGATAAAAGATTGGATTATTGAGGAAATTGTCGATTTGTTAGGCAATAATCATTTGGCAAGACTGGATAATGATGAACTGAATAAATTATTCTATCAACAACTTACGAATAAATTCGCTAAGGACGCCGATTTTGTATTGAAATTAATTGATATCGTAAATGGCTATGTACAAGAATGGGTTAAATTAATCATCATTCATTTCAATCTGGAATCTTGTTCTGTAAAAAAAATAGAAGAGCTTCTTTGTATTAAGAAAGATGGTTTTCGAACACCCGATTTATTATTAACAAATATCAGGGATTTTTCTTCAAGCTTTACTATCCAAGACCATTTACTGGTAATGAATAGTGCTCCGTACCAATCTGTCAGAGACGCCATTTATAAAAAGAACTTTCAAAAAATCGGAAATGCTCCATGGCCATCAACACCTATTCTACGTGGAAACACAGAAGGATTTATACAAATTATCCCTATATTCAACCACTCTCTAAATGTGGAACAGAGTATAGCCGACGAAGCATGGAACAGAGTACAATCATTGTCGGATGCGGATGTGGATGTATTCGATGCCCTTTGCAGCCTGTTTTTATCCAAGGCGAGAAACAATGAAGAAATTATAGAAATTCACCTGAGTGATTTACTATCCATAAGAGGCTTAAAACCTAAACTTGGTGGAGATGGGCGAAGAGGGGGATATGAAGCGAAACAACGAGAACAAGTTTTGAAATCGCTTACAAATATTCAAAGCATATGGATTAATATCCAAAAAGCGATCGTCTACGAAAAAGGTAAACCAGTTCATACAAGGTTGCAAGGACGGACATTTATTTTTATCGACCGTAAGGGGGAAGAATACTCCATTTCGGAGGAAACATGTAAGAAAAAGATTACCTTTACAATTGATCGGGTTTTCGCGAAGTTCTTGAATGGATCTGGCAGGCAGGTTGCACTTCTTTCAATTAAAGCCCTGCAATATAACCCTTATAAACAACTGTGGGAGAAACGACTTACTAGATATTTAAGCTGGCGTTGGAGGACACAAGCAAGAAAAGGAACCTTTTTACAGCCAAATAAAACAAGTACGCTCTTGGAATCTATTGGGGAAGAGTTGAATATTCGAACTCCATCGCGTACAAGAGAACGTTTTGAAAAGGCTTTTGATAAGTTACTTGATGATGGAGTAATTGCATCATGGCATTATGAAAAGTGGGACGAGTCTATTGCGGATTTTAAAGGATGGGCGAATATTTGGTTGAATTCCATGATTTTAATAGAACCTCCGGAGATTATTATGGAACAATATCGTTCAATTGAGAAAAAAAAGACTATTGATGATTCGGAACAAAAACATTCTAACCAAAAGAATGTACAAATTGGTAAGCAAATAAGAAACACTAGAAAAATGCTCAATCTTACACTATATCAATTGGCAGAAGAACTAGAAATTTCTGCTCCTTACGTTAGTAATATTGAGAGGGGAATTAAAGTCCCATCAAAAAAAATTCGCATGAAAATGCTTAAATGGTTGGAAAAACATGAAACGGTTCATCATACATAGTGGTTAAAACGCCGAATTCCGCTCATTAAATTCCATTGAGCCAAAGAGTCCAATTCCTACACTACACTCTAATAAAAGGGAAGGAATTGGACTATAGCCCCCGAAGTAAGCAGGAGGGATTTGGCCCTAATGCAACTACTGTTTTCGGAGGGGTGAATGTTTCATATTGTCATATGTATTTAAACATATCGCTTCATTATTTATATTTGTATCCCTTATCATATCGTTACAACTAAACAATTATTTACTTATTGGTATATGGCTAATTACGTCTATTTTTATTTTTATAACCTTCGATAAATCCATGAAATCGTTTATTATCACAAGTATTCTATTTATTTGGAGTTGGATTTTCCGCTTATTTATATGCAATTACTCATTGGACGGTACAGTTTGAAACAAAGGAATTACGCATACTTTTCAGTAGAGTATCATTAATTCTAATTTTGGTCCCCTTATTCATTTTATCTTTCTTTTCCAAGTCTCCATTTATAGCATATTTGAAAAAACCACAATGGAATGAACTGATTTACTTTCCATTTATATGGTCCGGTTTTCACCGAACGAGTGTTAAGTTTTTTCTATTCATAGCATTAATCGTTAATACTATTGTCTTTACACCTTTCATTATTCAAAATGGTTGGTTCGCCATCAAAGAAATGTGGCTACTCACCATCATATTTTCAATAACAAATGCTGTATTAGAAGAACTTATTTGGAGAGGTAATCTGCTGAATCGGTTCTCAGAACTATTAGGTGAAAAATGGGCGGTCGTACTAACAAGTTTGGGTTTTGGATTGCAACATTATTCACTTGGAATTCCATGGGTTACTTGCATTGCCTTTTCAATTGGAGGAATGTTTTATGGAGGGATTACTATCAAAGGCAGAAGTGTGATTCCTTCGATTCTTTGGCACTTTATTTTTAATATTCTTATGGTTTTAAGTGGTTTCCTATTGAACTAAGAAAAGGTACGAATTCAAGTATCACCAAGGAACAGTAGAAAAAATTTAATAGAGTTTATATAGGAAATCCTTAAACGGGGTTTCCTTTTTTATTTCAAACTAAAAAGTTAAGCGTTTATCTTGTTCAGATGTCGGGGCTATCCCCACGCATAGTCGGGGTTATATAGAACGTAATTTTTTTAGTGTCTCCTTGTATCCCTTGCTGCATCAAGGTTAAATGAAAGGTTTTACATGAATTAACCTCCTAATGTTTATATGAATTTAGCGATAGTTAATTTTCTTATCTTTTTTTCTCTACATGTAAGATGAAAACAGAGAAATGATTTATACATTACGAGGTTGGGGGAGAATGTATGACAAATGAAAATCAAATAGATCTTTCAAATCAATCGCTTGATCCTTTATTTAATCCTAGGTCTGTAGCCATACTAGGTGCATCTGCGAATAAATATAAGATTGGTAATCTACAAGTGAAGACACTTTTGGATGGGGAATTTATCGGAGAGATTTATCCAATCAATCGCAAAGCGAAGGAGATTGAAGGATTAAAATGTTACCCTTCCTTATTGGATGTACCAAACGATATTGACTTGGCCATATTTTGTTTAAATGCCGAACAAGTACAGCAAGGGTTAGAAGAATGTGCAAAAAAGAATGTTAAAGCGGCCATCATTTTTTCTGCGGGCTTTTCTGAAACTGGACAGGAAGGCATTGAAAAGCAGAAGGTGCTCACAGAGATTGCCAAAAAGAATGGTATTCGAATAGTCGGTCCCAACTGCGTTGGGTTAGTTAATTTGTCTAATGGATTAATCGGGACGTTTTCACCTGCGATATTATCAGTTCCGTTGGATGGTCAACAAGGTGTGGGGTATGTCTCGCAAAGTGGGGCATTTGGTGTATTAACATACATGGCTGCTGCACAGAATGAACTAAGTTTTAACTACTTTGTGAGTGTCGGAAATGAAATGGAAACCGAGTTTGCAGATATCGTAGAATATATGATCCATGATCCAAAAATAAGCGTAATAAGTGGTTACTTGGAAGGATCTAAAAATCCAGAAAAGCTAAGAATTTTGGCTAAAGACGCACTGGACAAAAATAAACCAATTATTGTCATGAAAACAGGCAGAAGTATAGCAGGAAGTAGAGCTGCTGCTTCTCACACTGGTTCACTCGCTGGTTCGGATCATGTTTATGATGCATTCTTTACGCAATCCGGTATTGTCAGAGCTGATGATTATGAAGATATCATCTCTTTTTCAAAGTTATTTCTTTCCAATAAGTTGCCTAAAGGAAGAAATACAGTAATCATCACAAGTTCTGGAGGAAGAGGCATTAATGAAGCAGACCGTTGTGAAGCAAATGGTCTTACCATCATTCCTCTAAGTGAAAAAACAAAGGAAAAAATCATGCTTAATATTCCTACTTATGCAAGCGCTTCCAACCCAGTTGATTTAACAGCTGCTGCCTCTGTATCCAATCCAGAATTATTTATCGCTCCATTAAGGGCTCTTATTGAAGATCCTGAAGTAGATAATATTATTTTCACTGAGTTTCCTAATTATTGGGATGCTGATCATCCTTTGTTAAAAGAGTTTATAGGTCTTTGTAAAGCTTCCGACAAATTCATATTCATTACCTCTTTCCCACTGGTAGGCATGTCCATTCCTCAAGGCACAGCAGAGCTTGTTAAAAATGGAATTCCTGTTGTACCGGGTAATTTAAATCCAATCAGAGGATTTGCTAAATTAGTCGAATACAGTGAATATTATCGAAAAAATAAGGAGTTACATGCATTTGAACAACTTGAAATTCCTAAGTTGATAGAGAAGCAAGATATAGAAAAACTATTGCCTGCTGGCAAGACACTGAGTGAATCAGAAGCAAGCGCTATATTGGATCATTATCAAATTCCAACTACAAAGAGATCTTTAGCTACAACAGCTGAAGAAGCATCAAATTTTGCAACAAAAATGGGGTACCCAGTCGTTTTAAAAGTGGATTCCCCTGATATTCCACATAAAACAGAAGCAGATGCCATTCGATTGAATGTGAAAGACGAACAAGAAGTCGTAAAAGCTTTCACTGAAATAACCCGTAATGCACTGAAGTATAAACCAGACGCTATAATCAATGGAATTTCCGTACAGGAAATGCTCCCCGAAGGTGTGGAAGTAATTATAGGGGCTAATAATGATCCGGTTTTTGGACCTGTTATCATGTTTGGTCTGGGAGGGATATTTGTAGAGGTCTTCAAAGATGTGTCACTTAGGGTTGCGCCAATTTCGAGAAAAGATGCTCATGAAATGATTGAAGAGATCAAGGGAAAAGCCATCCTTAAAGGAACGCGGGGAAAAGATCCGGTTCATATCGAATCCATTATTGATGTGTTACTAAAGGTTTCAGCCTTGGTCACTGATTATAAAGATTCCATCAAAGAGCTGGATATAAATCCTCTAATTGTTTATCGAGATGGAATTAAAGCAGCGGATGCGATGCTTGTTATCGGTAACGAATCTGAAGTGAAAACAACGATTAGGGGGTAGCAAACTATGGAGTTGGATTATTTAAAGGGTTTAACTGGAAATCAATTTGTATTTGAAGTCGAAAAAAGGCATATACGGCAATTTGCAGAAGCAATCGGTGATTTTAATCTTTTATATATCGATGAAGAGTATGCTGCAAAAACAATATATGGAGGCATTATTGCTCCTCCCACTTTCCCTATAGCAATAGGGCAAGATAGTGGAGAAAACTTGGATCTAAAGCTCGATCAAAGAAGAATGCTGCATGGTGAGCAGGAATTCATCTATGAACGCCCAATTCGTCCGGGGGATACACTATATTGCCAGATGAAGGTCTCTGATGTGTATGAACGTGAAGGAAAAAAAGGGCCTATGCAGTTCGTGGTTCTCGATACGGAAATCAGAGATGAAACGGGTAAATTGGTTGTGATAAGCCGTACGAATATTATCTATAGGCCCTTAAAAGCTAAATCATCTACAGTTTAAGTAGGGAATAATTGCTTATAAATAGTCGATTGGAGCAAAAGGAAGACTTCCAATGAGAGGAGTAAAGGGAAATGTTGAATTATGAAGGCTTACAAGAAGGACAAAGACTCAAGTCACTTACCAAGCCAAGTGTAACAAAAGTTCAATTAGTCAAATATGCAGGTGCTTCAGGGGACTTCAATCCGCTCCATACAGATGATGACTTTGCCAAAAAAGTAGGAATGCAAGGGGTGATTGCTCACGGAATGCTGGTCATGGGCTTTCTAGGGGAATATGTAATGAAATTGGCTGGGGATACCGCTATGCCAACGAACTTTAAAATGAGATTCGGTGCTATCACTGTACCCGGAGACCAAATTACCTGTTCAGCATTTGTGAAAAATGTGTATGAAAAAGAGGGAAAACGCTTTGTCAAACTGGATCTTATTGCAGAAAAAGAACCAGAGCATGTTGTAGGATCAGGGCAAGTCGTCTTGCAATTTCAATAGGGGGTTGCTTTAGAAATCAAAAGGGAGGCTTTTTTATGGGAAGTATAAAAGATCGCTACGCCATTGTCGGAGTTGGGGAGAGTGAACGATCCAAGAATTCTGGAACAACGCCCCTTCATTTGGCATTGGATGCAGCACGGGCAGCATTGAATGATGCTGGTCTTCAAGCGAAAGATATTGATGGTTTCATGAGTTATTCCGAACATGATTCTTGCACTTCACATCAGTTAGCCACGTATTTAGGCGTTCGTCCGAAATATGTAAACGATATTATGGGTGGAGGAAGCAGCACGGAGATGTTAATTGCTGATGCTGTTGGTCTAATTGAAACAGGGCAATTAAATACGGTATTAATCTACCGCTCTATGAATGGGAGATCTGGCGTCCGAATGGGCGGGGGAGGTTGGGATGTGAATCTGCTCCAATCGGCCATTGAAGGTGGGAGCTTTATCATTCCTTACGGAGCGGGTAGCCCATCACAGTGGTTCGGACTTTTTGCGACTCGCCATATGCATGAAACCGGGTTGACCCAGGAGCATCTTGGACATGTCTGCACGAGCTTTTATGAGCATGCCCAAAGAAATCCAAAAGCATATTTTTACGGGAAACCGTTAACGATGGAAGAATATAAAAATACACCATATTTAAGTTATCCGTTTAATAAGCACGACTTCTGCATGGAATCAGATGAAGCAAATGCAATCATCGTCACTTCAGCAGAGCGAGCTGAAAATGGTAAATCTAAACCAGTCTACATCATGGGCTTATCTGCAAGGCAATGTGTGTCACATGCCCATTATTGGAACAATTTAGATGAAGTCGCTTCTGACTATGTTGCACCTGAAGTATATAAAATGGCAGGGGTTAAACCCGAAGATATTCAGGTTGCGTCCATTTATGACTGTTATAGCTGGGTGGTGCTACGTCAATTAGAGGCTTATGGATTCGCGCCACGAGGCGAAGTAGGGGATTTTGTAGCCGAAGGAAACTTACGGATGGGTGGGAAATTACCATCGAATACTGCTGGAGGAATGTTATCAGAAGGCTATACACATGGGATGAATAACGTATTGGAAATTGTTCGACAAGTCCGACATGAATATAAAGGGACAGATCGCCAGGTGGAAAATTGTGAAATAGGTATATGTACTGGCTGGGCTGGTCCTGATATCGCAGGAGCTATGATTCTTAGAAACTAGGAGGGAAAAAGATGGAATATCAAAAACCAATTCCGGTAAAAACCCAAGATAATACCCCATATTGGGATGGGGCAGATCGTCATGAACTGATTCTACAAAAGTGTAATAGCTGTCAGGAATATTCGCATCCTCCTGGACCAAGTTGTGCAAAATGCGGAAGTACGGAACTAAGTTGGGAAAGTCAAGGTAGTGACATAAACGGGAAAGTTTATTCGTATATCATTTCCTATCGTCCATTTCTGCCAGGATTCCAAGATGATTTACCACTCATCATTGCAATTGTCGAATTAGATAAATTGCCTGATGTCAAATTAATCGGGAATATTCAGCAGTGTCCTACCGATGATGTTCATATCGGAATGCAGGTCAAGATGACTTGGGAGAAAATGACGGAAGAACGTTCTTTGCCACAATGGATTCAAGTATAGATCATCAATTTAGACTGGTAAAAAAGGGGGAAAGAAACAATGGACTTTTCGTTTTCAGCAAAGGAAGAAGAATTCCGACATGAATTAAGAATGTGGCTTGAACAAAATTTACCTGAAGGTTGGTTAAATGGATCTAGCCAGGTTTCTAAGGATGAAGGTGAATATGCCGCTTTTTTAAGAGATTGGCAAAGGAAGTTATACGAAGGGGGCTGGGCGGGAATTGCTTGGCCGAAAAAGTATGGTGGCCGGGAAGCTACGTTGATGGAGGAAATTGTTTATCATCAGGAAATGGTTCGTGTTAAAGCACCTCCTTTGGTGAATTATGTTGGACTACATATGGTTGCACCAACACTTATGCAAATAGGTACGGAAGAACAAAAAACAAAGTATATTCAAAAAATCCTCACAGGTGAAGAAGTGTGGTGCCAAGGGTATTCCGAGCCTAACGCTGGATCAGATTTATCCGCCATCCAAACGAGTGCAGTAAAAGATGGAGACCGTTGGATCATTAATGGTCAAAAGGTATGGACAAGCTTTGGGCATCTAGCTGATCGATGCTTTTTACTAGCTAGAACAAATCGTTTTGATAAGAAACATAAAGGGATAACGGTGTTCCTCTTGGATATGAAACAACCAGGAGTGGAAACGCGACCTATCATTCAAATGGATGGGCAGCATGATTTTAATGAAGTGTATTTAAATGACGCGATTGCATATGATGCTGAAATTGTTGGAGAAGTGGATGAAGGATGGAAGGTTTCAATTGCGCTCCTTATGCATGAGAGAACGGGTATAGGAGCACAGGTTTTCACATTGGAACAGCAATTCAATGACCTCGTATCATTGACAAAAGAATGGAAAGAGGATGACAAGCCGTTAATGGCCGATCCACTTGTTAGAAAAACGATGATAGATTTATATACTCGTTCCCGTGGTTCTCTTTTAAATTATTATCGGAATTTAACGAAAACAATAAAAAATGGTTATCCAGGAGCCGAGGGTTCCATGGATAAGTTATTGGTAAGTGAACTTACCAAGGACTTGCTTTCTCAGTCCATTTCCTTACAAGGTCATCAAGGCCTTCTATGGAAAGAAGATGCCATTTCAGGTCAGTCATATTGGCAAGATAATTATCTCTATTCATTCGGCCAGACAATTGGCGGTGGGACGAGTGAAATACAAAAGAATACAATTGCTGAAAGAATTCTAGGCTTACCGAAGGATATGGGACGCTAAGTCTAAATAGGGGTGAGGAAAAATGGATTTTTCTTTAAGTCAAGAACAAGAGATGTTTCGGGGATATGTCCGAAAGTATTTAGATGATGCAGGTCAAACAAAGGCAGCTCGTGATTTTATCAAGGGTGATACAGAATCATTACTAGCCCTGCAAAGAGGAATGGCCGAATTAGGCTGTACTAGTATTAATATATCAGAAGAATATGAAGGAATGGGATTAGGACCTTTGGATTTAATACCTGTTCTTGAAGAATCCGGTCGTTCATTAGTACCAGGACTTTATTTAGAAACGAGTGCATTGGCTGTTCCCTTATTAGAAAAGTTCGGTACGGAAGAACAAAAAGAAAACTATCTACCCAATATAGCGAATGGGACTCAATCATTTTCTCTTGCATGGTTAGAGAGGGGCGGAAGTTATGGTCCTTCTGGAATTAATCTATCTGGAAAAGTAGAAAATGACCAAGTGATATTAAATGGGGTAAAATCGCTTGTTCCAGATGCCGAGTTAGCCGATCATTTTATCGTAACGGTCCGCACAGATATAGGAAAAGGTACAGAAGGGATTTCGTTAGTTATTGTCAATCGTACCGATCCCAATCTGACTATTCAAAACCAAAAAAACATGGATGAGACGCGCAGCTTAGGAAAGCTTACATTTAGTAACGTTAAAATTCCAAGAAATCAAATCCTCGGAACTCTTCACAAAGGCTGGGATGTTCTCCAAGAGGGTTTACTTTCCTTCAATGCTTCACTTTCAGCTGTAATAGTGGGAGCTATGGAGAAAGTAGTGGAGATGGCTACCGAGTACGCAAAAATTCGTGAACAGTTTGGCCAACCCATTGGAAGATTCCAGGCTATCAAACACAGAATAGTAGATATGAAAACGGATTTGGAAACAGCAAGATCTTTGGCATATTATGCGAATTGGGCATTGGAAAGTCATGCATCCGATCGTGTTCAGGCCATTGCTTGCGCAAGAATCTTTGCTACGGATGCCTTTACCCGTATCTCCGCTGATAATATTCAAATTCATGGAGGAATTGGTTTTACAGAAGAAATGGATTGCCAGCTATTTGTAAAGCGGGCCCGATTCTATGAGAATTATTTAGGCCGTACAGATCAGTTTTATAAACAAGCCGCAACAGCATTAGGATGGTATGACGAAAGTGCGGTAATCATGCCTGTTTGAAATATATACTCATTTTGAAAGGCGGAGTTGAACTTTGAAAATAGCAAATGAAATTAGGGATTTTCAAAATATGATCAACGGGAATTTAATTCAATCTTCTTCCGGAAGACAAATAGAAAGTATCAATCCATCTACGGGAAAGGTTTGGGCCACTATTCCTAACAGTACAGTCGAAGATGCCAAATCGGCAGTAAGGACAGCGAGGAGTGCTTTTGAGGGCTGGTCTACCCTACCAGCTATGGAGCGGGCAAACTATTTGAGGAAAATTGGTGATCTGATTGTCCAACATGGCGAAGAACTATCGGAGTTAGAGACTAGAGATAATGGGTGGGTCATTAGGGAAACGAGTTACGGACTCATTCCGAGTTTAGCAAGTTACTGGTACGATGCAGCAGGAGCGACAGCTGTAGGAAGTAAGGGAGATACCGTACAGTTGGGCTCATCGAGTGTTGGATATACATTACGGGAACCTTATGGGGTAGTTGTAGGAATACTTCCATGGAACTCACCTCTTTTTACTTTTACTGTTAAAGCAGCTTATGCCCTTGCTGCGGGGAATACCGTCATAATCAAACCATCTGAACTGGCCTCTGTCGCGTCATTAAGGTACGGTGAATTAATTAATGAGGTTCTTCCGCCTGGTACTCTGAATGTTGTTTCAGGGGATGGAGTGGAAGTAGGAAATACATTGGTCAGTCATCCTAACGTGAATAGAGTCAGCCTAACTGGATCTGGGGCAACGGCCAGGGCAATTGCCCATTCAACGGCTAAAAATCCAAAGCCCATGACGTTTGAACTTGGTGGGAAATCAGCAAACATCGTCTTTGAAGATGCTGATCTTGAAAAAGCTGCACAAGGGGTTACACTCAATGGGATTTTCACTGGGAATGCAGGCCAAATATGTGTAGGTGGATCCAGGATCCTTATTCAAAGATCGATTATTGAAAAGATGGTTACCAAAATGAAAGAAGTGATCACCGAGTATATCCAACTAGGAGATCCGATGCATCCTGAAAGCGCAATGGGGCCAATTGCTAATGCCACACAATATGAAAAAGTGTGCTCGTATATAGAATTAGGTAAAAAAGAAGGTAGAGAAATTATCATCGGCGGTCGCCATGGAGGAAAGGACCTATTGCCAAATCAGCCACATTTAGCGGAAGGTTACTGGGTTGAGCCTACATTAATCAGGGTGGATAGTAACTCCTTTCGAATTTGCCAGGAGGAAATATTCGGTCCGGTGGCGACCGTCATCCCTTTTGATACGGAAGATGAAGCGATTGCTATGGCTAATGATACTGAATTTGGTTTAGGAGCAGGCGTTTGGACGACGAACTTGAACCGGGCACACCGAATGATTCGGAAATTAGAGTCCGGAAATGTCTGGGTCAACACATACCGGACAGTAGGTCCTGAGTTGCCTTTCGGTGGACAAAAAAGTAGTGGATACGGTGTGGATTCTATTATGGAATTCACCCGTGAGAAAACTTGTTATATTGATATCGGTTAATCTTCGAAGGTAAATTGAAGTAGTTGGAGAAAGGCGGTTATGTATGGAGCAAGGAACTAAAGGCGTATTCTATGGTTGGTATGTTGTATTATGTGGGTTCTTTATAATGTTTGCCGCTTACTCTATAATAAATTCTTTACACAGCCTATTTATGGTTTCTGTTACTGAAGATTTAGGAATAAGCAGAACCACTTTTTCAATTGCTCTTTCCATAGCTGGTCTTGGCGTGGCAGTAGCTTCTCCATTTATGGGAAAGCTACTGGCTAAGGGAAATATGAGATTGATCATGTCCATTTGTGTAGTGGTGGCGGGCTTGGGATTCATGTCATACTCATTAGCCAATTCGGCTCTATACTTTTGTATTGTTGGGTTTATGATAGGTATCTGTGTCGCGGGTTTTTCGAATATACCCATTTCCATTATGGTAACGAACTGGTTTTATGAGAAAAAGGGAAAGGCCATGGGTTTTGCCTTTGCTGGATCAGGAATAGGCGCTGCTGTGCTTAGTCCTGTACTAACTACCATCATCACAAACTACGGATGGAGAACGGCTTATGTTATAGCGGGAATACTTCTCATTGTCTTAACATTGCCGTTTGTTTTACTATTTGCCAAGAAAAGTCCTTCCGAAAAAGGACTAGCCCCACTTGGTGCTGATAAAATGGAGGCAACTGAGAATATAGAGACAGCGAAGAGCGGCTTAATGATGGGCGAAGCCAAGAAGACAGTAATGTTTTGGATTTTTGTACTAGGAATCGTTTGTTTTGCATTGGTAGCAGGGGGTGTACAGATGCATATTCCCGCTTATTTAATAGATATTGGTCATCCCGCCATCTTTGCCGGTACGATTTTTGGCCTGCTTTCCCTCGCAAACACAGTGGGGAAATTGATTTTAGGTACTGTATTGGATAAGTTCGGTACCGCTGGAGGAGCTATCTATGTAGGGATATGTATGACTATTGCTATGTTATCCCTCCTGTTGGCAAAAGGCCCTGCTTTCGCGTACTTATTTGCGATTGCTTTTGGATTCAGTGTCGTTATCTCGACATTAGGACCTCCATTCATGACAAACGATATTTTTGGTAACAAGGATTTCGGAGCAATTTTTGGAGTCGTACAAGTCTTCTTTGTTGCAGCAGGTTCCTTAGGTGTCATTGTTTCCGGCTTAATCTATGATCTCACTGAAAGCTACCGTGTTGCATGGATTTTCTTTCTTGGTTTATTTATCTTCAGTATGATTTGCGTGCTAGTTGCTAACAGCATGAAAGGGAAAACAAAAGATAAATTTACAATGGAGTCAAATAAAGAAATCATATCATAAGGGGTAGTTTTGAGCTTTTTCATCACTATAAAACTGAATAATCAGTAAAATTAGGCTGAGGGGTGATTTAGCCCAAATTGAACAAAAAGTGAGGAGGTAGAAACGTTTAACAACATTTCCACCTCCTCACTTTTCCATTATTTTACTCAAAAAGGACTTAGACGGCCCCATTCGGTTTTATCATGTGCTTCATGCTTTTTTTAAAATCTTCCATCCCATAAGGCCACTCTATAAACGTTATAGGGATTTTCGTTGTTTATACATATATAGTTACTCTAAGAGAGTTTACCATTTTTATGCATCAACAAAATGGGGTTGAGAGTTGAGGGAAATAATGAACAGGCAATAAAGTAATAAAATATAAATGATTAAGAAACACTCAAACTCACTTGGAAATCTTAAGGCTCCTCAAAGAAAATCACAATGATAAATATCTGTTCCTCATTTATGTAAAAAGTTAAGCACCAATCTATCTATCTGGACTTCCTTCTAAATAATTCGATTTTCCCCCTATATCTTGGTTGTGACTAAAAGTGCGATACACATGCCAACATGCATTACCTAAGCAAGTTTTTATTATTACATACATTTGAAATATAACAGGTAATAAATAGTAAGCTTACACCTAGGCTTATTAAGGAAAGAGATCTTCATAAAAAAACACTTCTATAATACATGGATAGTTAACTATCATTTTTAACCCATTTTTATTAAACGCTTTTTGGTAAAAGTGTTTTAATAGTTTTAATATTCTGTTAATTGTGAGATACTTATAATTAACACTACCCCATTCAGAGAATCTATGAATATTTTTTTAGAACTCATAAATTTTTCCACAACACAAAACTTCCATTACAAGATTCTTCTCTTTTAACTTTCCAAATTAGTATTATGGCTTCTTTTGCATGTGATTGTCCGATTAATGATTATGGTTTCTGACTTTGATGGGGTAGATAACCAAGTATGTCCTTAAGTTGTGAATAGGAGGCGATTAATGGGCTAATAACACGAACGACATGAGTTCATCATCAGGTAATCTTTGAAAAGATAAGCCTACATATAAAGTAGGCCATTTTAGGAGGAGAATTTATTTGAAACTTAGAAATAAGATTACAGTAATAACGACCACATTATTGCTTGCAATGTCTTCAACAGCCGCTTTTGCTGTGGAGCCAGGGCTGGATAAAATGCCAGACCCAGTGGACCCACAGTCATGGGTGAATCCGGAGGATATGATGTGGAATGATTATAATCCAATTCCGGGTATTGACTGGAATAACACCGATATTAAACCGGAAACAGAACTTAAAGGGGCCTTGATTTTGGTCGACTTTCCGGATCAGGATTTTATCTTGACAAAACCTAAGGGCTCAGAACTTGTCGGTAACCCACAAGTGGCTGCTGTTCCTCGTGAAGAACTAGGGGAGTGGTGGAAAAATTTCTTGAATGTTCCTAGCAAACTCAACAACTACCAGACAATAGATAGCTTTTGGAAAGAAAACTCTAATGGAAAATGGGGCGTAACCCTTGAATCATTTGGTCCATACCGTTTGGATAAAAATGAATTTCAATATGGGCTAGAAAGCAGTCATAACTCTAATACACTCCCAAGTAACTATACAAGCGGAAACCTTTTTCAGGATGGCATAAATGCCGCTGCCGCCGATATAGCCGCTTTGGGAGAAGAATATGACTTTGCATTCATCGTTCATGCCGGCTATGATGAGTCAACTGTATGGCAGGAACTCGGCGAAATGATGTTCCTGAATCCAGAATCGGTGCCTGATGCATTTGGTCCACCGGATTTACCTGGATTTGAAAACATGCCAAACTGGGCAAAAACTCGTTATGTACCATGGACTTCTTATTATGCAGCTAAAACGATATGGTCGGCTGCATCTAGTGCAACGATTAATGGGAAAAGGATTCGTGTTTCTACTCAAGGTGAAAGTGATGGAATGGGCACATTTGCTCACGAATTTGGTCATATCCGGGGCCTTGGCGACAACTATAATAATGCAGCTCTTGACCCTAGAACCTATTCGGGTTATTGGGAAACAATGAGCCGTGGATCATTTAATGGTCCCGGTGGAACACATACTCGCTGGATGATTCCTTCTACTCTTGGTGCTTCTTTACCAGCAGCGCATATGCTTCGTAATAAGATGAAGCAGGGATTTATTGAAGAAGATGAAGTCTTGCAGATAAACCGTGATGAATTAAAAGAATCTGGACCAGTATTTGCAGATATTATCGCGCGTCAAGCACCAATTGGCAGTGAATTTGGCCGGACCGGACTCTACGGTATCAACATCAGCATGAAAGATTTAACACCTACAGATTACCTTGCCGGTGACTGGCGTAATGATATTCTAAACAATAGATTGTACGATAACTATACCCTTGAAGTTGTAGACCGATTTGGCACGGATTCCTTTGCAGCAGACTCCGGTGTATTGATAGCCAAGACAAAAAATGCGGAGACTGCTCCGAATATTTGGGTAGTTGATTCACATCCTGAGGATATCAATCTGAAAGATTTTACAAGACCTGACGGCACAACAGCAATGGTTGGCAAAGGGGACCCCCGTCAAACTCTTGATGCTTTATTTAAAGCTGGGAGTGGGGCAAGTTTAGTTGCAGGAAAGTTCGATGGTTCAATTGATAAAGATACTATTGTCAGTGAGTATAACGATCCATACAACAAACTTCATTTCTATATTTTAGGGAATCATAAAGACAATGATGGCGTAGTTCGTTATCAAGTTGCCATCCGTAACACGGATGGTGCAGGTGCCTATAAACGCGGGGTAAATGTAAGCGCTGGAACTATAAAGCCTGCCGTCCAGGACAAAGTGGCAGTATATAATTTTAAAGTCACTAACACCGGCGAGGCAAAGGATCTTATTCGTGTCAACGCCTCTGCAGGTAATGATTGGACAGTTCAACTTGATAAAAACGTAGTGGCTGTGGAGCCTGGAGCAACCGTCAATGTACCGGTATACGTGAAAATTCCGAAGGGCAAGACTGCCCCGGCCACCCTTGCCTTTACGGCTACTTCAGAGACAGATCCTAATCAAAGTATTACCGATACGAATCTTTTGGCAAGCAATCTTAGCGCAACCGGTCTAAGTTCTATTATTGATAGCTTTGCCAAAGAGGGAGCCTTTAAAGCAGGTGCAGCGCAAGCTTTGAAACTTCATTTAGCGGGCGTTGACCAATTTGAAAAATCAGGATCTGCGGATAAGGTTGTCAAACAAATGATTGGTTTTAAAGTGCTGTTGGATCATCAAAAAAATACGAATGTGATCTCCGCGAAAGCGTATAACAGTTTGAAAGCGAATGCCGATGCAATGATTGAGGTCTGGCAGTAGGTTAGATTACATGTCAGGATATGCCTTCTGTGCCGGGGGCGGCCCGGCATAGGGGGTAACAAACTCAAAAACTTTTAAAACGTGAAGGTGGCAAATTATTGAAGAGAAAAGCCGGTTAGTGTACAAACCCATGTTAAAAAAGGGGAGGTCGTTACTTATAAAACAAGTGACGGAATCCTGATTACCCATCGGATTGTTAAGGGGCGGGGACGCAATACATAACAAAGGGCGATCACAACAATGCACCGGATTCCCCAATATATGGTGGGCATCTATACAGGGGTTACAATTCCCTATATCGGTTATATCGGTCACTTTGTCAATTCACGTGAGACTAGCGCTTTACTCCTTATTCTACCGGGGGTGTTGTTATTCTGCAATGCAGGTTTTACCATTTGGCAGACCCTAAGGGGAATTGGAAGTAAAGAAGAAAGCGAAGGAACAATATCATTTAGCCTATTTATCCAGTTCGAATCGGTTATAAAACTACAACTTAATAGCCGTTCAAAAATAAAATCCCTGAAAAAGGGGGAAAAAGCTTAAGGAGGAGTAAATATGGAATTGAAAAAGAAGTTAGGTATGGGAATTATGGCGGGAATAATGGGGGTATCTTTAATTGGGGG